>JAYYWX010000009.1:0-9984 GCA_036341255.1 Actinomycetota bacterium | reverse complement strand
GGCCCCGTGTCTGCGCCGGCGGCCGGCCGAGGCGGCGAAAATCCTCCCGGACGGGCTCAGCCGCTGGCGGAAGCCTTGGTATACCATTGCATACGGTTGCAATACAATTGATTACAACCAGCTCCGGTCGTACTGCATGGTTTCCCAGCACGCCGGACCGCGAAAAACATGATTTTGCGAAATCCTGGAAAATCAAGGATTTCCATAGGAATCCATAGGATTCTATAGGATCCTGCTGAAAACCTCTGTTGGAGCACTGCAGTATGTGCCTGTGGCACCATTTCCTCTCCCTTTGTGTTCAAACGCACTGTGCCAACGGCCTGGTGTGGTATACGGTGAGCCCGGGACGGATTCTGTGAGAGTTCGGCCGGAAGCGCCCGAACCGCTCTGGCCGGCCCAATCATTCAGAATATTCGAAATTTTTGACCCCCCCCCCCCCCGGGGGGGGGGGGGGGGGGGGGGGGGGCCGGCCCGTGCGCCCGCACAGAGGTCACGCGCCGGCCACCTCACCGTCTCGCGCCCGGGACCCAGCCGGTCTGGACCAGCACGCCCCAAGAGGCCTCTCGTCTACACGCGGGGTTTGAAGAGGCGCACGCTGGAAACCCTCTTGTCACGTGCGTCACAGCCCCCCGTGACGCGACAGGACGCCACCACCCCCACCAGAGCACGGGGCCTCGGCCCCGTGGCCGAGGAGCACGATGTCCCCCACCACCCCCCGCCACCCGTCCCGTCCCACCCGTGCGCTGCGCGCCGCCACCGGCACGCTGACCGCCCTGGCCCTCGGCCTGAGCGCCTCGCTCGCCCTCGTCCCCGCGGCGAGCGCAGCCGCCCCCGACGGCGCCCGTGAGAGCGCCGAGCGCGCCACGCTCACCCGCACGCCGTTCGCGTTCCGGGCCAACGGCTACGGCACCTCGGCCTCCGGCGGCATGGTGCCCGTCGGCTCCGACCGCACGGCGCTGAGCTCGATCGCCTGCACCAGCGACGCCGGCAAGGCCCACCGCAACTTCGTCGCCGAGAGCGAGGTCCCCGGCCTCGGCACGGTCCGCGGCGTCTACTCCCGCGTGACGACCTCGCAGAAGAAGGGCGTCGCCACGTCCGCCTCGGTCCACCGGGTCGCCGAGATCGTGCTCGCCGACACCCCGCTGGGCAGCCTCACCATCGACGGCGTCGAGTCGACCACCAGCGCCTTCCACGACGCCGACGGCTTCCACGCCACGGCGCAGTCCGACATCGCCGGCATCAGCTACACCCCGCCCGGCGGTGAGCCGCAGAGCCTCGACATCCCCTCGGCCGACCAGCCGATCACGATCCCGGGCCTGGCCGTGATCGAGCTCGGCCGCACCATCGAGAAGGAGACCAAGGACGACGCTCGCGCCTACGCCGTCGGCCTGGTCATCAAGGTCATCCCGACCGACACCACGGTCAAGGTCGCGCGCTCGGTCTCCAAGATCGAGAAGGGCTACAAGTCCGGCATCTTCCACGGCAGCGGCGTCCCCGCGAAGGCCAAGGTCCTCGGCGAGCTCGTCGAGGTCGGCAAGGTGATCAACCAGGTGATGCCCTGCACCGGCACCGACGGCGAGCTCGACCCGATGGACGCCGCCGACGTGAACCTCGCCGACGAGATCACCGTCGAGGGCGCCAGCGCCCGCCAGAAGGGCAAGCAGACCAAGCGCAAGGCCGTCGGCATGGAGGCCTCGTCGGTCGCCGCGCTCGACCTCGGCGGCCAGTTGGTCGTCGAGGCGATCAAGTCCAAGGTCAACGTGAAGCGGATGGCCAACGGCAAGCTCAAGCGCAACGCCACGGCCAGCTTCGGCGCCATCACGCTGGGCGGGGAGCCGCAGAGCCTCGACCAGCTCGGTGAGCTCGAGATCCCCGGCCTGGCCAAGATCCAGACCGGCCTGAAGAAGAAGATCAAGGGCGGCATCCGGATCGTCGGCGTCCGCGTCACGCTGCTCGACGGCACCGGCGCGGTCCTCGACTTCGCCACCTCCAAGCTCTCGATCTCCGAGTCCTGACCCGCCCCTGACACCACGCCGAACCGGCGCAGCGTCTCCGTGCAGCTCGCACAGGGATGTTGCGCCGGTTCGGCGTCCGGCCCGTGCACGAGCGACCTCTCGGCCGTGCACGAGTGACCTCTCGGCCGCGCGCGAGCGACCTCTCGGCCGCGCGCGAGCGACCTCTCGGCGGCATTTCTCACACGCCGTACGCCGAGACGGTGACCGGATCCGAGGCATCGAGGGTTTCTGATGGGTCGGTGAGCGTCATCGTCGACCAGCGCAGCCCGGGGCGGACCCGGCGCTGGGCGATGCTCGGTGCCTCCACGCTGGCCCAGGCCGCGGCAGCGGTGACGATCCACGGACCGGCGTTCCTGATCCCCTCGCTGCGCGACCAGCTCGGCCTGAGCCTGCCGCAGGCGGGCCTGGTCGCCGCCGCCCCGACGCTCGGCGTCGTGCTGGCCCTCGTCGCCTGGGGGATGGTCACCGACCGCCGCGGGGAGCGGCTGGTCCTGGTCACCGGGCTGCTGCTCACCGCCGGTGCGGGCGGCCTCGCGGTCCTCGGTGCCCGCTCGCAGGACCCGACCATGCTCGGTCTGACCCTCCTGCTCGCCGGCGCGGCCGCCGCCAGCACTGCCTCGGCCAGCGGACGGGTCGTCGTCGGGTGGTTCCCCCCGCAGCGCCGCGGGCTGGCGATGGGCATCCGGCAGATGGCCCAACCCGTCGGCGTCGGCGTCGCCGCGGTCTCCATCGCCGTCACCGCCGAACGGCACGGGATCGCCGCCGCCCTGCTGGTGCCGGCCGTCGCCGCCCTGGTCGGCGCGCTCGTCGTGCTGGCGGTCGTCGTCGACCCGCCGCGGCCGCCCCGGGTCGAGGGCGACGCCCCGAACCCCTACCGCCGCGACGGCTACCTCGCCCGCATCCACCTCGTCTCGGTCCTGCTCGTGGTCCCGCAGTTCCTGGTGTGGACCTTCGCGCTGGTCTGGCTGATCACCGACCGCGGGTGGTCGGCGGCCGCGGCCGGCTCCCTCGTGGGGATCGCGCAGGTCGCCGGCGCGCTCGGGCGGATCGCGGCCGGAGCGCTCAGCGACCGCGTCTCGAGCCGGCTCCGTCCCCTGCGGTGGGTCGCCGTCGCCGCGGCCGTCTGCATGGGCGCGCTCGGCGTCGCCGCCGGCCTCGACGCCGCGATCGCCGTCCCGCTGGTCGTGGTGGCCACCGTGCTGACCGTGGCCGACAACGGGCTCGCCTTCACCGCCGTCGCCGAGCGGGCCGGGCCGTTCTGGTCCGGCCGTGCCCTCGGTGCGCAGAACACCGCGCAGTACCTCGCCGCCTCCGCCGTCCCGCCCGTCGCCGGCGTGGTCGTCGACCGGATCGGGTTCGCCGGCGCCTTCCTGCTCGCCGCCCTCTGTCCCCTCCTCGCCGCCCCCCTCGTGCCCGCCGAGCAGGAGCACCCGCTGTCCTGAGCGTGACGTCATGCGGAGGGGACGTCCCCCACCGCATCTCGTACGACGTCCCCGCGGCCCGTCGTCCGTAGCCACCCGTCAGACTCACCCCCATGAGCCAGGTCCCTGCCGCGACCCGCACGCTGCGGGTGCTGCGCTTCCTGGCCAGCCAGCCCGACCCGGTGCCGCTGGAGCGGATCGCCCGCGCCTGCGACCTGCCGCGTTCCACGGCGTACCACCTGCTCGGCGTCATGGTCGCCGAGGGGTTCGTCGCCCACCTCCCCGAGGAGCACCGCTACGGCCTCGGCGTCGCGGCCTTCGAGGTCGGCAGCGGCTACACCCGCCAGGAGCCGCTGCAGCGGATCAGCCGCCGCGCCCTCGCCCAGCTGGTCGACCGCACCGGCCACAGCGCCCACCTCGCGGTCCTCCACGGCCGCGACGTGCTGTACGTCGTCGAGGAGCGCGCCCCCGGTCGACCGCCGCTGGTCACCGACGTCGGCGTCCGGCTGCCCGCCCACCTGACCGCCAGTGGGCGGGCGCTGCTGGCGGCACTTCCGGCCGCCCAGGTCCGCGCGCTCTACCCGCATGCCGACGCCTTCGTCGACCGCACCGGCCGCGGCCCACGCAGCCCCTCGGCGCTGCGGTCGCTGCTCACCGAGACCCGGCAGCGCGGCCACGCCACGGAGGACGGCGAGGTGACCGAGGGGCTGGCCAGCGTGGCGGCGGCGGTCCTCGACCACACCGGCCACCCGGCGGCCGGTATCGCGGTGACCTACCCGGTCGACGAGCAGCAGCTCGACCCCGCTGCGCTCGCCGCCGACGTACGCCGCACCGCCCAGCTCCTCACCACACGACTCGGTGGTCGCCCGTGAGCACGCGGGCGCACCTCGGGCTGCTCCAGGTCTGCCTCGCCGGTGTCCTGTGGGGCACCGGGGGCCTGGTCGTGCAGCTGGTCCGCGAGCGGGTGCCGATGCACGTCGTCACTATCAGCGCCTGGCGGATGGTGCTGGCCGCGGCGGTCCTCGTGCTGGCCGTGCTCGCCACCCGCAGCATCCCCGCCCTGCTGCGGCTGCTGCGCGAGCATCCTCGGCGCACGGTCGTCGTCGGCACCGCGACCGCCGCCTACCAGGCCCTCTACTTCGCCTCGGTCACGCTCGTCGGCGTCTCGGTCGCGACCGTGGTGAGCCTCGGCCTGGCGCCGGTGCTGCTGACCGCCGCGGAGTCGCTCCGGCACCGTCAGCCGCCCGGCCGCACCCGGGCGCTCGTCCTGGTCGGGGCCCTCACCGGCCTGGTGCTGGTCAGCGTGGGCGCCGGGCACGGGGGCGGGACCGGCCCCAGCCCCGGCCTCGGGCTGCTGGCGGCACTCGCCTCGGGGTCGGCGTACGCCTTCGCCACCGCGCAGGGCGAGGTGCTCGCCCGGCGGACCTCCCCGCTCGCGCTCACCACCGCCACGACGACCGTCGGTGCCGTCGGCCTGGTTCCGCTCGCCCTGCTCGTCGACGGGCCCCGCCTCACGGGCGACCCCGGCGCGCTGGCCCTGCTCGCCTACCTCGGCGTGCTGACGATGGCGCTGGCCTACGCCCTGCTGTACGCCGGCCTGCGCACCACCTCGGGCTCGGCCGCCACCGTCGCGACCCTCCTCGAGCCCGTCACCGCGGCGGCCGTCGCCGCGGTGCTGCTCGACGAGCGCATCGGCCCGCTCGGGCTGCTCGGCACCGCGCTGGTGCTGGCCGCCGTGGCCGGTCTCGGTCGGGAGGACCCGCTCGCTCAGCCGAGCGGGACGGCCCTGGTGGCGGCGCGCGCCCGACCGTCCCCGGAGTAGCGCAGTTCGACTGCCTCGGCCCGGCGCGGCAGGCCACGCAGCGTGACCCGCACGCGACCCTTGCGCAGTCGCCCGGCTCCGACCTCCTCCTCGCCGACCCACGCGGTCACGCGCCCGGTCGGCCGGTGCCGTGGCGCCAGCAGCCTCGCCGCCACGACGCCCTGCCGGCCATTCACCCGCGTGCGTCGCACCTTGACCCGGGTGGGCAGGCCGTCCTCGACGACCTTGGTGCCGTCCTCGCCACGGGTGATGGTGAAGGCGTCCAGCAGGTCGCCGCGCTCGCGGTCGGTGGTGCTGCCCTCCCCCTTCGCGCCGATGACCGAGCGGTAGACCAGCCGGTCCTGCGAGACCGAGATCGCCTGGTAGGTCGAGGTCTGGGCGTGCGCCAGCACCCGGGTCGCGTCGTTCTGTGTCCACACGTTGTCGTCGGCGGGGGCCAGCTCGTAGTACTTCGAGCCGGCCACCGAGACGACGTACGTCGGCCCCACGTGCGTGCCGGGCCCGGTCTCGTTCTCGGTCAGGTGGCCGCGGGCGTAGGTGTGGTCGTGGCCCTGGAGGACCAGGTCGATGCCGAGCTCCTCGAAGGTGGGGAGCCAGAACGCGCGCAGCTGCGGGTTGTCGCGCCCCTCGGAGGCGCTGAAGACCGGGTGGTGGAAGAAGACGACCGTCCAGTCCATCGGGTTCTCGGTCAGGGCGATGCGGCGCAGCCAGATCGCCTGGTCGGGCGCGCCGAGCTGCTGGTTGGCGTTGAGACCGATGAAGCGCACGCCCTGGTAGTCGGCGTAGTAGACGTCCTCATGACGCAGCAGCAGCGGCCCGTTGAGCGGGTACTCGTAGTGGGCGCGGTAGCCGGTGATGAACTGGTCGCCGGAGTACTCGTGGTTGCCGGGGCTGGTCAGCGTCAGCGTCGAGGTCAGCAGCCGCTCGGCCCCGCGGAACCAGTCGCCCCACTCGGGGTCGTTGTCGGCCTCGTTGATCTGGTCGCCCTCGTGCAGGGTCAGCCGGGCGTCGGGCTCACCGCGCAGGGCGCGACGCACGACCGGCGGCCACCAGTCGGTCAGGCCGTTCTGGGCATCGCCGAAGTAGAGGAAGGTGAACGGCTCGCTGCCCACGTCGGCGGTGCGCATCGGGCGCCAGCGGCTCCACCCGGCCTCACCGCCCACGCGGTACTCGTAGGCGGTGCCCGGCTCGAGGCCGGCCATGAGCGCGCTGTGGTGCTCCGCCTCGGGCTGGGACATCGCCGACTCCTCGTTCGAGGAGGGGAACTCACCGACCAGCTGGTCGCGCGCGGCCCCCGGAAGCCGCACCTGTGCGCGATGGTCGTCGAGGCCGGAGGCCGTGCGCCAGGTGACCATCACCGAGGTCGTGGTGTCCTCGGTCGGGTTCAGGACGACCCGGTCGGGGACACCGGTCGCCGGGTCCTCGGTCTCGGCGCCGGCGGGCGCGAGGAGCCGCTCCCCCGGCGCGACCGACTGGGTGGCCAGCGGGGTCAGCGCGAGGGCGGGGACGAGGAGCAGGGGCAGCAGCCGCGAGCGGCGGATCGGGGGACGCACGGGCCCGCACCCTGCGCACCGCAGGTGACCAAACACCCCGTATCCCTCGACACGGATGTGAACATGTGTCAGATTCTCCGGACGTCACCTCGGAGGTCCCCCCATGCCCAGCCAGCCCCGTTCCCGTCTCTTCCCGCGCCGCGACCGCACCCGGCCGGGGTCGGCCCAGGAGCCCCGTTCGCGGCGTACCCCGCGGCTCGTGCTCGCCGGCGTGAGCGCCACCGCCCTCGTGGCCGCCGTCCTCGCCCTGCCCGGCCACGAGCCGACCACCCCGCGCGTGGACCTCAAGGAGCTCCACCGCGCCAGCAGCGGAGGCGGGATGACGCTGGAGGGGCCGCGCGGCGAGCGCTTCGACATCCACGGCGCCGTCGGTGACGGCGAGCGCGACGCCCTGTCGCGGGCGGGCACGTCCTCCGCCGACCCCGTGGACCCGACGACCGCCGCCGAGCGGGCGGCCTCGACGCGCTACGTCGACCGGGAGCGGGCGCTGCCGGACCCGAAGCTGCGCGGCACGCGCGCCTACCCGCGCCGCACGAAGACCCCGCGCACCAAGTACGCCCTGGCCAACGGCTGCTACACGCTCGTCCCGGGCGGGACCCCGCTCTACTTCAAGCCCACCGCGCTGGGCACCTACCTCATCCAGGACCCCGACTCCCAGCTGCTCGTGCCGGGCGGCACCGTCGACGAGGCCGCGGCGGAGGCCGTGTGGACCGCCGAGCTCACCGGGAAGCAGCTGACCCTCACCCAGGACGGCGAGCCGCTCACCATCGACGGCGCCAGCTCCTTCCGCGCCACGCGGGCGACCGGCTGCACGCCGTACCCCGAGGCCGACGTCAACGTCCGCGGCAACCCGCACGGCGGTGTCAGCGACTTCCAGGAGGTCCGGGGGTACGTCGACGGGCACACCCACCACATGGCCTTCGAGTTCCTCGGCGGCATGGCCCACTGCGGCAAGCCCTGGGACCCCTTCGGCGCGCCGTTCGCCCTCGTCGACTGCATCGACCACACCACCACCGGCGGCTACGGCGCCGTCCTCGAGGCCGCACTGTCGGGCAAGCCGAGCCACGATCCGGTCGGTTGGCCGACCTTCGTGGACTGGCCGGCGCCGGACTCGCTGACCCACGAGGGCACCTACTACCGCTGGATGGAGCGCGCCTGGCGCGGCGGCCAGCGGATCTTCGTCAACCTGCTGGTCGAGAACAACCAGCTGTGCCAGCTCTACCCGCTGAAGCGGAACTCCTGCGACGACATGGACTCCGTGCGCCTGCAGGCCGCGCAGACCTACGCCTTCCAGGACTACGTCGACGCCCAGTTCGGCGGCCCCGGCAAGGGCTTCTACCGCATCGTCACCAGCCCCTACGAAGCCCGCGAGGTCATCAACGACGGCAAGATGGCGGTGATCCTCGGCATCGAGACCTCCGTGCCGTTCGGCTGCACCTTCAAGAACGTGCCGCTGCTCGGCGACGTCCCGGCGTGCGACGAGGAGGAGATCGCCACCCAGATCGACGAGATGCACGACCTCGGCGTGCGCCAGATGGAGATCGTCAACAAGTTCGACAACGCGCTGTCCGGCATCGCCGGCGACGCCGGCGAGACCGGGGTGTTGGTCAACAGCGCCAACTTCCTCGAGACCGGCACCTTCTGGGACATGCAGCACTGCGAGCCGGAGGACGGCGAGAGCGCCGACAAGACGCAGTACGCCGCCCCGGACATCTCCGCGGGGCAGCAGGACGCGCTCTTCGGGGCCATCGCGTTGCTGTCGGGCACGCTGGCGCTGCCCGCGCTACCGCTCTACCCGACGCCGCTGCACTGCAACAGCCGCGGCCTCACCACGCTCGGTGAGTACACGATCAACGAGCTCGCGAAGCGCAAGATCATCTTCGACCCCGACCACATGAGCGTGAAGGCACGCAACGCCGCGCTCGACCAGATCGAGGAGATGGGCTACCACGGGCTGATCTCGAGCCACTCCTGGTCCACGCTCGACGCCTACCCGCGCGTCTACCGGGCCGGCGGCATGATCACCGCGTACGCCGGTGGCAGCACCGGCTTCGTGGAGAAGTGGCGCTCGCACCAGGGCTGGGCGGACCCGCGCTACTACTGGGGCTTCGGCTTCGGCGCCGACATCAACGGGCTCGGCGCCCAGGGCGGGGCGCGCGGGGCGGACGTCCCGAACCCGGTCACCTACCCGTTCCGGGGCCTCGGCGGCGTACGCGTCGACCAGCAGGTGGCCGGCGAGCGGGTCTACGACCTCAACGTCGACGGCGTGGCGCAGTACGGCCTCTACCCCGACTGGATCCAGGACCTCTCGCTGATCGCCGAGGCGTCGAAGAAGGGCGACGGCGAGAAGATCCTCGACGACATGGCCCGCGGGGCCGAGGCCTACCTGCAGATGTGGGAGCGCGCCTACGGCATCGCCCCCGACTCCTGCCGCAACCCCGGCAACCGGCTCCCGGTCGGCACCGCGCAGAAGAAGCTGCGCCGCGGCATGAGCACGACCAAGGTGATGAAGGTCGTCGGCCAGCCCTACACCCGCCTGGGCAGGAGCTACGGCTTCTGCGCGAAGGACGGGCGGGGCAAGAAGGTCGAGCTGACCGCGACGTTCAACGGCAAGGGCAAGCTGCGCAAGGTCGAGCGCACCTGATCCTTCCGGTGGTCGAGCAGGGAGGAGCGCCAGCGACGAGCGGGCGTCGAGACCACCCACCACCGCAAGTTACCTCCCGGTAGGATCTACCTCACCCCGGACGGGCCTGACGGACATGGTCGGGCCCCCCTAGGCTCACGCGAGCACCTGCTGCCCCTCCGCAGGTGCGCAGGAGACGAGGAGATCCATGCAGACCTTCGCCATCGTGGTGTCCCTGGCACTCACCGCCGTCGCCGTCGTCATGACGGCCCGCGCGGTGCAGCAGATCCTCGGGACCGTGCGTCTCGGGCAGCCGGCCAGCCGCTCGGACAACCCCGGCAAGCGCACGGTGACGCTCCTCAAGGAGTCGTTCCTGCACACGCGGATGCTCCAGTGGCACTGGATCGGCGCGATGCACTGGTTCGTGTACGCCGCGTTCCTGCTGCTCTCGACCGCGGTGGCCACCGGCTACGTGCAGCTGTTCAAGCCCGACTTCGCGCTGCCGATCATCGGCCACTTCTTCCTCTTCGAGTGGGCCAGCGAGGGCATC
>JAYYWX010000008.1:0-25035 GCA_036341255.1 Actinomycetota bacterium | reverse complement strand
GCGGGCCCCCCCCCCCCGGGGCCCCCGCCCGCCCCCCCCCCCCCCCCCCGCCCCGGGGGCGCCGCCCGGGGTACTGGACCCCCCGCCACGACCGGGGCTCAGCGCACCAGGCGCTCCACCAGGCGCTCCAGCTCGGCCCGCGGGTCGACGGTCAGTCCGCCGTGGACCGGGCCGGGCTGCAGCACGGTGCTGCGCGGCGCCTTGAGGAACCCGAAGCGCTGGCCGAGCGACTGGGTCGCGGCGGCGCCCGCTCGGTCGTCGCCGGCACAGACCCCCTCCACGAAGCCGAGCGCGTCGCAGAGCCGGGTGACGTCGAGGTCGGGGAAGAGCGCCCGCACCCGGTCGGTGTCGACGTGCCAGGCGGCCTGCAGCAGGTCGGCGGCCTGGCTGTAGATCACGACGCCGACGTTGACGAACTCCTCGCGCTCCACGCGCGGGACGCAGCGCATGACGACGTACTGGTAGGGCAGCAGGTCCGTCCCCGGGCCCGGTGCGTGCTCAGGCACCCGCGCCTCCCGGGAGCCAGGCGCGCGAGGCCAGTCGCGCGCTGAGGAAGTCGACGTACGCCGCTCGCACCTGTGTCGGAGTCTCCGCACCGGGGACGGGCTCGAGCCAGGCGTCCGGGACCAGGTCGAGCACCTCGGCGAACACCTCGGAGCCGAGCTCGGTGCGCAGCACGGCGTCGGTGGCGCCCAGGTCGACCTCGGTCGGCTCGACGACGTGGTCGGAGGGATCCCACGGCTGGTCGGCGAAGCGCTGGGCCGCGCCCTCGCGGGTCAGCGAGCCCCCCGGCCAGGCGTGGTGGAAGTACAACGAGGCGCCGTGGTCGATGACCCACAGGTCGCCATGCCAGACCAGCAGATTGGGGTTGCGCCAGGACCGGTCGACGTTGGCGATGAAGGCGTCGAGCCACAGCACGCGCGCTGACTCCTCCGGGGTCCCGGCCTCACCGTCGGCGTACCCGAAGGCGCCGGGCAGGAAGTCGATGCCGAGGTTGTCGCCCGCGCTGGCGTTGAGGAGGTCCTGCACCTCCTCGTCGGCCTCGTAGCGCGCGATGGCGGGGTCGAGGTCGAGCACGACCAGGCGCGGGGTGCGCAGCCCGACGCGTCGCGCCAGCTCGGAGGCGATGACCTCGGCGACGAGGACGCGCAGGCCCTGGCCGGCGCCGCGGAACTTGCACACGTAGGTGCCGAGGTCGTCGGCCTCGACGATGCCCGGGAGCGAGCCGCCCTCGCGCAGGGGCGTGACGTAGCGGGTGACGCGCACCCGGTCCAGCGCGCTCACTGCAGCGGATCCTCCTGCTCGAGGCGTCGGCGCTGCTCCTCGATGTCGAGGTCGACGCGCGGCCAGGTGGGGGCCATCGTCTGCAGGGTCTGGCGCAGGAGCATCGCCACCGCGAGGTTGCGGTACCACTTGCGGTCCGCGGGCACGACGTGCCAGGGCGCGACCTCGGTGTTGGTGCGCTCCAGAGCGATCTCGTAGGCCCGCTGGTAGTCGGTCCAGCGCTGACGCTCGTCGATGTCGCCGGGGTTGAACTTCCAGTGCTTGTCGTGGCGGTCCAGGCGCTCGAGCAGCCGCTCCTTCTGGGTCTCCGGCGAGACGTGGAGCATCACCTTCACCACGCGGACACCGGAGGCGAGCACCTCGGCCTCGAACTCGTTGATCTCCTCGTAGCGCTGCTCGATGACGTCGGGCTCGGCCAGCTCGCGGACCCGGGCGATGAGCACGTCCTCGTAGTGGGACCGGTCGAAGACCCCGATCCGGCCCAGCCCGGGCAGTGCCTGGCGGATCCGCCACAGGAAGTGGTGGCGCAACTCCTCCTCGGTGGGCTTCTTGAACGCCGTGATGTCGACGCCCTGGGGGTCGACGAGCCCCACCGTGTGGCGGACCACGCCGCCCTTGCCCGAGGTGTCCATGCCCTGCAGGACCAGGAGCACCCCGCGGCCCTCCCGGCCCTCGGCGTCGTCGGCGTCGTCAGCAACACGACCCTCGGCGAAGAGCCGCTCCTGGAGCTCGGAGAGCTCCGCGCCGACCTCCTCGAGGGCTGCCTTGCCCTCCTCCTTGTCACCGTCGAAGCCGGGAGTGGCGTCGGTGGCCCACTCCCCCAGGTCGACCGGGCCGGGCGGGACGCGCAGGTGGTGCTGGATCACTGCGCCATCATGTCAGCCATGAGCAGCACCGAGGCCCCCTCACCGCACGTCGTCCCGCACGTCGTCCTCGTCCACGGCGCATGGCACGGCGCGTGGTGCTGGCGCGACGGGTTCGCCCAGCGCCTGGAGGCGGCGGGATTGCAGGTCACGACGCCCGACCTGCCGGCGCACGGCTCGCGCCTGGACGCTGCCCGGCTGCGATCCCTGCGGCACGGGCCGCGGTTGCGGGACTACGTCGACTCGGTGGTCGAGGTGCTGCGTGGTCTGCCTGCCGGCGGCCCGCCCCCGGTGGTGGTGGGCCACTCGATGGGCGGCGGCGTGGTGCAGCACCTCGTCGGCCGGATCGACCGCCCCGCCCTCAGCGGCGCCGTGCTGCTGGCCTCCATGCCGCCGGCCGGCGTCTGGCGGGTCACCCTCGACACCGCCCGTCAGCGCACCGCGACCTTCCTGGCCGCCAACGTGCGTCGCGACCTGGGGATGCTGGTGGTCGAGCCCGAGCACGTACGCCGGATGTTCCTCTCCGCCGACACCGACGACTCCGTCGTGGCGGCCGTGCGGGCCCGGCTGCACGGCGAGTCGTTCCGCGCGTTCCTCGACATGCTGGCCCTGGACCGGCCGCAGCCGTCGTCCGGTCGTGGCCCCCGTGCGACGGAGGTCCGCGTGCTCGGCGCGGCCGACGACACGATCTTCCGCGTCGCCGACGTCGAGGCGACCGCGGCCGCCTGGGGCACCGAGGCCGCGATCGTCCCCGGCATCGGGCACGACGTGATGCTCGACCACGGCTGGGAGCGGGTCGCCGACCAGGTCATCACCTGGGTGCGTGAGATGGCCTGAGGTCGGCTGGCCCCCGGCAGAGAGCCCGTGACCCCAGGAACCGACCTACGAGCGGCTCGGGTCAGTCCGGATCCTCGTCGGTCGGGTCCTCGCGGCCGGCGCGGGAGAGCTCGTCGCGGACGACCGCGAACGCCATGCCCGAGCCGTAGCCCTTGCGGGCCAGCATGCCGACCAGGCGTCTGGTGGCGGTGACGTCGTCGACGCGGCTCAGCGATCGCAGCTTCTTGCGCACCAGGGTGCGCGCGGCCTGCTCCTCCTGCTCGGGCTCGAGCTCGTCGAGGGCCTCGCGGGCGACCTCGTCGTCGACTCCCTTGCGGCGCAGCTCCTGGGCCAGGGCACGGCGCGCCAGCCCCTTGGCCGACTGCCGACCCGCCACCCAGCTGCGGGCGAACGCCTCGTCGTCGACCAGGCCCACCTCCTCGAACCGGTCCAGCAGCCGGGTCGCCAGGTCGTCGGGGACGTCCTTGGAGCGCAGCTTGTCGCTGAGCTCCTTGCGGCTGCGCGCGCGACCGGTCAGCTGGTCGAGCAGGATGGTGCGGGCGACCTGCTCGGGGTCGGCGTCCGGCCCCGCCGCCACCGGGTCCTCCGGTGGCGGCTGGGCGCGGTCACGTGCCTGCTTCGCCTCGCGAGCGCCGGTCCAGGCGTCCACGCCGAGGCTGACGTCGCCCGCCCAGTCAGGGGCGGGACGGGTCTCGGGTTCCACGTCAGAAGTCGTCGACACCGACCGGCTCGGCGGGCGCCTCGGCGTCGACGGTCGGGCCGACACCGAGCTTCTCGAGGATCTTCTTCTCCAGCTCGTTGGCCAGGTCGGGGTTGTCGCGCAGGAAGGTCCGCGCGTTCTCCTTGCCCTGACCGAGCTGGTCGCCCTCGTAGGTGTACCAAGCGCCGGCCTTGCGGACCAGGCCCGCCTCGACACCCACGTCGATCAGGCCACCCTCGCGGGAGATGCCCTTGCCGTACATGATGTCGAACTCCGCCTGCTTGAACGGCGGGGCCACCTTGTTCTTGACGACCTTGACGCGCGTGCGGTTGCCGACCATCTCCTGGCCGTCCTTGAGCGTCTCGATGCGGCGCACGTCGAGGCGGACCGAGGAGTAGAACTTCAGCGCGCGACCACCCGTGGTGGTCTCGGGCGAGCCGAACATCACGCCGATCTTCTCGCGCAGCTGGTTGATGAAGATCGCGGTGGTGCCGGAGTTGTTCAGCGCACCGGTCATCTTCCGCAGCGCCTGGCTCATCAGGCGCGCCTGCAGACCCACGTGGCTGTCGCCCATCTCGCCCTCGATCTCGGCGCGCGGCACGAGCGCGGCCACGGAGTCGATGACGATCAGGTCGAGCGCACCGGAACGGATCAGCATGTCGGCGATCTCCAGGGCCTGCTCACCGGAGTCGGGCTGGGAGACCAGCAGGGCGTCGGTGTCGACACCGAGGTTCTTCGCGTACTCAGGGTCGAGCGCGTGCTCGGCGTCGATGAAGGCGACGATGCCGCCGGCGCGCTGGGCGTTGGCCACCGCGTGCAGGGCGACCGTGGTCTTGCCGGAGGACTCCGGACCGTAGACCTCCACGACGCGGCCGCGCGGGAGGCCACCGAGGCCGAGCGCCACGTCGAGCGCGATGGCACCGGTCGGGATCACCTCCAGGGGGGCGCGCGTCTCGTCGCCCAGTCGCATGACCGAGCCCTTGCCGAACTGCCGCTCGATGTTGGCGAGCGCTGCATCCAGCGCCTTGTCGCGATCTCCACCAGCCATGGGTGTCGTCCTCTTCTCTCGTCGTGGGCCAGGCACATCGACGACGCTAGAGGGAGCCACCGACAACGCCTGATCAGCGTGTCGTGCACTGTGGAGAGCCTCGCTCCGCGTCATGCCTGTGGACAGCACGGTAGCCGAACACCTGTTCGATCCGGTGTGCGACACGCGCGACACGCGGGCGGTCCGGGAGCAGGCCGGGGCCGAGGGTCAGGGGAGGGTCACGGTGAACCGGCAGCCGGGGACGCACCCGTCCGGCCCGGCGGGCTGGTTGTCGACCCGCACGGTCCCCCCGTGGGCCTCGACGAGCCCGGCGACGATCGCCAGCCCCAGTCCGGCTCCGCGCGAGGACGGCTGCTGCTCCGGCGTACGCGCGGCGGAGCCCTGCCAGGCGACGTCGAAGACACGGGAGAGGTCCTCGTCGGCCAGTCCCCCGCAGGCGTCGCTCACCGAGACCTCGACACCGCCCTCGGGCAGTCGGCGGCCCTGCACGTCGACCCGCCCACCGGCGGCGGTGTGCCGTACGGCGTTGCCGACCAGGTTGGCGACCACGCGCGAGAGCGCGCCGGGGTCGGCGTGCACCTCCAGGCCGGGGTCGACCGAGCCGCCCACCGCGACCGAGCGGGCCGAGGCGACCGGCTCGGCGGCGGCGATCGCCTCGCTCACCAGGTCGCCGAGCGACACGGGCTCGGGGGCCAGTCGCAGCACGCCGGCGTGGATGCGGGAGAGCTCGAACAGGTCGTCGACCATCCGGCTCATCCGGTCGACCTCGGTGCGGATCTGGCGGTGGTAGCGCGCCGGGTCGGCTGCCATCCCGTCCTCCAGCGCCTCGGACATGGCACGCATCCCGGCCAGCGGGGTGCGCAGGTCGTGGGAGACCCACGACACCAGCTCGCGTCGGGCCTCCTCCAGCCGCGCCTCGCGGGCGCGCGCCTCCTCCAGCCGGTGGTGGGTGGCGGCGAGCTCCTCGGAGAGCCGACGGAACTCCGCGGGGCCGCGCGCGGTCACCGGTTCGTACGCCGCCGTCGACCCGACCCGGCGCACCTCCTCGGCCAGTCCGCGCGACCACACCACGACCGCGCGCGAGAGCACGACGGCGACCAGGACCGAGACGACCGCGGCACTGGCCGCGACCAGCGTGAGGGCGCCGAGGTCGTGCTCGGAGATGAACATCGCCCGGGCGACGACCAGGACGCCGGCGAGCATGCCGAGCACCGGCACGACCGCGACGAGCACCAGCTGCCAGGCGATCGAGAGCCGGCGCACCGCCCACGCGGTCGCCAGCCCGAGCGTCCCGACCGCCAGCGCGGCCGCGACCGCCATCGCGACGATCTGGAGCTTGTCCTGGGTCATGCGGAGGCGGGCTCCCAGCGGTAGCCGACGCCCCAGACCGTCACCAGCCGCGCCGGCTGCTTCGGGTCGGTCTCGACCTTCTCGCGCAGCCGCCGCACGTGCACGGTGACCGTCGACAGGTCGCCGACGCTCCATCCCCAGACCCGCTCCAGCAGGTCCTCGCGGGACCAGGCGGTGCCGGGGTGGGCCAGCAGGAAGCGCAGCAGGTCGAACTCGCGGGCGGTCAGCGCGAGGCTCTCCCCCGCCCGCGTCACCTCGTGGCGCGAGGTGTCGAGCACCAGGTCACCGTCGGTGAGCACCGTGGTCGGCTCGGGGTCCTGGCCGACTCCCACGCGACGCAGCACCGAGTCGACGCGCAGGGCCAGCTCGCGCGGGCTGAACGGCTTGGTGACGTAGTCGTCGGCGCCGACCTCGAGGCCGGCGACCCGGTCGCCCTCCTCGCCCAGCGCGGTCAGCATCACCACCGGCACCGCCGCACGCCTGTCGGGCAGCGCGCGCAGCCGGCGGCAGACCTCCAGCCCGCCCACTCCGGGCAGCATCAGGTCTAGCACCACCAGGTCCGGGGCGCCCTCAGCAGGCGCCTGGCCCGGCGGACCCATCCGCCGCAGCGCGTCCTCACCGTCGCCGGTCTCCTCGACCTCGTGCCCGTGCGCACGCAGGTAGGACACGACCACCTCGCGCACCGTGACGTCGTCGTCGACGACCAGGACCCGCCCCATCAGCGGTCCTCTCTTCCCGCGGGCTCCGCCCGACGCGAGCGCAGCGTGTGGAGCAGGACGGGCAGCACGACCACGATGATGACGGTCACGACGAGGACGAGGTAGCCCGCGGTGTAGTCGCGGTCCAGCAGCGTCGGGTTGTCCGGGGCGTTCTCGCGCCCGAACCCTCCGAGGAACGGCACCGCCAGCACCGTCAGGCTGCCCAGCACCACGAGGCCCGCACCCGCAGCCGGCCTCGCCACGGCCGGCAGCAGCCGGGTGGCGAGCAGCGACACCACGATCACCACCGTGCCCAGCACCAGGTCGTGCACGACCACCCCGCCGGCCAGCCACAGGGCGACGTCGAGGTTGCGGTCGAGGTCCTGACGGGACAGCAGCAGCCATGCGCCGTACGCCGTCAGCAGCACGCCCGCGGCGCCCAGGAGCAACCTGCCGCTCACGTGACCGCCTCCAGCCGGGAGAGCCACTTGGTCTGCAGGACGCCGGGCCGGTTGGGTGCGATGAGGCGGGCCGGGTAGCCGTGGTCGAGGTCCAGCGGCTCCCCGGAGAGCGCGAGCGCGACCAGGGTGCGGTCGTCGTCGGCGAAGTTGCCCTGCAGCAGCGTCGCGCGGAACGCGCCCCGCTCCTGCAGCGAGGTCACCTCCACCTCGGCGCCCCGCGGGGCGTCCACGAGGTCGAGGAGGTCGCGCAACCGCACTCCGGTCCACACCGCCGACGCGCTCCACCCCTCGACGCACGCGATCGGCAGCTCCTCCGAGCGCTGCGGCATCGCCAGCAGGTCCTCGCGGGTCAGGGAGACGGTGGTGCCGGAGTACCCCACCACCAGCCGGTACGCCGGTGACGACGCCGACTCCTCGACCCCGGCCGCGGCCGCGGTGCGGTTGATCGGCACGCCGCCCGGGCCGTCCCCGGAGCGGACCCCCAGGACGGACACGCGTCGCAGCCACGGGACGGTCGAGCCCGCGGTCGCCAGCACGGCCAGGCCCGCGGCGACCCACGTCGAGCGCAGCAGGCCGCGGCGGCTCAGACCGCCACGGACCACGGCCTCCGGCCGGTCCAGGGCGGTGTCGTCGACGTCGCGCCCGAGCGCGTCACGGATCGTGGGCAGCTTGACGGCCAGGTGGAGCAGCAGGGCACCGGTGGCGATCCAGGCCAGCGCATAGTGGCTGCGACGGAAGGAGAAGTCCCAGGGGTACCACTGGGTGGAGTTGAGCAGCCCCGTCACGAGCAGGAAGACCGAGGCCGACACGAGCACCGCGATCGAGGCCCGCTCGGCCCCGTCACGGGCGCGAGCGGCCCAGCCGCTGGGCAGCCCGCGCACCAGCAGCGGCAGCACGCTCCACAGCTTGACCAGCAGCAGCGGGATGCAGGCGATGCCGGTGGTGACGTGCAGGCCCTGCGTCAGGCGGTAGCCCCACGACGGGCTGGTCGGGAACGGGATCGGCTGCGTCGGGTTCTGCGCGTAGTGGCTCACCAGGCCGGTGAGGAAGGCGACGCCGAAGCAGATCCCGAGCCAGCGCCCGACCCGGGCGGCGACGGCCGCACTCCGCAGGTGCGACGTCTCGCGGACCGCGGGGGCCACGGCGCCGAGTCGGCTCACGACCGTCGCTCCAGGACCGCCAGCCAGCGCTGGGGCGCGAACGGCGCACGGGTCGTGACCGCCCACCCGGTCGCCCGGGCGAGGCCGAGGACGCCGTCGACGCCGACGACCGACCACCGGAAGGGACGGCTGGTGGTGGTGCCGGCCAGCTCCAGGCGCGCCCACCGGGTGGTCGAGGGCACCCCCGGGGCGGCGAGCTCCACGACGACCCGCCCGTCGGGCGCGAGCACCTGCCCGAGTCGGGCCAGCAGCGCCAGCGGGTCGCCGCCGATGCCGACGTTGCCGTCGGCCAGCAGTGCGGTGTGCCAGCGGCCCTCCCGCGGGATCGGGTCGAACACGCTGCCCTGCAGCGCGGCCACCCCGCGGGCCCGGGTCTGGGCGACGGCCTCCGGCACGACGTCGATGCCGAGCACGCGTCGGTCGCGCCGCTCCGCGAGCCGTTGCGCGAGCCGTCCGGGGCCGCAGCCGACGTCGAGGGTGTCGCCGACGCACTCCGCCAGCAGCCTGTCGTCGTGAGGATCCGCGGCGCGGGTCCACTCGTGGACGGGCAGCTCGGTGGGGCCGCCGTCGAGCCCGAGCACCCGGCACGGCACCCCGCGCAACGCGTGGCTGAACAGGCTGCTGAACGACCGGTCCCGCAGGTCGGGGACCTCCTCGGCCAGGCTCATGCGTCCACCCCCAGCCACGCGCGGGCGAAGCGGGAGGTCGGGCACGCGGCCGCGACCACGTCGGCGTCGGCGACGGTGTCGACGTCACGCTCGACCGGTGCGGTGCCGACGTCGAGCCCCCGGTCACGCAGCGCGGCCAGGGTGTCGTCGTGGGTGCGCTCGGTCGACATCTCGACGCCGGCGAGCACCGCGGCATCGCGCGGGTCGCGCAGCGCGAGCACCCACCAGCCGCCGTCCTCAGCGGGGCCGAGCACGGCGTCGTGACGCTCCAGCCCGGCCACGACGAGGTCGAGCAGGTCGGGGGTGAGCTGCGGGGTGTCCATGCCCACCTGCACGACCGGACCGGGGCCGGAGTCGGCGACGTCGGCGTGCGCGGCCGCCAGTCGCCGGTCGAACCCGTCGCCGCGCTGCGGGTGCACGTGCCAGCCCCGGGTGGCGGCCAGGAGCGCTGACCCGTCGACGGCCTCGGCGAGGTCACCGGCGAGCGCCAGGTGGCAGTGCTCCGCGCCGTACGCCGCTGTGCAGGCCTCCACGGTGTCCAGCAGCGCGGCCGCGGCCAGCTCGGCCGCCCGCTGGAGGCCGACGTCGGCGCCGAGCCGGGTCTTGACCCGTCCGGCGACCGGCGCCTTGGCCAGCACCAGGGCGCGGACCGGAGCGGCAGATGGGCCGGTCACGACAGCACCCGCCAGAAGTCGCGGGCGGCACGGATCGTGCCCCGCACGGACCCGGACACCTTCGACCGGGTGCCCTCGGCGCGGGGGTGGTAGTCGACGTCGCGCTCGCTGACCCGCCAGCCGGCGACGGTGAGCTTCTGCAGGAGCTCCACGGGGTAGCCGAAGCGGCGGTCGCGCACGTCGAGCTCGAGCAGGGCACGGCGGTCGAGCACCCGCATCGGCGCGATGTCGTGGGCGGCCATGCCGAGACGTCGGCGCAGCCACCAGACGATGAGGTTGTTGCCCAGCCGGGCGTGCCAGGGCCAGACGCGGCGGTCGACCGGGCGGCGGCGACCGAGGGCGGCGTCGGCACGGCCCGAGCGGACGTCGTCGAGCATCGGCAGCAGCTGGTCGGGGTCGAAGCTGCCGTCGCCGTCCATGAAGGCGACGTGGTCGTGCGTGGCGGCCAGCAGGCCGGCGTGGACGGCCGCGCCGTAGCCCGGCGTCGACTCCCGGACCACGTGGGCACCCAGCCGCTCGGCGACCGCGGCGGTGTCGTCGGTCGAGCCGTTGTCGACCACGATCACCCGGAACTGCGCCGGCACCCGCGGCAGCAGGGCCGCCAGCGCCGGGCCCTCGTCCCGGCACGGCAGCACCAGATCTGCGACAGGGCCGGTCACCTGGTCGGCCACCTGGTCGGCCACCTGGACGGCAGGGTCGGGTGCGGGCATGGCGACGACCGTAGCCCGAGCCGGGTACCGCAGGGGTGGGGCAACTCTTACGGCCTCGTGACACCAGCACCGCACGTCGACGCCGCGGGCGGTGCGCGCGCTGGGCGGCTCCCCCTACAGTCGCGGGCATGCCCTCCCCCGCGGTCGCCCGGTCCGCAGACAACCCGACCGGCACCCCGACCGGCACCCCGACCGCCGCCGGGTCCCACCGCGCCGCGACGGTGGGAGTCGTGGCCATCGGCCTCCTGGTGGTCGCGGCGTTCACCGTGCCCCACCTGGTCGGCTGGGACGTGCACACCCGGGCGCCTCGCTCGCAGGTCGAGGAGCTGGTGATCCCGCCGCTGCACGGGTGGTTCGCCCCGCAGTGGTTCGGCCCCGGGACGCTCCCGGCGATCGTGCTGGGCCTGGGCGGCTGGTGGTGGGGCGTGCGCTGGGCACGGGTCGCCCCGTGGCGTGGCCTGCTGCTCGCGACGTACCTCCTGGCGCTGGGGTGGTGCCTCGCCCTCGCCCTGGTCGACGGCCCGAGCGGGCTCTCGCGGGTGCTGGGCCACCCGGTGGAGTACCTCCCGACGGCCCGCTCGATCGATGACGTGGGGCTGCTGCTGCGGGAGTACGTCGACCGCATCTCCTACGACGCCTCGCCCCGCAACTGGCCGACCCACGTCGCCGGCCACCCGCCGCTGATGCTGCTGTTCTTCGTCGGGCTGGTGCAGGTCGGCCTCGGCGGCGACCTGGCGGCAGGTGTCGTGGTCACCGTGGTGGGCGCCTCGATGCCGGTCGCGGTACTGGTGGCGCTGCGGGCCCTCGCGGGCCACGACCTCGCCCGTCGCCTGGCGGTGCCCCTCGCCCTCTCCCCCGTCGCCGTCTTCGTCGCGGTCTCCGCGGACGCGGTGATCGGTGCGGTCGTCGCGTGGGGGCTGGCCTGCCTCGCGCTGGCCAGCCGGCCGGAGGTCGGGGATCGTCACCGCTGGGGTTGGTCGGTGGCGGCGGGGCTGCTGCTGGGTTGCTCGGTGCTGATGTCCTACGGCATGCCGCTGGTCGGGCTCGTCGCGCTCGCCGTCATCACGGCGGGGCGGGCCTGGCGGACGCCCGTCTTCCCGGTGACCGTGGCGGCCGCCCTGGTGCCGGTGCTCGGCTTCGCGGTCGCCGGCTTCGCGTGGTGGGAGGCCTACCCCGTGCTGCACGAGCGCTACTGGGACGGCATCGCGTCGATCCGCCCGGCGTCGTACTGGCTCTGGGGCAACCTGGCCGCCCTCGCCGTCATCACCGGCCCCGCCGTGTGGGGCGGGCTCGGGGTGCTCGTGACCCGGGTGCGCGGACTGGCGCAGCGGCGCCTGTCCGAGCCCGAGCGCGTCGTGCTGCTGCTGGCCGGCGCGATGCTGCTGGTGGTGCTGGCCGCGGACGCGTCGCGGATGAGCAAGTCGGAGGTCGAGCGGATCTGGGTGCCGTTCGTGCCGTGGCTGACGCTCAGCGTCGCGCTGCTGCCGCCCCGGTGGCGCTCGCCCGCTCTGCTCGCGCAGGTGGTCTCGGCGCTGGCACTGCAGCACCTGGCCTACACGACCTGGTGAGGGTCCGCTCCGGGCCTACGCGCGCAGCGGTGCGGTCGCGAAGGCAGGCAGCCCGACGTCGGACAGCACCTCCGCGCTGAACCCGAGCTCGGCCCGCGCCCGCTCCGGCGAGGCGACGATGTGCCGCACGTCGCCGAGCCGGTAGCCCCCGGTCACCTCGGGCGCGAGGTCGCGTCCGGTCCCCTCCGCCACCAGCTCGGCGACCCGGCGGATGCCCACCGGGTGCCCCGAGGCGACGTTGTAGGCGCGGTGGTGCCCTGCCGGCGCCTCGAGCACCGCGTCGAGGGAGGCGAGGTTGGCCCGGGCGACGTCGGTGACGTGCACGAAGTCGCGCATCTGCTCGCCGTCCTCGTAGACCGTCGGCGCCTCACCGCGCTCGAGGGAGGAGCGGAACATCGCCGCGACACCGGAGTACGGCGTGTCCCGCGGCATCCCCGGCCCGTAGACGTTGTGGTAGCGCAGCGACACCGCCGCCGCGTCGGCCTGACGGACCCAGGCGGTGGCGTAGTGCTCCTGCGCGACCTTCGAGGCGGCGTAGCTCGACCGCGGCTCGAGCCGGGCGTCCTCGTCGACCAGCGCCCACGCCAGCGGACCGCCGCACACGGGGCACGGGTTGTCGAAGCGACCGGCGTCGAGGTCCTCTCGGGAGCGCACGCCCGGGACCTGCTCGCCGTGCTCGGCGCAGGTGTAGCGGCCCTCGCCGTAGACGACCATGCTCGAGGCCTGCACCAGCCGGTGCACGCCGGCCTCGTGCATCGCGGCCATGAGCGCGGCGGTGCCGAGGTCGTTGTGCGCGGCGTACGCCGGAAGGTCGGCCACCGTGACGCCCGCCCCGACCACGGCCGCCTGGTGGCACACGGCGTCGACGCCGCGCAGCAGGCCGGCCCAGGTCTCGGAGGAGGCGGCCTCGCGCACGTCGAGGGCGTGGGTGTCCTCGGGTGCGCTGGAGGAGCCGTGCGCCATCGGCAGCATCAGGTCGACCCGGACGACCTCGTCGCCGCGGGACTCGAGGGCGTCGGCGACGGCGGCCCCGATGAAGCCGGCGGAGCCGGTGAGCAGCACCCTCACGCGGTGCCGCCGGTCAGGTCGCCGGGGATCTCGTAGGTCAGCTCGACGCCGTCGGTCCAGCTGCCGCAGGTGCAGCCGTCGGGGTCGGGGAGCGCCTCGATGGTCGCCGACAGCAGGCCGGTGAGCCGCTCGAGGTTGGCCTTGAACAGCGCGAAGACCTCCTCCTGGCTGACCCCGCTGCCCTCCTCGGCGCCGGCGTCCATGTCGGTGACCAGCGCGATCGAGGCGTAGCACTGGCCCATCTCGCGGGCCAGCGCCGCCTCCGGGAGAGCGGTCATGTTGATGAGCGTCCAGCCCTGCTCGGCGTAGGAGCGCGACTCCGCACGGGTGGAGAAGCGGGGACCCTCGATGACGACCATGGTGCCCCCGTCGGTGACGTCGGGTGCGGCGCCGAGCACGGCGCTGCGCAGCCCCGGGCAGTAGGGGTCGCCGAAGGGCAGGTGCACCGCGCCCTTCTCCACGAAGGACGGGATGCGGCGGTAGGTGCGGTCGACGAGCTGGTCGGGCACGACCACGTCGCCGGGCGCGACCTCGGGGCGCAGGCCGCCGACCGCGCAGGGCGCCAACACCTGGCGGACGCCGAGCGAGCGCAGCGCCCACAGGTTCGCGCGGGCCGGGATGGCGTGCGGCGGGAAGTCGTGGTGCGTGCCGTGGCGCGGGACGAACGCGACCCGGCGCCCGGCGACGGTGCCGATCGCGATCGGTGCCGAGGGGTCGCCGTACGGCGTCTCGACGCGCACCTCCTCGGGGTCGGTGAGGAAGGAGTAGAAGCCGGTGCCGCCGATGACGGCGACGTCGGCCCGAGCGGCCGTGTCGGAACGCGGGGTGGCCTGCGTGGAGGTCATGGGGTCACTGTGCCAGGCGCTCGGAACCCGACCGGGCGAGGACCGCGGCGACCACGACCAGCAGCGCCAGGGCGATGGTGCCGTGCGAGAGATGGGCGTAGCCGAGCGTCCCGACCACGACACCGGCGAGCCCGCCGGCGGCCGCGGCCCCCAGGCCCATCAGCAGGTCGGCGGCCCCCTGGACGTCAGGCCGCACGTCCAGCGGTGCGTGGTCGGCGATCAGGGTGGAGGCGGCGACGGTGCCGAAGCTCCACCCCAGGCCGAGGAGGAACAGCCCGGCGAAGATCTGCCACGAGCTGCCCTCGGGCGCAGCACCCGAGAGCAGCAGGGAGACCACCAGCAGCACTCCCCCGACCGCCAGCGTCGGCGGCCGGCCGACGCGGTCGGCGAGCAGGCCGACCAACGGCGCGAAGGCGAACATCCCGAGCACGTGCACGCTGATGACGACACCGATGATCCTCAGCTCGGCACCGCCGTGCTCCATGTGCAGCGGAGTCATCACCATTACCGCGATCATCGCGGCGTGGCTGCCGACCAGGCCGAGCACCGCTGCCCCCAGCACCGGGTGGTCGACCACCGCCCGGCGGACCCGTCCCCAGGAGGTGCCGGTGGGCGGCGCGGCGTCGACCCCGGCGACGTCGCGGGCCAGCAGCAGCGGGTCCGGGCGAAGCAGCGTCCCGACGACCAGGGCCGCCAGCAACATCCCGATCACACCGACCACGAAGGGTCCGGTCAGCTCGGGCAGGCCCAGTCCGCGCGCCAGCGCCGCGGCGGGGCCGGTGAGGTTGGGGCCGGCGACGGCGCCGATGGTGGTCGCCCACACCACGGTGGAGAGCGCGCGACCACGGTGCAGGGGCTCGGCGAGGTCCGTCGCTGCGTAGCGCGCGCCGTTGTTGGCGGCGGTCGTCGCCCCGAGCAGCAGGGCGCCCACAAGCAAGAGGGCCATCGAGCCCACGACCCCGGCCAGGACCGCGAGCGCCGCTCCCGACGCGCCCAGGAGGTAGCCGGTCGTGAGGCCGATGCGCCGTCCGCGCAGGCTCATCACCCGCGCCAGCAGGTAGGCCGCCACGGCAGCGCCCAGCACCTGGGAGGTCTGGGCGAGCCCGGCCTGGCTGTCGCTGCCGGAGATGTCGCGGGCCAGCAGCGAGGCGGTCGCGATCCCGATGGTGATGCCGACGGCGCCGACCGCCTGGGTGACCACCAGCACGCGCACCGTGCGCCGCTGGACCGCCGCCCGGTCGTGCATCGGGGTGCCGGGAGGACCGGGGGTGGCGGGCGCCTGCTCGGCGGTCACTTCAGCGTCGCCGGCAGGCCGAGGAAGCGGTGGACCTCGGCCCACACCTCCTTGGGGGCGACGCCCGAGTCCAGGGCCTCCTGCGCGGTGCGGCCACCGAGCCCGGCGATCACCGTCAGGCTCGCCCAGGACCGCGCCGAGGCGTGGCCGAGCGCGTGGTCCATCCGCTCCCAGAACTCCGTGTGCCGCACGGACTCAGACCTCAGTGGGGCGGACGTCCCACACGTGGTGCTCGACGTCGTGGAGGTGGTAGCGCGCCAGCGAGTCCAGGGTGAACACCGAGCCGTTGCTGCGGCGGGCCGGCCTCGCCCACAGCGCCTCGTCGGTCGGGTCGAGGACGTCGTACGCCGCGGCGACCCGCTCGGTCTCCTCGGCGAGCTCACGCGCGACCGTGGCCGGGTCCTGCTCGGCGTACCCCTGCGACTCGGCGGTCTCGTCCTGGTCCCAGTTGGCGAACTCGGGGTCGTGCTGGCCCAGCACCATCGCCAGCCGGGC
This sequence comes from Actinomycetota bacterium, assembly GCA_036341255.1. GTDB lineage: Bacteria > Actinomycetota > Actinomycetes > Propionibacteriales > Nocardioidaceae > Nocardioides. The sequence continues at coordinate 9,312 of JAYYWX010000008.1, read as the reverse complement.
GCTGAAGACGATGTGCACGTCGCGGACGTGGCAGGCGTACTCCAGCGGCGACCAGGTGGTCGGGTCGGGGCGCACGGTCGCGGTGGGGCCGGAGAGCAGTCGGTGCCAGCCGGGCATGCCGGCGCGCAGCCGGGCGCCGATCTGGTGGCGGGCGACCGCGGCGGCGTCGAAGCCGCACTGCTCGCAGGGGCGCTCCAGCACCCACGTCCAGTCCTTGGTGTCGCGCATGACCCCGTCCGGCCCCTCACTCATGGGCAGCAGCGTGGCAGACGGGGTCGTCCTGTGGAGATCCGGTGTCGAACTCTTGCCGTGTCGAGGCGCGCGCGTGCACCGGCCGTGGAGCGCGCAGGAGCACAGTCGGAGGCATGATCACCGTTCTCCTCGTGGCGCTCGCGCTGGTGTGGGTCCTGGCCCCGCTGCCGCTGGCCGTCGCCGTCGGACGGGCCTTCGCCGCGGGCGAGGCACCCGGACCGGCGGGCGTCAGGTCAGCAGCAGCCGGTCCAGTCGACGCCTGACCAGCAGCAGCCCCGCGACCACCATCGCGACGAGGTAGACCACCGAGACCGCGGAGTCCCACGACACCGTGCCGGTGGTCAGCTCGCGACACAGCACCACCCCGCGGTAGAGCGGGGTCGCCTCGACCACCCAGCGCAGCGCGCCGGGGTAGGCCGTCACCGGGAAGAACGTGGCCGAGAACAGGAACATCGGCAGCGTCGCCAGCGTGACGAGCTCGAAGTCCTGCCACGACCGCATCCAGGTCGTCAACGCCATGCACACCGCGCCGAACGCCGCGCCGATCAGCAGCGCCGCGGGGACGACCAGCAGTGCCCACCACGACGAGACCAGTCCCATCGCGAGCATCACCAGCAGGAAGCCCGCGGAGTAGGTGCCGCCGCGCATCAGCGACCACGAGAGCTCGCCCCGGGCGATGTCGAGGGTGGTCAGCGGCGTGGCCAGCATCTGGTCGAAGAGCTTGTTGAACTTCAGCTTGAAGAAGAAGTTGAACGTCGAGTCGAGCACCGAGCCGTTCATCGCCGAGGCGGCCAGCATGCCGGGGGCCACGAACTCGGCGTACGGGATCTCCTGACCGCCGACCTCGAAGCCGCCGACCAGGGCGCCCACCCCGACGCCGATGCTGAGCAGGTAGAACACCGGCTCGAGGAAGCCGGAGGCGAAGATGTACCAGACGCGCCGGTAGGCGAGGTAGTTGCGCTGGACGAGCAGCGCGGCGGCGCCGGCGGGGCCGAGCGGGTGGCGCGAGATGCTGCGCGCCACGGTCGCGGTCGTGATCGCCACTCAGACCACCATCCGTCGCTGGAGCCGGCGCTGGGCCCACCACCAGCCGAGCACCACCAGGGCGCCGAGGTAGGCCACGTGCACCAGCGCCGGGCCGAGCTCGAGGGTGCCGAGGGTGAGCATCCGGGTCAGGTCCACGCCGTGCCACAGGGGCGTGATGACCGCGAGCGTCTCCAGCGGCTGGTCGAGATTGCTGACCGGGAAGAACGCGCCCGAGAAGAGGAACAGCGGGATCATCCCGAGGCGGAAGACCAGGGAGTAGGCGCTCTCGCTCTTCAGGCCTGCTGAGAAGGCGTAGATCGGCGCGGCGAAGGCCAGGCCGATGAGCACCTGCACGGGGAAGGCCAGCAGCACGCCCCACCAGGACTCGTGCACCCCGAACGGCGTGACCACCGCGAGGAACACCGCCGCGCTGACCGCGACCCGGAACGCCACGAAGCCGAGGTGGGCCAGGATCACGTGCTCCACGCCGAGCGGCCCCGCGGTCATCGCGTAGTACGTGCGGTTCCACTTGATCATCCCCATGACGGGGTAGGTCACCTCGCCGAAGACCAGCGTCATCGACTGCGCGGCGATCATCCCGGGCACCACGAACGCGAGGTAGCTTGTCGCGCCCTCGAGGGTGTCGGGGTCCGCCTCGACGAAGCCGCCGAGCAGCACGCCCATCGCCAGGACGTAGAGCAGCGGGGTGACGAAGGAGGAGACGACGCTGCCCTTCCAGGTACGCCGATAGGCCGTCGCCCAGTAGTCCAGCAGTCGCAGGGCCCCGTCGATCGTGCCGCGGGGCGCGGTGGCCCGGGTCTGGGTATGGGTCTGCGTCATCAGTCGACCAGCGTCCGGCCGGTCAGCCGCAGGAAGACGTCCTCCAGCGTGGAGCGGCGCACCAGGGTCGCGATCGGCTGCAGGCCGCGCTCGTGCACCTTCGCGACGGTCTCCTCGCCGTCGGCGGTGTAGAGCAGCAGCCGGTCCGGCAGCACCTCGACCCGCTCGGCGAGGTCGGCGACCTTCTCGGCCAGGGGCTCGTGGGTGCCCCCGTCGGTGGGCACCGGGAAGCGGAGCTCGGCGACCTCGCGGGTGGAGTGGGCGGCGATGAGGTCCAGGGGCGATCCCTCGGCGACGATCACGCCCTTGTCCATCACCACGAGCCGGTCGGTCAGCTGCTCGGCCTCGTCCATGTAGTGGGTGGTGAGCACCAGGGTCACGCCCTGCTGCTTGAGCCGGAACAGCCGGTCCCAGACGACGTGGCGGGCCTGCGGGTCCAGGCCCGTGGTGGGCTCGTCGAGCAGCAGGATGTCGGGGCGGTTGATCAGCGAGCGGGCGATGGTGAGCCGGCGCTTCATGCCTCCGGACAGGTCGTCGACCATCGCGTCGGCCTTCTCGGTGAGCTGCACGAACTCCAGCAGCTCCTGGGCCCGCTCGCGGACCTCGGCCCGCGGCAGCCCGAAGTAGCGGCCGTAGACCACGAGGTTGTCGCGCACCGTCAGCTCGGTGTCGAGGGTGTCCTCCTGCGGGCACACGCCGATGCGGGCCTTGATCTGCTGCGCCTCGGTGGCCGGGTCCATGCCCAGGATGCGCAGTGTCCCGCCGCTGACCGGCGACACCGCCGCGATCATCCGCATGGTCGAGGACTTGCCGGCCCCGTTGGGTCCGAGGAAGCCGAACGCCTCCCCCGGCCGCACGTCGACGTCGATCCCGCGCACCGCCTCGAAGCCGCCGAAGCTCTTGCGCAGTCCCGACGCATGGATCATCGAGCCGGCTCCCGAGGCCGGCGGATCAGTGCTCACGTCCTCACCCTAGGACCCGATCCCCCGCGGGGTATGCGCGGCACACCGAGACGCCCCTCCGGTCGCCGCGGTCTCCCTCTACGGTGACGGCCATGTCCTCCTCGCGTCGCTCCCGGGTGCTCGGCACCGTCACCACGCTGGCCCCCGTGCTGGCGCAGACCGCGAAGGTGGTGGCCGGCGACGTGGTCGACCGGCTGCGGCCCGGCGGAGGCGCCGAGCCGAGCTCGGACGTGGTGGTAGAGGAGCCCGCGGGGGCTGCTGACTACGCCCGGCGCGTCCACGCGACCGGGACGGTGGCGGCGAGCCCGCAGGACGTGGTCGCGCTGCTGACCGACCTCGACCGGGTCCACGAGTGGTTGACCCTGCACCGCTCCTGGCGTGGGGAGCGGCCGAGCCGGATGGAGCAGGGCGCGGAGTTCACCCAGCAGATCTCGCTGATGGACATCCCCGCGCAGGCACGCTGGAGCGTGGCCCGGGTCGACGCGGCCGGGTTCGAGCTGCGCGGCACCGGCCCGATGGGCATCACGGTCGGGTTGTGGGCCTCCGTCGTGCCGACGCCCGCGGGCAGCGGCGTACGACTCGACGGAGCGCTCGACGGTCCGCCGGTCAAGGGACCCGTGGGGCTCACGGCAGTGCGCAGCGTCGAGGTCGCGCTGGCCGAGTCGCTGGCACGGGTGGCCGAGCTGCTCGGCGGCGCCGAGGGCGGGGCGCGACTGCGGGTGGCCGACGAGCCGGTGCTGCACGAACGGACGGGGACGCTGCTGGAGCCGACCACGCCGGTGGTGATCGGGGTCGGACAGGTCGTGCAGCGCACTCCCGACCTCGATGCACCCGTGGAGCCGGTGGCCTCGGCGGTGGAGGCACTGCGGGCAGCCGAGCGCGACGCCGGCGTGGACGTGCTGGGTCGCGCGGACCTGGTGTGCGCCGTGCCGAGCGCCTCGTGGACCTATCCCGACCAGGCCGGCCTGGTCGCCTCGCTCGTGGGCGCCGAGGACGCGGGCACAGTGCAGACCTCGCCGTACGGCGGGGACGGCGGACAGCTGGCGATGAACGACGCGGCGGACCGGATCGTGAGCGGCGAGGCGCACGTGGTGCTGGTGAGCGGCGCGGAGGCCGGGGCGACGGTCGCGGCGCTGCAGGCGGCCGGCCGCGAGCCGCAGTGGACCCGGCAGCCCGACGACGCGGCCCCGGATCGGGTGATCGGCGTCGACCGGCCGGCCAACAACGAGGCGGAGACCAGCGTGGGGCTGGGGGCACCGATCTACGTCTACGCCCTGATCGAGTCCGCGCTGAGGGGTGCCGCCGGCACCGACGAGGCCGAGCACCGAGCCGCGATCGCGGACCTGTGGGCGCGCCACAGCGCGGTCGCGGCGGAGAACCCCTACGCGTGGGACCCGACGGCCCGGACGGCCGAGGAGATCGCGACGGCCACGTCGGCGAACCGGGCCGTCTCGGACCCGTACACGAAGCTGATGTGCGCCAACCTGCAGGTCGACCTGGCAGCCGGCGTGGTGGTGACCAGCGTGGCCGCGGCGGCCGCACTCGGCGTACCGCAGGAGAAGTGGGTGTTCCTCCACGCGGGGGCCTCGGCGACCGACGAGTGGTTCGTCTCCGAGCGGGCTGACCTGGCCTCCTCCCCCGCCATCGCGGCGGCGGGCCGGGCGGCACTGGAGCACGCCGGGGTGACGGCCGACGAGCTGGGGCCGGTGGACCTCTACTCCTGCTTCCCGGCCGCGGTGCAGCTCGGCGCCCAGGCACTGGGGCTGCCGTGGCGGGACCCGGCGCGGCCACTGAGCGTCACGGGCGGGCTGACGTCGGCAGGTGGTCCGGGCAACGGCTACGGCCTGCACGCGATCGCGACGATGGTGCCGCAGCTGCGCGAGCGCCCCGAGGAGGTGGGGCTGTCCAGCTCGCTGGGGTGGTACGCCACGAAGCACGCGCTCGGGGTCTACTCCGCCGCGCCGCCGAGCCGTCCGTTCGCGCACCTGCGCCCGACGGTGGACCGGCCGGCACCGCGCCCCGTGGTCACCGAGCTCGAGGGCGAGGCGGTCGTCGAGGCCGTCACCGTCTCCTACGACCGCGACGGCCGCAGCGAGGGCGCCGTCGTCGCAGCCATCACCGCCGACGGCACGCGGGTGCTGATGCGGCGCGAGTCGGCCGAGGACGTGGCGCTGCTGACCGGGCAGGACCCGGTGCGACGCACGGTGCGCGTGGAGGGCGAGCGGCTCGTCGTCTCCGGCGAGCGCCGCGAGCTCCCGGCGCCCCCGCCCGCCCCGGTCCGGGTCTCGCACGAGGACGACGGCGTCGTGGTCATCACCCTCGACCGGCCGGAGGTCCGCAACGCCATCGACCTGCGCACGGCGCTGCTGCTGGAGCGGGCCGTCGACGACGCCGAGGCGGACGCGTCGGTCCGGGTCATCGTGCTGACCGGCGCGGGCAGCACGTTCTGCGCCGGGATGGACCTGGCCGCCGCGAACCGGGGACAGTTCCCGGTGACGGAGCGGCGCGGCCCGTTGGGGCTGACCGCCGAGCCGCCGACGAAGCCGACGATCGCCGCGGTCGAGGGCGCTGCTCTCGCCGGTGGGTTCGAACTCGCACTGGCCGCGGACCTCGTCGTCGCGGCGGAGGACAGCACCTTCGGCCTGCCGGAGGTCAAGCGCGGGCTGCTGGCCGCAGCCGGTGGCCTGCTGCGCACCTCCCAGCGGCTGCCCCGACCGGTGGCCCTGGAGATCGCGCTGACCGGGGAACCGGTCACCGCGGCCCGCCTGCACGGCCTCGGCCTGGTCAACCGGGTGGTCGCTCCCGGTGACGCGCTCACCTCGGCGTTGGACATGGCGCGCACCATCGCGGCCAACGCACCGCTCTCGGTGCGGGTGGGCAAGGAGATCGTCGACGCCGCACCCACCTGGCCGGTCGAGGAGGCGTTCACCCGCCAGGGCGAGATGGCCAGCCCGGTCATCCTCAGCGACGACGCCAAGGAGGGCGTGGCCGCGTTCGCCGAGAAGCGGCCGCCGAGGTGGACCGGACGCTAGGGCTTGTTCGTCCGGACGAGGACAGTCACAACGCACGGATCCCCGGGTCGCCGCGCCGCGACCGACGGATCATCGGCCGTTGTGCCTGTCCTCGTGCGCGCCCGTCAGTGCGCGAGCTTCAGGCCGATGACGCAGCCCACCAGTCCCAGGATGAGCAGCACCTTGAGCGCGGACACGCTCTCCTCCCCGGTCGCCATCCCGAAGGCCACCGTGAGCGTGGCGCCGATCCCGACCCAGACGGCGTATGCGGTGCCGACGGGAACGGACCGCATCGCATGCGCCAGGCCGGCCATGCTGAGCCCGAGGGCGGTGAGGAACACCAGCGAGGGCCCGAGCCTGCTGAAGCCCTCCGACTTGCCGAGGGCCACGGCCCACACGGCCTCCAGCACCCCGGAGACGACCAGGACGATCCACGCCATGACGAGCTCCTCGTAGGCCGTCTTGTCGCTGTCCGGGTACGGCTCCCTCGTCCGGTCGAGCAGGATGCTCGCCGCCAGGCTAGAGGACACCGAGACGTACGCCGCCGCGTACGCCCCCCGAGCCGCGCGGACGATGGGCTGGCACTGACCTGAGGCATGCGACCTCCGTGTCAGCGTCACCGACTCGGGGGCGCATCCTCCCCGCGCCGCGCCCGTCCGTAGGCTCTGGCGGGTCAGGCGCACGACGACACACGGGGGGACTGCCGTGCAGCAGACGACGATCGACGGGGTGACCTGCTTCTGGGTCGACTCCGGGCGTCCCACTCTTACTGCCCGCCTGCTGTTCCGTGGCGGTAGTGCCGACGAGCCCCTCCACGAGTCGGGATGGCTGCACCTGCTCGAGCACGCGGTGCTGCACGGCCGCGGCGGCGGGACCCTGCACGTGAACGGGTTCGTCTCCCCGCTCGTCACCGCCTTCGACGCCCACGGCCCTGCCGAGGCGGTCGCCCAACACCTCACGGAGGTGACCGCGGCGCTGCATCGCCTCGATCCCAGCCGGTTGAAGCACGAGCGCGACGTGCTTCGCGCCGAGGGTGACATGCGCGGAGGTCCGAGCGTGCGCGCGTTCAGCTGGCGCTACGGCGCACGAGGGCCGGGTGTGATCGCCATGGGCGAGCCGGGTCTGGGCCGAGCCGAGTGGCAGCGGCTCCAGGAGCGGGCCCACTCGGTGTTCACCCGGGGGAACGCCGCCCTGGTGCTCGACGGGCCGGTCCCGGAGGGGATGCGACTGGACCTGCCGGAGGGCGAACTGCTGCCCATCCCCCGGGCCGACGCGTGCCAGCAGCAGCTCCCCGCGTGGTACGTCGACGACTCCCTGGTCCTCAGTGGCGTGGTCCGGCGGTCGAACGGGGCCACGATCCTGCCCGACTTGCTCGAGCGGGGGCTCCGCGTGCGGCTGCGGGAGGAGGCCGCAGGCTCCTACGCGCCGTGGGCGACCTACGAACCCGCGGACGCCGACCGAGCGCTGGTCATCGCCGGCGCCGACGCGTCGCGTGCGCTCATGCCGACGCTCGCGGACCAGGCACGACAGCTGGTCGATCAGCTGGCGCAGGGTCCGGATCCGGCTTGGCTGGACGACGTGAAGGCCATGCGTCGTCAGGCGATGCTCGACCCGTACGCCCTGGTCGGCACCGCCATGCGCGCTGCTCACGACCACCTGCGTGGCCTGCCGGTCCTGACTCGTGAGGAGACCTTGGCCGAGCTGGACGCAACCACGGTGGAGGAGGTCCAGGGTCTCGCCCAGGAGTTCGCCTCGTCCATGCTGCTCGGGCTCCCCGGCGAGGCCATGGCACCGACGGACATCCCGCGTGTCACGCAACCCGTCCAGCAAGGAGCGGTCTTCGGACGTCGGTTCCGGCGCGCGGACTGGCCGGCGACCACTCACTCCCTCGTCGTTGATGACGAGGACGCTCATCTGCTCGAAGGCGATCAGTACACCTGCTTCCACGCCGACGACGTCGCCGGCATGCTGTCCTGGGACGACGGCGGGCGGCACCTCATCACCTACGACGGGTGGGGCCTCACCGTGGAGCCGAGTCACTGGCGCAGGGGCCACCGGGCCGTCGAGGCGCTCGACGCGATGGTCCCGGCCGCGCGACAGTTGCCGATGCCCTCTCGGGACCCCGTCGAGCCGCCGGCCCTTCCCCACCCCGTCACCCGGTGGTGGCGCGCGATCAGACGACCGTGGAGCGCCTCGGCGCTCGCGACCTGGGCGACACTCCTGCTCCTGGCGGCCCTCGCCACCTTCCTCACTGCGGGCTCCCCCTCAGTGCTCAGCCTCATCGTGATCGGCTACTTCTTCTACGCGGCCTGGAAGCGACATCGCGCGCGCACCTACCGCGGACGGACCAATCCGAGTGCCAGTTCGCCTCCTGACAGCTGAGCGAGGCGGACGGGAGGGGTCCCAGGCTCGACGGTGTCCTGGGGTGATGCCGACGATCATCCGGCCTACGTCCGCAGTCGCCCGGATCGTTTGGGGTCGTGGACCATCGCGTGGTGCGCGAAGCAGTAGAGCCGTCCGCCCTTGACGCTGGTGCCGCCGCCTTCTGACCACGGGACGACGTGGTGGACGTGGCACCTGCTCGGCGGTGCGTCGCAGCCACCGACGACGCAGGTCTTGTCGCGCTGGGCGATCGCTAGCCGCTGGGCCCTGGTATGGAACCTGCGCCGCCGGCCGACGTCGAGGACCTCGGACTTCCCGCCCAGCACTATCGGGATGACGCCGGCCTCGCACGCCAACCGTCGTGCGGCACCGGCGGAGATGACCTCCCCGGTGTCCAACGCCGCCGCGGCCAGGCCGCCCATGAGGGAGTCGATGGTCATCGTCACCACGACGGTCGCCCCGACCCCGCCGACGCTGGGTAGGTCCTTGGCGTCCATCCGCTCCAGCAGCTCGGTGAACGCCTGCCCTGCGGAGACCGGGGTGGGTCTTGATTGGCGGACCTCGGCCGGGTCCTGCTTCGCCCATGTCAGCGACTGGATCGCCTTCGCCAGCATCGCGCCGTGCAGAGCGGGGATGGAGAACCTGCCGTGCACCATCCCGTGACCATCAGCGGCGAACGTCAGCCGCGTGCGCTCGGCGGCGCGGCGCTCCTCGTCCTCGAGCAGCTTCGCCTCGTGCGCCTCACCGACCTCGGGCGCCACCACGGTCAGTACGTGCCGACCCAGGACACGCAGGTGCTTGGCGTCGAACCCGTCGGCGCAGTCGACCAGGTGCTTCTC
>JAYYWX010000007.1:0-94324 GCA_036341255.1 Actinomycetota bacterium | reverse complement strand
GCGGGGGGGGCCACCCCCCCCGCCCCCCCCCCGGGGGGGGGCGGGCGGCCCGGGGCGTGTCCCCCCCCGGGGGGCCCCCCCCCCCCCCCCGACCTCAGCCGGCCATCAGCACCTCGATGAGCGGGAACTGCCGCTGCAGCGCCCGCAGGTGGGGCGCGACGGCGGGGTGGCGGAACTTGCCCGCCAGCGCGCCCTCGCCCTTCGCGACCCGCGAGAGCGCCCACTCGGCCCGCGACAGGGCGGTGTAGACCGCGACCACCCGCGCACCGAGGGCGACCTCGTCGGCGGACGCGACGCCGTCGGGCAGGCCCATCAGGTAGGCCTCCAGCAGGGGGTCGAACTCCTCGCGCGCCGACAGCAGGTAGTAGCCGAGGTCGCCACCCACCGGACCGGTGCCCAGGCAGGACCAGTCGATGGCCACGACGTCGTCACCCTCCCGGCCCGGCAGGTTCGACGGCGTCGGGTCGCCGTGCTGGAGCACCTGCGGCAGCGCGTCGAGGCTCGCGAGGTGGATCTCCCGGCGGGTCCAGAGATGCTCGGCGACGTCGGCGACGGTGGTACGGGCCAGCGTGGGCCAGCCGCCCCGGCGCTCGGTGCGCCGCAGGCGGTCACGCAGCTGGTCGTGTGCGAGCCAGGAGACGTCCGGCACCGGCGTACCGGCGAAGCGGCCCAGGGCGTGGGCGGCGAACAGCCCGTTCACCGCGCAGTCCTCGACCCAGTCCTCGGTGATCGTGATGCCCTCGACGTCCTCGACGACGTAGCTGCGCACCGGAGGGCGGAGTCCCTGCGACCGGGCCAGCACACCGGAGGTGACGACGTCGGCGCCGCGTCGCCAGTAGGCGAAGTGGCGCGGGTCGGACAGCTCGGAGGGGTCGTGCTCACCGGGTGCAGCCAGCCGCTTCACGGCCACCGGCTCGTCCCCCACGACGGCCCGCCAGACCCCGATCGTGGACATGGAGGTGCCACTCGGGAGCGGATGCCAGCCGGGCTGGGGCTGCCACATGGCTGCGACGCTAGCCGATGTCGCGCCTCCAGAAGGCGAACTGGCCCACGAACGACACGAGCGTCGCGACACCCAGCAGCGCCAGCGTGACCCCGATCGAGACGTCCTCGGCCGGGATCGCCGGCAGGTGGTGGAACGGTGAGAGCCCCTGCACCCACTCCGGCAACCGCAGCACCGGGCCGAGCAGCATCACCACGACGGCGCCGATCAACGGCAGCCACGCCAGCACCCCGAGCCGCGGCAGCACCCCGTGGACGAGGCGGGCCAGGGCGCTCAGCACCAGCACCGGCGGGGCGTAGGCGAGCGCGGGACCGACGTACTCCAGCACCGCTCCCCCGTCGCCGGTCACCAGCGCGTAGCCGATCCCCGTCCCGAGACCGCCGGCGGCCAGGACGAGCAGCACGCCACCCACCGTCACCACGACGTACGACGCCAGCCACCGCCTCCGCGAGACGGCCGTGGCCAGCAGCAGCTCGGCGTGCCCGGCCTCCTCCTCGGCGCGCGGGCGCAGCGCCGAGCCGATCGCGAACCCCGAGGTGATCAGGGCGAGCATCAGCAGGGCGGTGGCGTAGAACCCCGCGACCGGGTCCGCGAGCCCCTGGGTCATCAGCTCCACGGTCGTCTCGTTGTCGCCGAGCAGCGACTCCACGTCGTCGCCGATCGTGCCGTAGGCGAGCCCGGTCAGCCAGAGCCCGACGGTCCACCCCAGGACGGTCGGCCGCTGGAGTCGCCAGGCCAGGCCGAGCGGGCTCGACAGCAGCCGCCCGGCTCGCGGTGGACCGGGGCGTGCGGCCCGCAGCCCGGCGCCGATGTCGCGCCGTTGGAGCAGCGCGGAGGCGAGCGCCAGGGCCAGGACGGTGGCACCCACGAGCAGCAGGGCGGGCCACCAGCGAAGGCCGGAGAAGGCGTGCATGCCCTGGTACCACCCGATCGGCGAGAGCCAGGTCAGGGCCGGAGCACTGACGTCACCGACCGCACGCAGCGCGTAGCTCGCGCCGATCACCAGCCCGGCCAGGCCGTAGCAGGAGCGCGCACTCGCCGAGACCTGCGCCGCGACCAGGGCGGTGCCGGTGAAGCAGAGCCCGACCAGGGTGAGGCCCAAGCCGAGCGCGATCGAGTCGGCGGCGGCCAGCGGGTAGACGACCAGGCTGACGGCGGTGGCCGTCCCGACCGCCACGTTGGCGACCAGCGCGGCGAGCAGGGTGGCCAGGACGGGGGCGAGGCGCCCGACGGCGGCGGCCCGCACCAGCTCGTCGCGGCCGGTCTCCTCCTCGGTGCGGGTGTGCCGCATGACGACCGCCATCGACATCAGGCCGGCGGCGATGGCCCCGAACGCACTGGACTGCCAGGCGACCTGCCCGCCCACCGTGTCCAGGGCGCGTGCGGGGCCGGCCATGGCGATCATCGCGGTGTTCTCGCCCATGCTGGCGGCGGCCACGTCGAGCTCGGCCTGGCTGGCGTACAGGCCGTCGATGCCGACGGCCTGGGACCAGTACAGGGCACTGATGCCCAGGCTCCACCAGAGGATCAACCAGCGGTCGCGCCGCAGCGCGGCCCGCAGCAGGGTCCCGGTGCCGGCGGCGACCTCAGGCATCCGTGGTGTCCCCGTAGTGCCGGAGGAACAGGTCCTCCAGGGTCGGCGGCCGGGCGGTGAGCGTGCGCACGCCCGAGCGCACCAGCACCCCCAGCGCGGCGTCGGTCTGTGCGGTGTCGACCTCGAACTGGACCCGGTCGCCGTCCGTCTCGAGGTCGTGCACCCCCGTCAGGCCCGCCAGGTCGGGGGCCGGCCGCTCGAGCTCGGCCGTCACGGACGTGCGGGTCAGGTGCCTCAGCTCAGCGAGCGTCCCCGCCTCGACGACCCGACCGTCGCGGATGATGCTGACCCGCTCGCAGAGGCTCTCCACCTCGGCGAGGATGTGGCTGGACAACAGCACCGTGCCGCCGGCGTCGCGGAACTCGCGCACGCAGGCCTGGAACTCCGCCTCCATCAGCGGGTCCAGGCCCGAGGTCGGCTCGTCGAGCAGCAGCAGTTCCACGTCGGCGGCCAGGGCAGCCACGAGCGCGACCTTCTGCCGGTTGCCCTTGCTGTAGGACCGGCCGCGCTTGGTCGGGTCCAGGCCGAACCGCTCCACGAGCGCGTCACGCCGCGCCGGGTCCAACCCTCCGCGCAGCCGCCCGAGCAGGTCCAGGCACTCCCCACCGCTGAGGTTCGGCCAGAGGCTCACGTCGCCCGGCACGTAGGCCAGCCGCCGGTGCAGCGCCGCGGCGTCGCGCCAGGGATCCCCGCCCAGCAGGCTGACCTCGCCGGAGTCGGAGCGCAGCAGCCCGAGGAGGACCCGGATCGCCGTCGACTTGCCGGCCCCGTTGGGGCCCAGGAAGCCGTGCACCTCCCCGGCCCGCACCTCGAGGTCGAGCCCGTCGAGCGCGCGGGTGCTGCCGAACGTCTTCACCAGCGACCGGATCCTGATCGGAGTGTCCACGTCAGGCACGCTAGCGGTCGCCGGCGGCCTCCGCAGGACGGCCGGGCCAGGACGGGCCGTCGCTGTTGTGCACCGCCACCGCCACCGAGCAGGCGTCCGCGACGGCCTGCTCCAGGACCGCCCGGCGCGGGTCCGGCACCGGAAGCCGCCGCTCGAGGACCTCCAGCGAGCGCAGTCTCGGGTCCTCCAGCACGGCCTCGAGCGCGGAGGCGTCCCCACCGGTCATCACCGGGCCGACCAGGTCACCTAGGAGGCGTACGGCGTGGTCGGCGGCGGCCTCGAACGCCTGCCGCGCCTGGTTGTCGCGTCGCCGGGCGAACCGCTGCTGCGACTGGCCGCCCGCCTTCGTGCGGCCCTGCACGTGCCGCTGACCGACCTTGCTGGCGTGCGTGCGCGTCCCGGAGAGCCGGGCCACCGCGAACCCGCCCTTGCGCACCAGCAGCACGCCCCAGTCCGCCGGCGGGGCCGTCCGTGCGGCCGCCGCGAAGGCGGAGGCGTCGGGCAGTCCGGCGTACCTCGTCGCGAAGGGGAGGTCCATCCGGAAGGTCGACCCGTCGCTCGCCGATCCCTCGAGCCCGCCGTCGAGGACGGACAGCGCCGTGGTGCCGTGGCGGCCCTGGAAGTTCTCGACCCACCGCTGGACCCGGTCGGGGGGCACCAGCAGACCGGAGTCGGGCACGTCAGGACTCCTGGTGGACGACCCGGAAGTGCTCGACCACCCGGCCACCGTCCACCACGACGTCGGTGACCTCCAGCAGCGCCACCGGATGACCGGCCGCGTCGGTGAGGATGCTCAGCGACCCGGGGACGGGAAGCTCCTCGGCGTACTCCTCGGTGCTGCCCTCCAACGAGGTCCGCGCGCCCGAGAGCACCTCCACCAGCAGCCGCTCGCCCTCCGGCTCCTCGCCGAAGGACCAGGTTGGCGGCGGCACGACCTCCAGCGTCGTCGGGCCGAAGTACGACGGCGCGACGTTGAGCCGGGCGTGGAAGCGTGCGACGTCCCAGAAGGCGCGCACCGCCTCCTCGAGAGGGTCGGTCTCAGGGACGGTCATCGCGCCAGGCTAGCCGCATGGTGTGAGAGCGACTCACACGTTGAAGCCCAACGCGCGAAGCTGCTCGCGACCGTCGTCGGTGATCTTGTCCGGGCCCCACGGCGGCATCCAGACCCAGTTGATGGCGACGTCGTTGACCAGGCCCTCCAGGGCGGAGTCGGTCTGGTCCTGGATGACGTCGGTCAGCGGGCAGGCGGCCGAGGTCAGCGTCATGTCGACGACGCAGTTGGACGACTCGTCGACGTGCACGCCGTAGACCAGGCCCAGGTCGACGACGTTGATGCCGAGCTCGGGGTCGACGACGTCCTTGAGGGCCTCGGTCACCTCCTCGACCGTCACGGTCGAGGCCGAGCTCGACGGCGCGGGCACGTCGCTGGGCAGGTCGGAGTGGTCGGGGGTGTGGGTGGTGTCAGTCATCGCTGCCTCCCTGGCTCGTGGACTGGCTCGTGGACTGGCTGTCGAGGGACTGGCCGGTGGCGTCCTTCCACGCCATCCAGCCCAGCAGTGCGCACTTCACGCGCGCGGGGAACTTGGCGACGCCGGAGAAGGCGATGCCGTCCTCCAGCACCTCCTCGTCGGGCTCGACGTTCCCCTTGCCCTGCATGAGGGTCAGGAACTCCTCGTGGATGCTCATCGCCTCCTCGACCGGCTTGCCGATGACCAGGTCGGTCATCACCGAGGTCGAGGCCTGCGAGATCGAGCAGCCGACGGCGTCGTACGAGACGTCGGCCACCACGCCGTCGGCGACGTGCACCCGCAGCGTGACCTCGTCACCGCACGTCGGGTTGACGTGGTGCACCTCGGCCTCGAAGGGGTCGCGGAGTCCCTTGTGGTGCGGGTTCTTGTAGTGGTCCAGGATGATCTCCTGGTACAGCGAGTCCAGCTCCGCCGACATCAGTCCACCTTGAAGTAGGAACGGGTGTAGTGCAGGGCCTCGACCAGCGCGTCGATCTCGGCCGGCGTCGTGTAGAGGTACGACGACATCCGGGTCGAGCTCTGCACGCCGAACTTCGCGTGCGCCGGACGGGCGCAGTGGTGCCCGGCCCGCACGGCGACGCCGCGCACGTCGAGCACCTGGGCCACGTCGTGCGGGTGCACGCCGTCGAGCTCGAAGGAGATCGCTCCCCCGCGCAGCCGGGCGTCCAGCGGGCCGAGGACCTTCAGGCCGGGCACGGTGGCCAGGCCGTCGAGCGCGTACGCCGTGATCGCCTGCTCGTGCCGGTGCACCGCCTCCATGTCGAGGGCGGCGAGGTAGTCCACCGCGGCGCCGAGCCCGACGGACTCGACGATCGGCGGGGTGCCGGCCTCGAACTTGTGGGGCAGCCCGGCGTACGTCGAGCGCTCCATCGTGACGGTCTCGATCATCTCGCCACCGCCGAGGAACGGCGGCAGCTCCTCCAGCAGGCCACGACGCCCCCACAGGACGCCGATGCCGGTAGGCCCCACGACCTTGTGGCCGGTGAAGACGACCACGTCGGGTCGCTCCTCCGGCGCCATCGCGGCGAGGTCGATCGGCAGCTGGGGCGCGGCCTGGGAGGCATCGACGACCACGATCGCGCCGACCTCGTGGGCGCGGCGGGTCAGCTCGGCGACCGGGTTGATCGTGCCGAGCATGTTCGACACCCACGTGAAAGTGACGACCTTGGTGCGCTCGGTGATCAGCTCGTCGACCTGCGAGAGATCGAGCAGGCCCTGGTCGTCGAAGGTGAACCACCGCAGGTCCGCGCCCGTGCGCTGGGTCAGCATCTGCCACGGCACGATGTTGGAGTGGTGCTCCATCTCGGTCGTGACCACGACGTCGCCCGGCCCGACCTGTCGCGGACCCGGCAGGGCGAGGGTGTGGGCGACCAGGTTGAGCGCCTCCGAGGCGTTCTTGGTGAAGACCACCTCGTCGCGCTCGGGAGCACCGATGAACGAGGCCACCTTGTCCCGACCGCCCTCGAACGCCTCGGTCGCCTCGGCGCCGAGCAGGTGCATGGCCCGCGCGACGTTGGCGTTGTGGCGCTCGAGGTGGTCGACCATCGCGTCGATGACCACCTGCGGCTTCTGCGAGGTGTTGGCGCTGTCGAGGTAGACCAGCGGCCGCCCGTCCGGGGTGGTGCGGGACAGGATCGGGAAGTCCTTGCGGACGACCTCGAGGTCAGGAAGCAGGCCTTCCATCAACGATCCCTTCCTTTCGTGCGGAACGGTGGTGCGAACAGGAGGTCTCGACGCTCGTTCGGCGCTGGCGCGCCTCACTGCTCGACCTTCGATCAGGCGGGGGCCTTGATGTAGGACTCGTAGCCCTCGGCCTCGAGCTTGTCGGCCAGCTCGGGGCCGCCGGACTCGGCGACCTTGCCGTCGACGAAGACGTGGACCTTGTCGGGCTGGATGTAGCGCAGGATGCGGGTGTAGTGGGTGATGAGCAGGACGCCCTTGCCCTCGCGCCCGCGGAACCGGTTGACGCCCTCGGAGACGACCTTGAGCGCGTCGATGTCGAGCCCGGAGTCGGTCTCGTCGAGGATCGCGACCTTGGGGTCGAGCAGCTCGAGCTGGGCGATCTCGTGACGCTTCTTCTCACCGCCGGAGAAGCCCTCGTTGACCGAGCGCGCCGAGAAGGTCGAGTCGAGGTTGAGGTGCTCGAGCGCGGCGTTGACGTCCTTGACCCAGGTGCGCAGCTTGGGCGCCTCGCCGTCGATGGCCGTCTTGGCGGTGCGCAGGAAGTTCGCGACCGAGACGCCGGGCACCTCGACGGGGTACTGCATGGCGAGGAAGAGCCCGGCGCGGGCGCGCTCGTCGACCGACATGGCCAGCACGTCCTCACCGTCGAGGGTGACCGTGCCGCCGGTGATCGTGTACTTCGGGTGGCCGGCGATGGAGTAGGCCAGGGTGGACTTGCCGGAGCCGTTGGGCCCCATGATCGCGTGGGTCTCGCCGCTGTCGATGGTCAGCGTGACGCCCTTGAGGATCTCCTTGGGGCCGTCCTCGGTGTCGACAGAGACCTGGAGGTCGGTGATCTGGAGGGTGCTCATGCGGGGGTGACTCCGTTCAGGGTGGTGGTCGTGTCGATGAAGATGTCGCCGTCTCTGACCTCGACGGGGAAGGTGGCCACCGGCTCGGTGGCGGGCAGCCCGGAGGGCTTGCCGGTGCGCAGGTCGAAGCGCGAGCCGTGCAACCAGCACTCGACCGTGCAGTCGGCGACCTCGCCCTCGCTGAGCGAGACCGCCGCGTGGCTGCACTGGTCCTGCACTGCGAAGACCTCGGCGTCGGGCCCGTCGCCGTCGCGCGCGACGGCCACGGAGTACTCCCCGACGACGACCGCGAGGGCCTCGTCGGCGGGGACGTCGGCCAGCGCGCAGGCGCGCTCGAACGCCATCAGAGGACCTTGCCGGCGACGTTGCGCGCCAGCTCGTCCTCGACGGCGGCGGTGAGCTTCTCCTCCAGCTCCGGCAGACCGATCTTGCGGATGAGGTCCTGGAAGAAGCCGTGGAGCACCAGGCGGCGCGCCTCCTCGTCGGAGACGCCGCGGCTGCGCAGGTAGAACAGCTGCTCGTCGTCGAAGCGCGCGGTGGCCGAGGCGTGACCGGCACCCTCGATCTCGCCGGTCTCGATCTCGAGGTTCGGCACCGAGTCGGCCTGGCAGCCGTCGGTGAGCACCAGGTTGCGGTTCTCCTCGTAGGTCTCGATGGACTCCGCGACCTTGCGGATCAGCACGTTGCCGACCCACACGGTGCGGGCCTTCTCGCCCTGCAGCGCGCCCTTGTAGAGCACGTTGCTCTTGGTGCGCGGCGCGTTGTGGTCGACGAAGAGGCGGTGCTCGAAGTGCTGGCCGGCGTCGGCGAAGTACAGGCCGAGCAGCTCGGCCTCGCCACCGGGGCCGGCGTAGTGCACGTTGGCGCTGGTGCGCACGACCGAGCCGCCGAAGGTGACCGAGATGTGGCGGTAGCGCGCGTCGCGCCCCACCACTGCCTCGTGGGTGCCGACGTGCACGGCGTCGTCGTCCCAGTCCTGGAGGGTGACGACGGTGAGGTCCGCACCGTCGCCGACGACGACCTCGACGTTGCCGGCGTGGACACCCGAGCCACGGTGGTCGAGCACGTAGGTGGCGCGCGAGTGCGTGCCGGCCTCGATCACGGTGTGGCGGTGGGTGCGGGTGCCGGCAGTGCCGGTGACCCGGTGGCCGATCGGCTCGGCCAGCTCGGCGTCGGCCGGGACCTTCACGTGCACGGCGTCGCCGGCGTGCTTGGAGGCCAGCGCCGAGGCGCGGTCGTCGGGGACGAGCGCCACGCCGCGCGGGGCCTGGCCCGGGGCGAGCGTGCCGACGACGTACGACGCGTCACCGATGGTCTCCACGCTCAGCGCGTCGGCGTCACCGGGGGTGTCGTCGAGCGCGCCCGCGAGCCGCTTGAGCGGCGTGAAGCGCCAGATCTCCTCGCGGCCGGTGGGCATCGGGTGGTCGTCGAGGTCGAAGGAGCTCACCGGGTGCAGGTGGGACTCCACGTGGTCCACCTCGAGGGCGGAGGCCACGCTGTCGCGGGGGTCAGCAGTCACGGTCACGTGTGGGGTGTCTTCCTAGCGTCTGGGGCGTCTGCGGAGTGCAGGTGGGAGCGGAGGCCGGCGTCAGCCGACCGCGCCCTCCATCTGCAGCTCGATGAGGCGGTTGAGCTCGAGGGCGTACTCCATCGGCAGCTCCTTGGCGATCGGCTCCACGAAGCCGCGGACGATCATCGCCATCGCCTCGTCCTCCTCCATGCCGCGCGACATGAGGTAGAAGAGCTGGTCGTCGGAGACCTTCGAGACGCTCGCCTCGTGGCCCATGGACACGTCGTCCTCGCGGATGTCGACGTAGGGGTAGGTGTCGGAGCGGCTGACCTGGTCGACCAGCAGCGCGTCGCACAGCACGTTGGACTTCGAGCCGTAGGCGCCCTCGTTGACCTGGATCAGGCCGCGGTACGACGTCCGACCACCGCCGCGCGCCACCGACTTGCTCAGGATCGAGCTCGAGGTGTGCGGGGCCGCGTGGACCATCTTGGCGCCGGCGTCCTGGTGCTGGCCCTCGCCGGCGAAGGCGATCGAGAGCGTCTCGCCCTTGGCGTGCTCGCCCATGAGGTAGATCGCGGGGTACTTCATCGTCACCTTGGAGCCGATGTTGCCGTCGACCCACTCCATGGTCGCGCCGGCCTCGCAGGTCGCACGCTTGGTGACGAGGTTGTAGACGTTGTTCGACCAGTTCTGGATGGTCGTGTAGCGGCAGCGGCCCCCCTTCTTCACCACGATCTCGACGACCGCGGAGTGCAGGGAGTCCGAGCTGTAGATCGGCGCGGTGCAGCCCTCGACGTAGTGCACGTAGGCGTCCTCGTCGACGATGATCAGCGTCCGCTCGAACTGGCCCATGTTCTCGGTGTTGATCCGGAAGTAGGCCTGCAGCGGGATGTCGACGTGCACACCCGGCGGCACGTAGATGAACGAGCCACCGGACCACACCGAGGTGTTGAGCGCGGAGAACTTGTTGTCACCGACGGGGATGACGGTGCCGAAGTACTCCTTGAAGAGCTCCTCGTGCTCCTTCAGCGCGGTGTCGGTGTCGAGGAAGAGGACGCCCTGCTCCTCGAGGTCCTCACGGATCGAGTGGTAGACGACCTCGGACTCGTACTGCGCGGCGACACCGGCGACCAGGCGCTGCTTCTCCGCCTCGGGGATGCCGAGCTTGTCGTAGGTGTTCTTGATGTCCTCGGGCAGGTCCTCCCAGGAGGTGGCCTGCTTCTCCGAGGAGCGCACGAAGTACTTGATGTTGTCGAAGTCGATGCCCGACAGGTCCGAGCCCCACGTGGGCATCGGCTTGCGGTCGAAGAGCTTCAGGCCCTTCAGACGCAGGTCGAGCATCCACTGCGGCTCGTTCTTCTTGCCGGAGATGTCACGCACGACGGCCTCGTTGAGTCCGCGCTGGGCGGCGGCGCCGGCGACGTCCGGGTCGGCCCAGCCGAACTCGTAGCGGCCGATGCCCTGGAGCTCCGGGTTGAGCTCTTCGATGGAGGTCATGAGGTGACCGTCTCCTTCTCTTTGCTGGACGTCGAGGACGTGGTGGGGAGGTCGGGGATGCAGGTGGTGCAGACACCGTCGCCGTGGGCGATGGTGGCCAGCCGCTGGACGTGGCGTCCGAGCACCCGGCTGATCGCCTGGGTCTCGGCCTCGCACAGCTGGGGGAACTCGTGGGCCACGTGGGAGACCGGGCAGTGCTGCTGGCACAGCTGCTCACCGGCGCTCTGGCCGTTGACGACGGGCAGCTCGCGCACTCCCGCGGCGTACCCCTCGTCGGTGAAGACCCGGGCCAGCACCTGGGCCGGCGTGAGGTCGGGGTTGGCCTCGAGGGTGGTGCCGAAGCGCGCCTCGATGAACGACACGCGCTGCTCGGCGAACGCTCGCAGCGCGTCCTCTCCCCCGGTCTCGGCGAGGAAGCGCAGTGCCTGGACGGCGAGGTCGTCGTACTGCTGGTCGAAGCCCTCGCGACCGCGCTCGGTGAGCGCGAAGAGCTTCGCGGGGCGGCCCCGGCCACGGCTGGCGCCGGGTCTGGGGTCGCGCGGCTCGACGGCGCCCTCCTCGACCAGCTGGTCGAGGTGGCGGCGCACGGCGGCCGGGGTGAGGTCGAGCTGCTCGGCCAGCGTCGCCGCGGTCGAGGGCCCGTTCACCAGGATCGACCGCGCGACACGCTGGCGCGTGCTCAGGTCGTCGCGGGTGAATTCCACAACGCCAGTGTGCCGTTAATGGAAACGGCCGTTCAAGGAAGGGTCGCCTAAGTGGCATGGACGTCGTCCGACGCCTCGCCCGACGCCTCGCCCGACGCGTCGCCCAACGCCTCGACCGGCGTGCGGCCGGACCTCAGCCACCACAGCCCCAGGAAGGGCAGGAAGAGCGGCAGGAAGCCGTAGCCCTGGCCGTAGTGGGACCACACCGTCTTGTCGGGGAACCAGTCGGTGACCAGGTAGGACAGCGTCCCGACGACCAGCACCCCGGTCGCCTCGACAGCGACCGTGACCAGCGCCACGCGGCGCGCGCCCTGCCCGCCCCGCAGCAGGCAGGTCGTGGCCACCAGGTAGAGCACCGCCGCCAGCAGCGAGAGCGAGTACGCCAGCGGCGCGCGCCCCGCGTCGGTGCCGAGCTGCACCAGCGAGCGTCCGGTGGCCGCGACGGCGAAGACGGCGTAGACGGCGACGAGCACGCGGCCCGGGCCGGTCGAGAGCTCACGCACCGGCGGCCGCCCACAGCGCGTCGAGACGCACCTCCATCGCCGCCACCGTGGCCAGCGCGACGAGCAGGGACGCGGTGCCCCAGCGGCTGCGCTCCACCAGCGCCAGCGCCGCTCCGAAGGGCAGCGCCAGGACAACGGTGAGCAGGTAGGCGACGAAGGTCACGCCCTCGACGTCGCGGTCCGTGGCCGCCAGGGCCACCAGGCCCGCCACCAGCTGGACGACCAGCGCCAGCAGCAGGACGCCCAGCACGACGAAGAAGCGGTCGCTCGGCGGGCTCTCGTCGCGCACGATCATCACGACCGTCCACGCCGCCGCCACCGCGGTCAGGAGCAGCACAGTCACCACCAGCCAGCCAGTCACGTCCCAGAGCCTAGGGCGGGGCCGGGAGCCTCCCGACGCCTCCCTAGACTGCCGACGTGCCAGCGCCCGACCCCGACCACGCCGTCGTGGTCGACTCCCTCGAGATGCGCTACGGCTCCAAGACCGCCGTCGACGGCCTGTCCCTGACGGTGGCCCGGGGCAGCGTCACCGCCGTGCTCGGCCCCAACGGCGCCGGCAAGACCACGACCCTGGAGACCTGCGAGGGCTACCGCCGCCCGCAGCGGGGCACCGTCCGGGTCCTGGGCCTGGACCCGCAGGCCGATCGCCGGGCACTCCTCCCCCGCATCGGCGTGATGCTGCAGGAGGGCGGTGCGTGGAGCGGTGTGCGGGCCGAGGAGATGCTGCGGCACGCCGCTTCCCTGCACGCCGACCCGCTGCCGCACGGGCTGCTCGTGGAGCGGCTGGGACTCGCGGCGTGCGGGCGGACGCCGTACCGCCGCTTGTCCGGGGGGCAGAAGCAGCGGCTCGCGCTGGCGATGGCCATCGTCGGGCGCCCGGAGCTGGTCTTCGTCGACGAGCCCACCGCAGGGATGGACCCCCAGGCCCGTCGCGACACCTGGGACCTCCTGCGCGAGCTGCGCGCGGACGGCGTGACCGTCGTGCTGACCACGCACTACATGGACGAGGCGGAGTCGCTGGCCGACACCGTGCACATCATCAACCGGGGACAGCTGATCGCCTCCGGCTCGCCCGTGGAGCTGACCCGCGGCGGTCGCGTCTCCACCATCCGTCTCGTCGTCACCCGGCCCTTCCCACCGGGCGCGCCCGAGTCCCTGACCGAGGCCCTGGGCCCTGCGACCAGCGTCACCGTGCTCGACCCGCTCAGCCTGCTCGTCACCGGCCCGGCCGACGGCTCGACCCTGGCCCGCGTCTCGCGCTGGTGCGAGGAGCACGACGTCCTCCCGGAATCGCTCAGCCTGGGCACTAGGAGCCTCGAGGACGTCTTCCTCGAGCTGACCGGACGGGAGCTCTCGACATGAGCGCCGGCACGTTCACACCAGCACCCGGCGCCGCTCCCCTGGGCCGCCAGGTCCTCTCGCACGCCCGGATGGAGGCGCGGCTGATGCTGCGCAACGGCGAGCAGCTGCTGCTGGCCGTCGTCATCCCCGTGATCGTGCTGGTCGGCGCCGTCGCCGGGTCCGAGCGCGTGGGCCTGGAACTCGACGCCCCGGCCATCGACACCTTCGCCCCCGGGGTCCTCGCCCTGGCGGTGATGTCGACGGCCTTTACCTCGCTGGCCATCGCCACCGGCTTCGAGCGCCGTTACGGCGTGATCAAGTGGCTCGGCAGCTCACCGCTCCCCCGGTCCGGTCTGCTGGCCGGCAAGGTGCTGGCCCTGCTGCTGGTCGAGGCGCTGCAGGTCGTCGTCCTCGGCGCGGTCGCGCTGGCACTGGGGTGGCAGCCGGAGACGACCGCGGTCGGGCTGCTCTCGGCGCTCGGCGTCGCCGCTTTCGGCACCGCCGCGTTCGCCGCACTGGGGCTCCTGGTCGCCGGGGTGCTGCGCGCCGAGGCCACGCTCGCCGCCGCCAACCTCGTCTACCTGCTCCTCATGGCCGGCGGCGCGGTCGTCCTGCCCGCCAGCGCGTACGGCGGCTTCGGCGACGTGGCCACGTGGCTCCCGTCCGGCGCGCTGGGCGAGGGCATGCGTGCCGCCCTGCTGGACGGTGCGGCGGACGTCACGTCGATGCTGACCCTGCTCGGCTGGGCGGCCCTGGGTACGGTCCTGACCGCCCGTACCTTCACGTGGGAGTGAGCATGACCGACCCCGCCCTCCGGCACCGCCAGGCCCGCTGGGCCGGCTGGGCCTCCCTCGTCGCCAACACCGGCATCGTCGTCACCGGCGGGGCGGTGCGCCTCACCGGCTCGGGCCTGGGGTGCCCCACCTGGCCGCGCTGCACCGAGGACGACTTCACCCCGCACGGGGCACTGGACTTCCACTCCGCCATCGAGTTCGGCAACCGACTGCTGACCTTCGTGCTCGTCGCCGTCGCGGTGCTGACCTTCGTCGCTGCGGTGCGCACCGGGCGTCGGCACCTCGTCGGCCTGGCCGCCGTGCTGGCCGCGGGCATCCCGCTTCAGGCGGTGATCGGCGGCATTACGGTGCTGACCGACCTCAACCCGTGGATCGTGTCGCTGCACCTGCTGCTGTCGATGGCGCTGGTGGGACTGTCCGTCCGGTTCCTGCAGGTCCTGGACCGTCCGACGCCCGCGGTGGGCGGTCCGGCGACCACCCTGGCGTGGATCGTCCTCGCAGCTGCCTGGGTCGTGCTCTACCTCGGCACGGTCGTCACCGGCTCCGGGCCGCACGCCGGCGACGCCGACTCCCCCCGCAACGGCCTCGACCCGCTCCAGTGGAGCCAGCTCCACGCCGACGCGGTGTTCCTCTACCTCGGGCTCACCATCGGCCTGCTGCTGTGCCTGCTGGCCGTGCGTGCCGACCGGGCCGCGGTGCGCGTGGTGGTGTGGCTGCTCGTCGCGCAGCTCGCCCAGGGGGCGATCGGCTTCGTGCAGTACTTCAACGACCTGCCCGAGCTCCTCGTCGGGCTGCACATGCTCGGCGCCGCGCTCCTCTCGGCCCTGACCACGGCCGCGCTGCTGCGGGTGCGTCACCCGGAGGGGTAGAGGCCGGGCCGCCTCGGGTCCCGGTCCCGGGCGCTCGTGGATCGCTGCTCAGGAGAAGAGCAGCGGGTCGAGCGCCACGGCCACGAAGAGCAGGCTGAGGTAGAGGTTCGAGGCGTGGAAGAGCCGCATCGGCGAGATGACCGAGAGCTCCTCGGTGCCGCGGGCCCGGATCAGCATCCGGTGCGCCTCGACGAGGAAGACCGCGCCCAGGACCACAGCGGCGACAGGGTAGAACGGGCCGGTCGATGCCACGGGCCACAGCAGGAGGGACGTCGCCACCATCACCCAGGAGTAGACGACCACCTGGCGTGACACGGCGTGCGCCGAGGCCACCACCGGCAGCATCGGGACGTCGACGTTGGCGTAGTCCTCGCGGTAGCGCAGCGCCAACGCCCAGGTGTGGGGCGGGGTCCAGAAGAAGACGACCGCGAAGAGGACCACCGGGGTCCACGCGAGCTCGCCGGTGACGGCGGTCCAGCCGATCAGCGCCGGGAAGCAGCCCGCGAGGCCGCCCCAGACGATGTTCTGCGTCGTGCGACGCTTGAGCAGCATCGTGTAGACGAAGACGTAGAACGCCTCGGCGCTGACCGCGAGCAGCGCGGACAACGGGTTGACCCAGACCAGCAGCACGACGACGGACAACGCGCCGAGCACCGTGCCGAAGACCAGCGCAGCGCGGGCACTGACGATGTGCCGCGGCAGCGCGCGTCGGCGGGTCCGGCGCATCTGCTCGTCGATGTCGCGGTCGTAGACGCAGTTGAAGACCGACGCCGAGCCCGCGGAGAAGGTGCCGCCGACGACCGTCGCGAGGACGAGGCCCACCGGCGGCACGCCGCGGGCGGCGAAGAACATGACCGGCACGGTCGTCAGCAGCAGCAGCTCGATCACGCGGGGCTTGGTGAGCCCGACGTACGCCGCGACGACGTCCTTCCAGGTGGCCGGTCGGTCGTCGGCGGTCGGCTCGTGCCGCTGCTGCGCAGCGGCCTGGTGGCCGACGTGGGTCACGGACGTCCCTCGAAACTGGTGCGGTGGAGCTGGTGCGGATGGAACCGTGCGGGTGAGTTCGGATGTTCCTCACCGGTGCGGGTGGGAGTCTACTGCGCAGGATCGGTAGGCTCGGAACCGCCTGCTCGCAGGCCCCACGACCGCACCGGAAGGAACCCTGTGACCCTCAGCCAGCAGCTGGACTGGACCGACATCGACGACAAGGCGGTGGACACCGCCCGGGTCCTGGCGATGGACGCCGTGCAGAAGGTCGGCAACGGACACCCCGGCACGGCGATGAGCCTGGCCCCCGTGGCCTACCTGCTGTTCCAGAAGGTCATGCGCCACGACCCTGCCGACCCCGAGTGGGTCGCTCGTGACCGCTTCGTCCTCAGCTGCGGCCACTCCAGCATCACCCTCTACACCCAGCTCTTCCTCGGCGGATTCGGCCTCGAGCTCAGCGACCTCCAGGCGCTGCGCACGTGGGGCTCGAAGACCCCTGGCCACCCCGAGCTCGGGCACACCGCCGGCGTCGAGGTCACCACCGGGCCGCTGGGCCAGGGCGTCTCCAACGCCGTGGGCATGGCGATGTCCGCCCGTCGGGTGCACGGCCTGCTCGACCCGGACGCCGCCCCCGGCGAGGGCCTCTTCGACCACGACGTCTACGCCCTGTGCTCCGACGGCGACCTGCAGGAGGGCGTGAGCAGCGAGGCCTCCTCGATCGCGGGCACCCAGCAGCTGGGCAACCTCACGGTCATCTACGACCGCAACCGGATCTCCATCGAGGGTGACACCGACGTCGCGTTCACCGAGGACGTCGCCCAGCGTTACGAGTCCTACGGCTGGCACGTCCAGACCGTCGACTGGACCCAGGGCGGGGAGACCTACAAGGAGGACGTGCACGCCCTCTACGACGCCGTGCGCGCCGCCTCCGAGGTCACCGACAAGCCGTCGATGATCGTGCTCGACACCATCATCGCCTGGCCGGCCCCCCACGCCCAGGGCACCGAGGCCGCCCACGGCAGCGCCCTGGGTGCGGAGGAGGTCGCCGCGACCAAGGAGGTGCTCGGCTTCGACCCCGAGCAGCACTTCGAGGTCTCCGACGAGGTCCTCGCCCACACGCGGAGCCTGCGCGAGCGCGGGGCGACCTGGGGCAAGGAGTGGGACGAGCGCTACGCCGCCTGGGCCGAGGCCCACCCCGACCGCGCCGAGCTCCTGCACCGGCTCAAGCGCCGCGACCTCCCCGAGGGCTTCGAGGCGGCGCTGCCGACCTTCGAGCCCGACGCCAAGGGCGTCGCCACGCGCGCGGCCTCCGGCAAGGTCATCAACGCCGTCGCCGGGCTCATGCCCGAGCTGTGGGGCGGCTCCGCCGACCTGGCCGGTTCCAACAACACCACCATCAAGGACGCCCCGTCCTTCCTGCCCGCCGACAACGGCGCCGAGGGCTACGAGGCCGACCCCTACCAGGGTCGCGTGCTGCACTTCGGCATCCGCGAGCACGGCATGGGCGCGATCATGAACGGCATCGCGGCCGACCGCCTGACCCGTGTGTTCGGCGGCACCTTCCTGACCTTCTCCGACTACATGCGCGGCGCGGTCCGGGTGGCGGCCCTCAGCAAGCTGCCCGTCACCTACGTGTGGACCCACGACTCCATCGGGCTCGGCGAGGACGGCCCGACGCACCAGCCCATCGAGCACATCGCCTCGCTGCGCGCGATGCCGGGCCTCGACGTCGTCCGCCCGGCCGACGCCAACGAGGTCGCGGCGGCATGGGCCGAGGTGCTTCGGCGTACCGACGGCCCGGCCGCACTGGCCCTGACCCGCCAGAACGTCCCGGTCTTCCCGCGTGGTGAGCACGACGGCGAGGTCTGGGGATCGGTCGAGGGCGTCGCCCGCGGCGGCTACGTCCTGCTCGACACCGACGGCGAGCCCGACGTGGTCCTCATGGCCACCGGGTCCGAGGTGCAGCTGGCTGTCGAGGCCCGGGGCCTGCTGGCCGCCGAGGGCGTCTCCGCCCGCGTGGTCTCGCTCCCCTGCCTGGAGTGGTTCGAGGAGCAGGACCAGGCCTACCGCGACACCGTCATCCCGCCGCAGGTCAAGGCGCGCGTCTCGGTCGAGGCCGGCGTGAAGATGGGCTGGCGCGAGTACGTCGGCGACGCCGGCCGCATCGTCTCGATCGACCAGTACGGCGCCTCGGCCGACTACGCCCGGCTCTACACCGAGTTCGGCATCACCGCCCAGGCCGTGGCCGACTCCGCGCGCGACAGCATCGCCGCGGCCGGCTGAGCGGCCTACCCCCTCCACCACCACGCACGACTCGACACCGAGGAGCACGCATGAGTGAGCGACTGAAGGCCCTGGCCGACGCCGGGGTGTCCATCTGGCTGGACGACCTGTCCCGCGAACGGATCGAGACCGGCAATCTCGCCGACCTGGTGGAGCACAAGTCGGTCGTGGGGGTCACCACCAACCCCACGATCTTCGCCGGCGCCATCGCGGACGGCGAGCGCTACGACGAGCAGGTCCGAGAGCTCGTGGCGGCGGGCAAGGACGTCGACGAGGTGATCTTCGAGCTCACCACCGAGGACGTCCGCAACGCCTGCGACGTGCTGGCCCCCGTGGCGGAGCGGACCGCCGACGACGGTCGCGTCTCCATCGAGGTGGAGCCCGACCTCGCCCACGACACCGAGGCGACGATCGCGTCGGCCAAGGCGCTGTGGGCGGCCGTGGACCGGCCCAACGCCCTGATCAAGATCCCGGCCACCGCTGCGGGCCTGCCGGCCATCACCGCGGTCATCGCCGAGGGCATCAGCGTCAACGTCACGCTGATCTTCAGCGTCGAGCGCTACCAGGCCGTCATGGACGCCTACCTCGAGGGGCTGGAGAAGGCCCGGGCCGCCGGCCACGACCTCTCCACCATCCGTTCGGTCGCCTCGTTCTTCGTCTCGCGCGTGGACAGCGAGGTCGACAGCCGATTGGAGAAGATCGGCACCGACGAGGCCCTGGCGCTGCGCGGGCGTGCAGCGGTCGCCAACGCGCGCGTCGCCTACGGTGCGTTCGAGGGTGTGCTCGCCTCCGAGCGTTGGCAGCAGCTCGCTGCCGCCGGCGCTCGGCCGCAGCGGCCGCTGTGGGCGTCGACCGGGGTCAAGAACCCCGACTACCCCGACACGCTGTACGTCACCGACCTCGTCGTCGCCGACACGGTCAACACCATGCCGGAGAAGACCCTCGAGGCGATGGCCGACCACGGGGAGCTCCAGGGCGACCAGGTCAGCGGCCGTGCCGGGGAGGCGCAGGAGGTGCTGGACGCGGTCGTCGCGGCCGGGGTCGACTGGGCCGAGGTCCTCGAGGTGCTGGAGTCCGAGGGGGTCTCGAAGTTCGAGGCGTCGTGGGACGAGCTGGTCGAGACCGTGCGAGGTCAGATGGAGAAGGCGAAGGCGTGATCATGGGCCAGGCACCGGTCGACCCCACGTCCACCGCGGCCTGGCCGCGCCTCACCGAGCTGGCCGGCGGGCTCGAACCTGACCTCCGGCGCTGGTTCGCCGAGGATCCCGGCCGCGCCGAGCGGTTCACGCACCGGGTGGCCGACCTGCACGTCGACCTGTCGAAGAACCTCGTCGATGACGACGTCCTCGGCGCCCTGGTCGACCTCGCGGGGGCCGTCGGGCTCGAGGAGCGTCGCGACGCGATGCTCCGCGGTGAGCGCATCAACGTCACCGAGGACCGCGCCGTGCTGCACACGGCGCTGCGACTGCCCCGCGGAGCCTCGCTGGAGGTCGACGGGCAGGACGTGGTGGCCGAGGTCCACGAGGTCCTCGAACGGGTCTACGCTTTCGCCGAGAAGGTCCGCTCCGGGGAGTGGACCGGCGTCACGGGCCGTCGGATCGAGACGGTCGTCAACATCGGCATCGGTGGCTCCGACCTGGGCCCCGTGATGGCCTACGAGGCGCTGCAGCCCTTCGTGGACGGCCCTGCTTGTCGCTTCCTCTCCAACATCGACCCCGCCGACGCGGCCCTCACGCTGCGCGGGCTCGACCCGGAGACGACGCTCTTCGTGGTGTCGTCGAAGACCTTCGGGACCCTGGAGACCCTCACCAACGCCCGACTCTGCCGGAGCTGGCTGCTCGACGGGCTACCCGAGTCCACCCGGTCCGAGGCCGTGGCACGGCACTTCGTCGCGGTGTCCACGGCTCTCGACAAGGTCGCCGACTTCGGGATCGACCCCGACAACGCCTTCGGGTTCTGGGACTGGGTCGGTGGCCGCTACTCCATGGACTCCGCGATCGGCACCTCGCTGGTGCTGGCCATCGGCCCGGCCGCCTTCGCCGAGCTCCTCGCCGGCATGCACGCGGTGGACGAGCACTTCCGCACGACTCCCCTGGAGTCCAACGTCCCGGCCCTGATGGGCCTGCTGAACGTCTGGTACACCGACTTCCTCGGGGCCCGCACCCACGCGGTGCTGCCCTACGCCCAGCTGCTGCACCGCTTCCCGGCCTACCTGCAGCAGCTGACCATGGAGTCGAACGGCAAGAGCGTGCGGTGGGACGGTGCTCCGGTCACCGCCGGCACCGGCGAGGTGTTCTGGGGGGAGCCCGGCACCAACGGGCAGCACGCCTTCTACCAGCTGCTGCACCAGGGCACCCAGGTCGTCCCGTGCGACTTCATCGCGTTCGCGGAACCGTCGTACCCCCTCAGTGACGGCGACCAGGACGTCCACGAGCTCCTCCTCGCCAACTTCCTCGCCCAGAGCAAGGCGCTGGCCTTCGGCAAGACCGCCGAGGAGGTCCGCGCCGAGGGCACGGCCGAGGAGATCGTGCCGGCACGCGTCTTCGGTGGCAACCGGCCCTCGACCTCGATCATGGCACCGCGGCTGACGCCGTCGGTGCTCGGCCAGCTGGTTGCGCTCTACGAGCACATCACCTTCACCCAGGGCGTCGTCTGGGGCATCGACAGCTTCGACCAGTGGGGGGTCGAGCTCGGCAAGCAGCTGGCGACCGAGCTGGGCCCGGTGCTGGCCGGTGATGCTGATGCGCTCGAGGCGCAGGACCCCTCCACCCGCGCTCTCGTCGCCTACTACCGGGAGCACCGGTCGTGACCGGCACACCGCGCGTGGAGGTGCACGCCGACGCCGACGAGCTGGCCACCTCGGTGGCTGGGGAGCTGCTCCGGGTGCTCGCGGACGCCCAGTCCTCCGGACGCGTCCCGCACGTCGTGCTGACCGGCGGCACGATCGCCGACGCGATCCATCGGGAGCTCGCGCGCCTCTCCCCCGGGTCCGGGGTCGACTGGAGCGCCGTGGAGCTGTGGTGGGGCGACGAGCGTTTCGTGGGTCGTGACTCCGGTGACCGCAACGCCGTGCAGGCGCGTGGCGCCTTCCTCGACTCGGTCGGGGTGGCCGAGTCCCGCGTGCACGAGGTCGCGGCCACCGGCGAGGTCATGGACGTCGAGGCGGCCGCTGCGGCGTACGCCGACGAGCTGGCCGCCCATGGGCCGGAGGAGTTCGACGTGCTCATGCTGGGCGTGGGCCCGGACAGCCACATCGCCTCGCTCTTCCCCGGACGACCCGAGCTCGCCGTGACGGACCGCCCCACCGTGGCCGTCACCGACTCCCCGAAGCCGCCGCCGGAGCGGGTCAGCCTGACCTATCCGACCCTCACGCGCTCGCGGGCCACCTGGCTGCTGGTCAGCGGCGAGGCCAAGTCCGAGGCCGTCGCCCGAGCGCTCTCGCCCGCCGGCACCACCGTCGAGGAGACCCCCGCCTCCGGCATCTCCGGCCGCGAGGAGACCGTCTGGTTCCTCGACCGCGCCGCCGCCTCACGCCTCTGACCCGCCCAGCGGATCGAGCCGGCGTATCAGTACGCCGGCTCGGCGGGAATGGGCCTGAAGTGGTCCACAGGACTGGCAAGAACGGGATCCCTCCACAGTCCTGGATCGTCGGGTCGCGACACGAGTCCGACCGGCGCAACCTCTGGGCATGGGACTCACACGGCCGTCAGACACCCGAGCGCAGGTCCGATCGTTCGAGCGCGCACCCTTCACCACGACCATGGCCGGCGAGAGGGATCTGACTGCCCGGCATCTTCGTCGCTTGCTTGCCGACGGTGTGGTCAGGCGCGTGCTGAAGGGGGTGTACGTCGAGGCTGGAGTGCCCGACGACCTCGATCTGCGCATCGCGGCCCTGCGGCTACACGCTCCACCGGACACGGTCGTCTGCGATCGTCACGCTGCGTGGCTTCACGGGGCCGAGATGATCCTCGCGCCGGGCGAGCATCTCGAGGCGATGCCGGTCCGGATGTTGCGGCGTCGTGGGTACGCGTCCCTCCGCAACCCGGTCTGTGTCCGAGGCGAGCGCGACCTCCATGACTCCGAGATCGTCGAGCTCCATGGGTTGGCGGTCACGACTCCGCTGCGCACCTGCGCCGACCTCGGGATGGTGCGGTGGCCCTCCGAGTCCCTGGCCGCCATGAACGCGATGTACCGCACCGGACTCGTCGACAAGGAGCGTCTGCTCGCCCTCTCGTCCGGCTTCAAGGGGCGTCGCTGGGTCACCACGTTGCGGACGGTGGCACCCCTGGTCCACGACCGGTGCGAGTCGCCGCCCGAGGACATCTTGTGGTTGCGGTGCCACGAGGCCGGCCTCGACCTCGAGCCTCAGGTGGAGCTGTGGGACGGCGGGGACTTCGTGGCGAGGTTCGACCTGGCAGACCCGGAGCTGAAGTTCGCCGTCGAGTACGACGGAGCCGAGTGGCACGCGGATCCCGACCAGCTCGCGCACGATCGGCGTCGCCGCGAAAAGGCCCGCGCACTGGGATGGGTGATCGTCGTCATCCGCGCGGAGGACCTGTTCGCACAGTCGCTGCGGGCCGAGGAATTGATTCGCGCCGGTCACCGGGCAGCGCTGACGCGGACCGACCAGACGCCGTACGCCGCCTGATGACGGGTCAGGATGCGCCGGTTCGGCGGGGGCCGCAGATCGAACCGGCGTATTGATGCGCCGGCTCGGCGTCAGAAGATCAGGTCGCCGGACTTGCGACGGGAGCGGAGGAGCTTGAGCGCCTCGTCGAGGATGTCGGCGGCTTCCTTGTCCGAGCGACGCTCCTTCACGTAGGCGAGGTGCGTCTTGTAGGGCTCGACCTTCGGTGCCGGCGGCGGGTTGTCGCTGTCGAGGCTGGCCGGCAGGCCGCACTTCGGGCAGTCCCACGACTCGGGGACCTGCGCCTCGACGGAGAACGCCACGACGACACGGTGCTCGTGCGAGCAGAAGTAGGTCACGGTCTGACGGGGTGCCGCCTCACCGCGCTCGGCCTCACCCATCGGTCCTGCTCCGACCCGGCTACCCCGGATCGCGTTTCCTCCACCAGCCATGGTCGGTTCTCCTTCGTCAGGCCCGAGAGGTCAAGGTCAGTAGGCGAGCAGGAGCCCCAGGGCGATGACGGTGGCGAACCAGATGCCACCGATGCCCACGGTCAGTCGGTCGAGGTTGCGCTCCGCGACCGACGAGCCGCCGAGCGAGCTGGAGACGCCGCCGCCGAACATGTCGGAGAGACCGCCACCGCGGCCCTTGTGCAGGAGGACCAGGATGATCATCAGCAGGCTGGTGATCATCAGGATGATGGTGAAGAGCAGTTCCACGGTCGCAGATCCTACGTGATCGTCGGGATGGTCGAGGCGTCGGGCCGCGTCAGAGGACGGGCATGTCGTAGAACCGGCAGATCGCACCGAACTCGTCGGCCTGCAGGCTCGCACCACCGACCAGGCAGCCGTCGACGTCGGCCTGCGCCATGATCGCGCCCACGTTGGCGGCCTTGACCGAACCGCCGTACAGCACGCGTACGCCGTCAGCGGCCGCGTCCCCGTGCAGCTCACGGATCCGCGCGCGGATGGCGCCGCACACCTCCTGGGCGTCCTCGGGAGTGGCGACCTCGCCGGTGCCGATCGCCCAGACGGGCTCGTAGGCCACGACCAGCGCCGCGACCTGCTCGGCCGAGAAGCCCGCGAGCGAGCCCTCGACCTGCGCCAGGGTGTGGGAGACGTGCTCGCCGGCCTGGCGGACCTCGAGGCCCTCGCCCACGCACACGATCGGCACCATCCCGGCCTCGACGGCCTTGTGCGCCTTGGCGCTGACCAGCTGGTCGGACTCCTGGTGGTACTCGCGTCGCTCGGAGTGGCCGAGCACGACGTAGGAGCAGCCCAGCTTGGTGAGCATCGAGGTGGAGATCTCACCGGTGTAGGCGCCGGCGTCGTGCGCGGAGCAGTCCTGCGCGGCGTACTTGATCGGGAGCCGGTCGCCGTCCACCAGGGTCTGCACCGAGCGCAGGTCGGTGAACGGCGGCACGACGACGACCTCGGACCGCGCCGGGTCGTGCTTCTTGTCCGACAGCGTCCACGCGAGCTTCTGGACCAGCACCACCGCTTCCTGGTGGTTGAGGTTCATCTTCCAGTTGCCCGCCATGAGCGGGGTGCGTGCGGCCATGGGTCAGCCCTCCAGGACGTCGATGCCGGGGAGGGCCTTGCCCTCGAGGTACTCCAGGCTGGCTCCGCCGCCGGTGGAGATGTGGCCGAAGGCGGCCTCGTCGAAGCCGAGCGTGCGCACGGCAGCGGCGGAGTCACCGCCACCGACGACCGACAGGCCGTCGGTGCGGGTGAGTGCGTCGGCGACCGCGCGGGTGCCGTCGGCGAACTGCGGCACCTCGAAGACGCCCATCGGGCCGTTCCAGAACACGGTGCGGGCGTCGGACAGTGCGGCCGCGAAGTCCGCACCGGCCGCGGGACCGATGTCGAGGCCGAGGCAGTCGGCCGGGATCTCCGAGGCGGGGACCACCCGGGGCTCGGGCGTTCGGTCGCCGGCGGGGAACTCCGTGTCGACCACGATGTCGCCCGGCAGGAGGATCTGCACCCCGAGCTCCTCGGCGCGGGCGAGGTAGGTCCGGCAGGTCTCGAGCTGGTCCTCCTCGAGCAGGCTCTTGCCGACCTCGTAGCCCTGGGCCTTGAGGAAGGTGAAGACCATTCCTCCGCCGATGAGCAGCTTGTCCGCCTTGCCCAGCAGGTTGTCGATCACGCCGAGCTTGTCGGAGACCTTGGAGCCACCGAGCACGACGACGTACGGGCGGCGCGGCTCCTCGGTGAGGCGACGCAGCACGTCGATCTCGGTCGAGACCAGCGTGCCCATGGCGCTGGGCAGGATCTGCGCGACGTCGTAGACGCTGGCCTGCTTGCGGTGCACCACGCCGAACCCGTCGGACACGAAGGTGTCGGCGAGATCGGCGAGCTGGCGCGCGAACGCGGCACGCTCGCCGTCGTCCTTGCTGGTCTCGCCCGCGTTGAAGCGGACGTTCTCGAGCAGGGCCACCTGGCCGTCCTCGAGCTGGGCGACGGTCTCGTGCGCCGACTCCCCCACCGTGTCACGGGCGAACGCGACGTCGGTGCCGAGCAGCTCGCCGAGGCGAGCCGCTACGGGAGCCAGCGAGTATCGCTCCTCGGGGGCGCCCTTCGGGCGGCCGAGGTGGGCGGTCACCACCACGCGGGCGCCCGCGTCCGCGAGCCGACGGATCGTCGGCACGCTCGCGCGGATGCGCCCGTCGTCGGTGATGACGGCGCCGTCGAGCGGGACGTTGAGGTCGGAGCGGACCAGCACCCGCTTCCCGGCGACGCCCTGCTCGAGGAGCTGGTCGAGACCCGTCATCGCACCAGTCATGCTCAGAGGGACTCGCCCACGAAGCCGATGAGGTCGACGAGGCGGTTGGAGTAGCCCCACTCGTTGTCGTACCAGCCGGCGACCTTGACCTGGTTGCCGATGACCTTGGTCAGCGGCGCGTCGAAGATGCAGGAGGCCGGGTCGGTGACGATGTCGGAGGAGACGATCGGCGCGGTGGAGTACTTCAGGATCTTGCCGTCGGCGGCCGCCTCGACCGCCGCGTTGACCTCCTCGACCGACGTCTCGCGGCTGGCCTCGAAGGACAGGTCGGTCATCGAGCCGGTCGGGGTGGGCACGCGCAGCGCGTAGCCGTCGAGCTTGCCCTTGAGCTCGGGCAGCACCAGGCCGATCGCCTTCGCGGCGCCGGTCGAGGTCGGCACGATGTTGAGGGCGGCGGCGCGGGCGCGACGCATGTCCTTGTGGATGTTGTCGTGCAGGTTCTGGTCGGCGGTGTAGGCGTGGATGGTGGTCATCAGGCCCTTGTTGATGCCGACCGCGTCGTGGAGCGCCTTGGCCATCGGGGCCAGGCAGTTGGTGGTACACGAGGCGTTGGAGATGACCGTGTGCGCGGCAGGGTCGTAGAGCTCGTGGTTGACACCCATCACGATCGTGATGTCCTCGTTGGAGGCGGGCGCGGAGATGATGACCTTCTTCGCGCCGGCGTCGACGTGGGCCTTGGCCTTGGTCGCGTCGGTGAAGAAGCCGGTCGACTCGACGACGACGTCCACGCCGAGGTCGCCCCAGCCCAGGTTGCCGGGCTCGCGCTCGGAGGAGACCTTGATCTCGCGGCCGCCCACGATGATCGAGTCGCTGGTCGCCTCGACGTCCTCGCCCAGGACACCCAGGATCGAGTCGTACTTCAGCAGGTGGGCCAGCACCGAGTTGTCGGTGAGGTCGTTGATGCCGACGATCTCCACGTCGGCGCCCGAGGCCGCCACGGCTCGGAAGAAGTTGCGGCCGATCCGGCCGAATCCGTTGATACCTACGCGCACGGTCACTGCTGCTCCTGGGTCGTCCGACATGGTCGATCGGGTCGTGTGTGGGCGTCCGGCCGCGGTGGACCGGCTCCGTCGGCGACCCTACCGCGAGCGCGCCGGCGAGTCGCCGGGGGTCGCCGGGCACGGACGGGCACCGGCGCCCGGCGTCGTACGGCGGGATCGGCGGTCGACGTGCACCGGAGTCGTGCTCGGCGCCCGGGGCACCCCGGTCAGGCGTCCTCGGCGAGCATGTCCGGGGTCAGCGACGACTCGGTGTCGGGGATGCCGAGCTCCTCGGCACGCTTGTCCGCCATGGCGAGCAGGCGACGGATGCGCCCGGCGATCGCGTCCTTGGTCAGGACCGGCTCGTGCAGCTGGCCGAGCTCCTCGAGCGAGGCCTGCTTGTGCTCGACCCGCAGGCTGCCCGCGAGCTTGAGGTGGTCGGGCACCTCGTCCCCCAGGATCTCCAGGGCACGCTCGACGCGGGCACCGGCGGCGACGGCGGCGCGCGCGGAGCGTCGCAGGTTGGCGTCGTCGAAGTTGGCCAGGCGGTTGGCGGTGGCCCGCACCTCGCGGCGCATCCGCCGCTCCTCCCAGGCCATGAGCGACTCGTGGGCGCCGAGCCGGGTGAGCAGCTGGCCGATGGCGTCGCCGTCGCGGATCACCACGCGATCGACACCCCGGACCTCGCGCGCCTTCGCCGAGATGCCCAGGCGGCGGGCGACACCGACGAGCGCGAGCGCAGCCTCGGAGCCGGGACAGGTGACCTCGAGCGAGGACGAACGGCCGGGCTCGGTCAACGACCCGTGCGCCAGGAAGGCGCCCCTCCAGGCCGCGACGGCGTCACAGGCGCCCCCGGAGACCACCGCGGGAGGAAGTCCGCGCACTGGTCGGCCTCGCTGGTCGAGCAGACCGGTCTGACGTGCCAGCGCCTCGCCGTCACGCACGACCCGGACGATGTAGCGGCTGCCCTTGCGCAGGCCGTTGCCCTGCACCATCACGACGTCGGAGTGGGCGCCGTAGACCTCGGCGACGTCCTTGCGCAGGCGGCGGGCCGCAGCACCGGTGTCGAGCTCGGCCTCCACGACGATGCGGCCGCTGACGATGTGCAGCCCTCCGGCGAACCGGAGCATCGAGGCGACCTCGGCCTTGCGACAGCAGGTCTTCGTGATGGGGGTGCTCGACAGCTCCGCCTTGACCTGTGCCGTCATCGCCATGGGGCGATCCTCGCACGCGCGTCAACGACCCTCAGGCCCCGGCCATGACCTTCTCGTAGGCGTCGGCCAGCAGCCGCGGGTCGTGCCGGGGAGAACCGTCGGAAGCGGCCACGTCGGCCAGCACCAGGCGCGCGCCGACCGCGGAGGTGACCTCCTCCAGGTGCCACGCCGCCTCGGCTCCAGCACGTCGCAGCGTCCCTGCGTCGGCGAGGACGCTGTGGAGCCTGAGGTCGGGCGCGTGCTCGAGCAGGACCGAGAGGTGGTCGGCCGGGCTGAAGCCCCCGGTCTCCCCCGGCTGCTCGGCGAGGTTGAGCACGACCACGACCTTGGCGTCGGTCGAGGTCAGGGCGTCGCGCAGGTCGGGGACCAGCAGGTGCGGGATCACCGAGCTGAACCACGAGCCGGGACCGAGGAAGATCCAATCGGCTCCCGCCACCGCGTCCAGCGCCTCGGGACTGGTCGGCGGGGCGGGCGGGTCGAGCGCCACGCTGGCGATGACGCCCTCGGTGGTGGCCACCTCGACCTGGCCGCGCACGACCTCCAGCGCCTCGGGGTCGTCGGGGTGGAGGCCGCGGACCTCGGCGTGGATGTCCATCGGGCACAGCGCCATCGGCAGGACGCGCCCCTTGGCCCCCAGCAGCCGACCCACGATGTCGAGAGCGCCGACGTGGTCGCCGAGCTGCTCCCACAGCGCCACGATCAGCAGGTTGCCGACGACATGGCCGTTCATCTCGCCCTCGCCGGCGAAGCGGTGCTGGAGGACACCCTCCCAGGTGCGGCCCCACTCGTCCTCGCCGCACAGCGCCGCCAGTGCCATCCGCAGGTCTCCCGGCGGCAGGACACCGAACTCGCCGCGCAACCGGCCCGACGAGCCGCCGTTGTCGGCCACGGTGACCACCGCGGTCAGGTCGTCCACGACGACGTCGTCGACGAGGTGGCGCAGCGCGCGCAGCGAGGCGTGCAGGCCGTGCCCGCCGCCGAGCGCCACGACCGCCTGTGCCCGGTCGAGCCCCCCGGACGGGGCGGAGGGATCTGTCGGGAGCGGCTCGTGGGACCAGATGTCATTCACGGCCGAGGTCCCGGTGCGTGGCCGTCGCCTGGTGCCCGAGCTCCTGGAGACGGCGGGTGATCTCCTCGGTCATCGCGACGCTGCGGTGCTTGCCGCCGGTGCAGCCGATGGCGACGCGCATGAAGCGCTTGCCCTCGCGCAGGTAGCCCTCGGCGACCCCGGTCAGCACCGGCACGTAGGCATCGAGGAACTCCGCGGCGCCGGGCTGGGAGAGGACGTACGCCGACACGTCGCCGTCGCGGCCCGTGTGTGACCTCAGCTCGGGGATCCAGTGCGGGTTGGGCAGGAAGCGCATGTCGGCGAGGTAGTCGGCGTCGACGGGGATGCCGTACT
Source organism: Actinomycetota bacterium (assembly GCA_036341255.1). Classification (GTDB taxonomy): domain Bacteria; phylum Actinomycetota; class Actinomycetes; order Propionibacteriales; family Nocardioidaceae; genus Nocardioides. The sequence goes on along the minus strand of JAYYWX010000007.1, from coordinate 65,286 downwards.
TGAACCCGAAGGACACCACACGGATGTGCAGGCGGGTCGTCTCGTCGGTGCCGAACGCCTCGCGGATGCGAGCAGTCAGCTGGTGGACGTTGAGCGAGGTCGTGTCGATGAGCAGGTCCGCCTCGCCGCGCAGGTCGGCCAGCACGCTGCGCTCACGGACCAGGCCGTCCAGCAACCGACCGGTCCCCTGCAACGGGTGCGGGCGTCGAGCGGCCTCCTGGCGGCGTACGAGCAGGTCGTCGCTGGCCTCGAGGAAGACCAGGGTGGCCCGCCGCCCGGTCGCGCCGTGCGCCAGCTGCTCCTGCAGGTCGTCGAAGAAGGAGCCGGAGCGCACGTCGACGACGACCGCGATCGGCTGCTGCGCGCCACGGGACTCGTCGACCAGGCGCACCACGTCGGGCAGGAGCGCCGGCGGCAGGTTGTCGACGACGAAGTAGCCGAGGTCCTCCAGCTCCTTGGCCGCGGTGCTGCGTCCGGCACCGGTCATGCCGGTGACGACGACCAGGGGTCCGGGCTCGGGCGTGCTCATCGACGCGTCACTCCTCCTCGATCTCACCGGTCGCGGTGTTGACGGAGACCACCGTAGGCCCGCCGGACGCCTGGGCGCCCTCACCCGCGCCGCCCGACACTGCTGCCTTGATGGACTCGGCGGTGCGGACCCCGATGCCGGGCACCTGCGCGATCTGCTCGGCGTCGGCCTCGCGGAGCTTCTTCAGCGAGCCGAAGTGCTTGAGCAGCGTCCGACGGCGCACCTCCCCCAGACCGGGCACGTCGTCGAGCACCGACTCGACCATCGACTTGGACCGACGGTTGCGGTGGTGGGCGATGGCGAAGCGGTGCGCCTCGTCCCGGATGCGCTGCAGGAGGTAGAGCCCCTCGCTGCTGCGGGCGAGGATGACCGGGTCCTCCTCGTCGGGCAGCCAGACCTCCTCGAGCCGCTTGGCCAGGCCGCACACGGGGACGTCGTCGATGCCGAGCTCGTCCAGCGCCCGCTGCGCGGCGGCCACCTGGGGCGGGCCGCCGTCGACGACGACCAGTCCCGGGGCGTAGGCGAACTTGCGGGGACGGCCGGTGTCGGGGTCGACGAGCATCGGCCCGGACTCCTCGGTGCCGGGCTTGAGCTCCGAGCGCGCCTGCTCGTCGAGCAGGCGGCGGAAGCGACGGGTGATCACCTCGTGCATCGAGGCGACGTCGTTCTGCCCGTCGACGCCCTTGATGACGAACTTGCGGTACTCCCCCTTGCGCGGCAGGCCGTCCTCGAAGACCACCATCGAGGCGACCACCTCGGTGCCCTGGAGGTTGGAGACGTCGTAGCACTCGATGCGCAGCGGGACGTCGTCGAGCTCGAGGGCCTGCTGGATCTCCTCCAGTGCGCGGTTGCGGGTGGTGAGGTCGCTGGCCCGCTTGGTCTTGTGCAGGGCCAGTGACTGCTGGGCGTTCTTCTCGACGGTCTCGGCCAGCGCGCGCTTGTCGCCGCGCTGCGGCACGCGGATGCGGACCCGACTGCCCCGCAGGTCGCTCAGCAGCTCCTCGAGGGTCTCCGCGTCCGGCGGCAGCGCGGGCACGAGCACCTCCCGCGGGATCGAGTCGGCGTCGCCGGCGTAGAGCTGGAGCAGGAAGTGCTCGACGAGGTCGGGCGTCTCCCCCTCGTCCATCCGGTCCGCCACCCACCCGCGCTGACCGCGGATGCGGCCGCCACGGACGTAGAAGACCTGGACGGCCACCTCGAGCGGGTCCTCGGCCAGCGCGACCACGTCGGCGTCCGCGCCGTCGCCCAGCACGACCGCCTGCTTCTCCAGGGCGCGCTGCATGGCGCCGAGATCGTCGCGGAGCCGGGCGGCCTTCTCGAAGTCGAGCGCCTCGCTGGCGGCGTACATCTCCTTCTCGATGCGGCGCATGAACGGCTTGGTCTGCCCGCCCATGAAGTCGCAGAAGTCCTCGACGATGGCGCGGTGCTCCTCGGCGGAGACCTCGCCCACGCAGGGGGCCGAGCACTTGTCGATGTAACCCAGCAGACAGGGGCGGCCGACCTGCGCGGAGCGCTTGAACACGCCGTTGCTGCACGAGCGCATCGGGAAGACCCGCAGCAGGATGTCGACGGTCTCACGGATCGCCCAGGCGTGGGAGTAGGGACCGAAGTAGCGCGTGCCCTTGCGCTTGGCGCCGCGTCCGACCATCACCCGCGGGAACTCCTCGCCCAGGGTGACGGCCAACCAGGGGTAGGACTTGTCGTCGCGGTACTTCACGTTGAAGCGCGGGTCGTACTCCTTGATCCAGGAGTACTCCAGCTGCAGCGCCTCGACCTCGGTGGCCACCACCGTCCACTCCACCGACGCCGCGGTGGTGACCATGGTGGCGGTGCGCTGGTGCAGGTTGGCGATGTCCTGGAAGTACGACGAGAGCCGCGCCCGGAGGTTCTTGGCCTTGCCGACGTAGATCACCCGGCGCTGGGCGTCCCGGAACCGGTAGACGCCCGGCTGGGTCGGGATCGACCCCGGCTCGGGACGGTAGGACAGCGGTCCGCGGGACGTGCGGGGAGTCGGTCGAGCGGCCACGCCATCAGCCTACGAGGGGCCGGGGACACTCCCCGAGTCGTGGGCCGCGGCGTCCGGGCACGACGTACGCCGACGCCGACCCGGAGATGGGTCGAGCCGGCGTGTTGATACGCCGGCTCGGCGTGCCCGTCCCACCCAACCGGCGTGTTGATGCGCCGGCTCGGCGGGAAAGGCAGTCAGGCGCGGGAGATCTCGTCCCCGTCGACGGTCAGGGAGATCGAGCCGAGGGCGGAGGTCGCCGGTCCGGCGGTCGGGGCGCCGGAGGAGAGGTCGAAGATCGACCCGTGGCAGGGGCAGCTGATGCCGGCGTCGCTGACGGAGTCGACGGGGCAGCCCTGGTGGGTGCAGGTGATCGAGAAACCCAGGAACTCGCCCTCGGTCGGCTGGGTCACGACCAGGCCCTCGTCGGGGAAGACCGCACCGCTGCCGACAGGCACGTCGGAGGTCGAGGCGAACGCCGTTGAGGCGCCGGAGCCCCCCGACCCCTCGGCACCGTCCGAGCCGGCCGCCGACGGCGAACCGCCGCTCGACGCACCGGAGCCGCCGGACGGGTCGGTGGCGCTGGAGTCGTCGCCGCCGCAGGCCGCGAGGAGCGGCAACCCGAGGCCGACACCGGCGACGCCACCGAGGGCGTGACGGCGCGAGAGCAGGGGGCGGGGGTCGGTCGGACGAGCGGTGCGGGGCTCCGTGGGCTGGCTCATCGGGGTCCTCTCGAGGGTCGGTGCGCCGAGCCTAGCCAGGCACACCCGACCCGGCCCACGACACCGACACCTCTCAGGACTTCTTCACCGTCTTCTTGGCAGCCGCCTTCGCGGCAGCCGCCTTCGCGGCAGCCGCCTTCGTGGCAGCCGGCTTCGTGGCAGCCGGCTTCGTGGCAGCGGCGGTCTTCTTCGTCGCGGTCCGCTTGGCGGCCGCCCGCTCGTTGGCGGTGCGCTGCGCAGCCTGCCGACGGGTGGCGCGGACCTGGGCCGGCGCGGCCGAGGCGGCCAGCAGTCCATCGGGCTGCTCGGCCTCCCTGCCCTCCAGCAGCGGCGCCAGGAACCGGCCGGTGTGGCTGTCGGAGTTGGCCGCGACAGCCTCGGGCGTGCCCTCGGCGACGACGGTGCCGCCGCGCGACCCGCCCTCGGGCCCCATGTCGACCAGCCAGTCGGCGGTCTTGATGACGTCGAGGTTGTGCTCGATGACCAGCACCGTGTTGCCCGCGTCGACCAGGCGGCCGAGCACCAGCAGCAGCTTGCGGATGTCCTCGAAGTGCAGGCCCGTGGTCGGCTCGTCGAGGACGTAGACGGTGCGGCCGGTCGAGCGCTTCTGCAGCTCGGCCGAGAGCTTCACGCGCTGGGCCTCACCGCCCGAGAGCGTGGTGGCGGGCTGGCCGAGGCGCACGTAGCCGAGGCCCACCTCGACCAGGGTCTTGAGGTGCCGCGCGATCGCGGGCACGGCGGCGAAGAAGTCCACTGCCTCCTCGATCGGCATGTCGAGGACCTCGGCGATGGTCTTGCCCTTGTAGTGGACCTCGAGCGTCTCGCGGTTGTAGCGCGCGCCGTGGCAGACCTCGCACGGGACGTAGACGTCCGGCAGGAAGTTCATCTCGATCTTGATCGTGCCGTCGCCCGCGCACGCCTCGCAGCGCCCGCCCTTGACGTTGAAGGAGAAGCGGCCCTGGAGGTAGCCGCGCATCTTCGCCTCGGGAGTGGCCGCGAAGAGCTTGCGGACGTGGTCGAAGACACCGGTGTAGGTCGCCGGGTTGGACCGCGGGGTGCGCCCGATCGGCGACTGGTCGACGTGGATGACCTTGTCGACGTGCTCGAGGCCGGTGATCGCCCTGTGCCGACCGGGCAGGGTGCGCGCGTTGTAGAGCTGCTTGGCCAGCGAGGTGTAGAGGATGTCGTTGACCAGGGTGGACTTGCCCGAGCCCGAGACGCCGGTCACGGCGACGAACAGCCCGAGCGGGAAGGTCACGTCGACGTCGCGCAGGTTGTGCTCGCGGGCGCCGAGCACCGTGAGCTCGCGGCCCTCGGTGCGGGGGCGGCGCTTGGCGGGCACCGGGATCTCGCGACGACCGGAGAGGTACTGACCGGTCAGGGAGTCGGGGTGGGTCAGCAGGTCGTCGACCGTGCCGCTGTGGACGACCTGGCCACCGTGCTCGCCGGCGCCGGGACCGATGTCGACGACCCAGTCGGCCACCTTGATGGTGTCCTCGTCGTGCTCGACCACGATGAGGGTGTTGCCGAGGTCCTTGAGCCGGACGAGGGTCTCGATCAGTCGGTGGTTGTCGCGCTGGTGCAGGCCGATCGAGGGCTCGTCGAGGACGTAGAGGACGCCGACCAGGCCGGCACCGATCTGGGTGGCCAGCCGGATGCGCTGCGCCTCGCCACCGGACAGCGAGCCGGATGCGCGGTCGAGGGAGAGGTAGTCCAGGCCCACGTCGAGCAGGAACTGCAGACGCTCGTGGATCTCCTTGAGCACCCGCTCGCCGATCTGCCGCTCCCGCGCGGTCATCTCGAGGTCGGCCAGGAACGCGGCGGACTCGTTGATCGGCAGGGCGCAGACCTCGGCGATGCCGCGCTGCTCGCCGGAGCCGGACTGCAGGGTGACCGACTGGGAGACCGACTTCAGGCGCGAGCCCTTGCAGGTCGGGCAGGGCACCTCGCGCATGAACGACTCGAACCGCTCGCGGCTGGTGTCGGACTCGGCCTCGCGGTGCCGACGCTCGACGTAGCCGCGCACGCCCTCGAAGTCGGCGTAGTAGGCGCGCTCGCGGCCGTAGCGGTTGCGGGTGACGACGTGGACCTTGCTGCCGTGCCCGTCGAGGATCGAGCGCTGGGCCTTGGCCGGGAGCTCCTCCCAGGGCGTGTTGAGGTCGAACCCGATCTCGTCGCCCAGGGCACCGAGCAGCCGCAGGAAGTAGTCGCTGATGTGGGCGTGCGACCACGGCTGGATGGCGCCCTCGCCGAGGGTCGCCGAGGGGTTGGGGACGACCAGTTCGGCGTCGACCTCCATCCGGGTGCCCAGACCGGTGCAGGCCGGGCAGGCGCCGTAGGGCGAGTTGAAGGAGAACGATCGGGGCTCGAGCTCGTCGACGTCGATGGTGTGGTCGTTGGGGCACGCCATCTTCTCGCTGAACCGCATCTCGCGGTGCTCGTCGTCCTCGGGGAGGTCGACGAAGTCGAGCACCACCAGCCCGCCGGAGAGCGTGAGAGCGGTCTCGACGGAGTCGGTGAGCCGGCGCTTGGCGGACTCCTTGACCGCGAGCCGGTCGACGACGACCTCGATGGTGTGCTTGAGCTTCTTGTCCAGCGTCGGCGGCTGGTCCAGCGAGTGGGTCTCGGCGTCGACGCGGACGCGCGAGAAGCCCTGGGTCTGGAGCTGGCCGAAGAGCTCGACGTACTCCCCCTTCCGACCGCGGATGACCGGAGCGAGCACCTGGAAGCGGCGCCCCTCCTCCAGGGTCAGGACGCGATCGACGATCTGCTGCGGGGTCTGACGCTCGATCTTGGCGCCGCAGGTCGGGCAGTGCGGCCGGCCCGCGCGGGCGTAGAGCAGACGGAGGTAGTCGTAGACCTCGGTGATGGTGCCCACCGTCGAGCGCGGGTTGCGCGAGGTGGACTTCTGGTCGATGGAGACCGCCGGCGACAGGCCCTCGATGAAGTCGACGTCGGGCTTGTCCATCTGGCCGAGGAACTGCCGGGCGTAGGCCGACAGCGACTCGACGTAGCGGCGCTGACCCTCGGCGAAGATCGTGTCGAAGGCCAGGGACGACTTGCCGCTGCCGGAGAGACCGGTGAAGACGATGAGCGAGTCGCGCGGCAGGTCGATCGAGACGTCCTTGAGGTTGTGCTCGCGCGCGCCGCGGATGATCAGCTGGTCGGCCACAGAGAGGTCTCCTGGGATCGGTGCCCGGCGGTCCGGGTCGGAGGCGCCCGAGCGCCGTCCGGCACTCGAACACGTGTTCGTCATCGTACGTCGCCCGCCTGGTCGACGCCCGTCGGGCACCATCTCACGCAGCGCCGACAGTCCTCGGAACACCCGGGCGAGGGGGTTCATGCCCCGCACGCCCGGTGCAGGATGGTGAGGTGAGCGACACCCCCGATCCCCTTCCCGTCCTCGAGTCCCTGCACGGCGCCACCCGACGGCTGGTCCGTTCCGTCGACTCCCTGGACGACGAGGGGTGGCGGGCGCCGAGCCTCCTGCCCGGCTGGAACCGTGCGCACCTCGTGGCCCACCTGGCCCTGAACGCGGAGGCGCTGGCCGGGGTGCTGGACGGGGTGCACGGTGGGCGGGCGGTGCCGATGTACGAGTCGCAGCAGGCGCGCGACCACGACATCGAGGAGCTGTCGACCGCCGAGCCGGGGCGGCTCCGGGAGCGTCTGCTCGCCTCCACCGGGCACTTCGCGGACGCTGTTGCCGCGATGGACGAGCAGGACTGGGGTCAGCGGTTCGACCGCGTGCCCGGCGGTCCCACGCTCGCCGCCGCGGCGGTACCGGCGATGCGCTGGCGCGAGGTCGAGATCCACCACGCGGACCTGCTGGTCGGGTACTCGCACCGCGACTGGCCGGTCACCTTCGTCGCGCCGGCGCTCGACTCCATGACGGCGCGGCTCCGGGACCTCTCCCCCGGGTTCCACCTGGTGCTCAGCGACCTCGACGGGAGCCGGGAGGTCGGTAGCGTCGGCCCCGACGCCCCCGCGATCAGCGGCACCGCGGCCGACGCCGTCTGGTGGCTCAGCGGCCGCGGGGACGGGACCGGGATGAGCAGCGAGCGCGGCGACCTGCCGCAGATCGGAGCATGGTGATGGAGACCTACACCGGAGACGTCGCGCCGGGCGATCCCGCCCGGACCCGGGACCTCGGGTGCCTGACGCTCACGAAGGTGGCCGTCGACCCGCAGATGAGCAACAACAGCTACCTGCTGCGCTGTGCGCAGACCGGCGACCAGGTGCTGGTCGACGCCGCCGACGACGCCGGGACGCTGCTGGACCTCGTCGGGGACGGCGGGCTCGTCTCGGTGGTCACCACCCACCAGCACTGGGACCACCATCGCGCCCTCGCCGAGGTGGTGGAGCGGACCGGCGCGCAGGTGCTGGTCGGCGAGCCGGACGCCGACGCGGTGACCGAGCAGACCGGGGTGCCCGTCGACGTACGCCTCGAGCACGGGGACCGCGTGCAGGTCGGCTCCTGCGAGCTCGAGGTGATCGCGATCGCGGGTCACACCCCGGGCTCGATCGCCCTGCTGCACCGCACGGCCGACGGCGGCACGCACCTGCTCACCGGGGACTCGCTCTTCCCCGGCGGGGTCGGCGCGACGTTCGGGGACGCCGACGCCTTCGCCCAGCTCATCGACGAGGTGGAGGAGAAGGTCTTCGGCACGCTGCCGGACGAGACGGTCTTCTACCCCGGCCACGGTGGGGACGGCCGGCTCGGTGAGGAGCGACCACACCTCGCCGAGTGGCGCGAGCGCGGCTGGTGATCATCAGCCGCGCCCGAGCGGCAGGTCAGGAGTAGGTCGCGCGCACCGTGTCGGTGACGGGGATCGACTGGCACCCCAGGCGGATGCCGTCGGCGATGTCCTCGTCGTCGAGCACGTCGTTGTGCAGCATCTTCACCTCGCCCTCGAGCAGGCGCACGGCGCAGGCCGAGCACTCCCCCTCGCGGCAGGAGTACGGCGCCTTCACACCCTTGGACTCCAGGTGCTCGAGCAGCGTGCTGCCCGGCTGCCAGTCGTCGAAGGCGTGCGTCGCCCCGTCGAGCTCGACCTCGAGGCGCACCGGAGCCTGGGGACCGTCGGGCACCTCGATGGGCGCCTCGGTCTCCGTCCCCTCCTCTGACTCGGCCTCAGCGACCTCCTGAGCGGCCGCGGCGACCTCGGCCACGTCACCGAACGGGTTGCCGCCCAGGGACACGAACTTCTCCTGGTGCCGGCGCTCGCGGGGGAACTCCAGATCCCGCAGCGCGGTGACGACCATCTTCATGAACGGCGCCGGGCCGCAGACGAAGGCGTCCCACGTGGTGTACGCCGATGCGAACGCCTTCAGCTGCTCACCGGTGGGCAGGCCCTGGACGGACTCCAGCCAGTGCACGACCTGCAGCCGGTCGGGGTGCTCGGCGGCCAGCCGGCTCAGCTCGTCGGCGAAGATCACCGAGCGCTCGTCGCGGTTGGCGTAGAAGACGACGATCCGGCCGGAACCGTGCGCCAGGGCGGTGCGGGTGATCGACATGATCGGGGTGACACCGCTGCCGCCGGCGAAGAGCAGCAGGTCGGCGTCCAGCGACGCCGGGGTGAAGATGCCGCTCGGCGGCAGCACCCGCATCGTGGAGCCGACCTCGAGGTGGTCGCAGACCCAGTTCGAGGCGTAGCCGTCGACCGTGCGCTTGACCGTGACGGTCAGCGGCCCGCCGTCGTGCGGGCTGGAGGACAGCGAGTAGCAGCGAGCGGCGAGGCCGTCACGGTCGCTCGGCACCGCCAAGGTCAGGAACTGACCCGGCTTGTACTCGAAGGCGGACTCGGCGCCCTCGGGCACCCGGAAGGAGATGGAGCGCGCGTCGGCCGTCTCGTCGACGACCGCCACGACCTCCAGCACATATGAGTCGGTCACGGTGGCTCAGTATCCGTCCTCTGCTCCGATGGTCAGCCGGCCGTCCCGCACTGCGGCCTCGATGCTCGCGCTCATCCGCGGGCAGGCGTGGAAGGCGAGGCGCCCGTCGGGGCTCTCGGCCTTGCGTCGCGCGAGGTCGGGGCACTGCGCGGCAGCCTCGGCGGTCCACTGGACCGACGTGTGGTGGTCGCTGTTCTTCTTCACGCCCACGGCGGCCAGGCAGTCCAGGCACTCGACGCGGGTCAGCCGCGCCTGGGTGTAGAGACGCTGGTCCTCCAGCGTCTCGGCGCTGGTGGGGACGAAGGAGGCCATCTCAGGTGCCCGACATCAGGGCCGGGTCACTGCCCTCGGTGTCGCCCTCGGTGTCGCCCCCGGTGTCGCCGGCGGCGTCCTCGGCAGCCTTCTTCTCGAGGTTCTGGGCGACCTCGTCCTGCCAGAACTCGTTGGCCTTGGTGGTGTCGACCTCGAACTCGAAGCGGTCGACCATGTCGGAGGTGATGTCGGCGACGTCGACGTAGTACTGCTCGTACCACCGGCGCAGCTGGTAGACCGGCCCGTCCTCCTCGCACAGGAGCGGGTTCTGGACCGGCACCTTGTTCTTCCAGATGTGCACGTCCTGGAGGAACCCCTGGCCGAACATGTCGGCGTACTTCTTGCCGATGAAGTTGGCGGTCTCGTCGTCCATGCCCTCGGGCTTCTCCACGAGGATGCCGTACTGCAGGGTGAAGGAGTTCGGACCCGTCGCGATGTGGGTGTTGACCAGCACGACCTCGGTCTTGAAGCCCTTGTAGTCGGTCCAGAGCCAGTTGATCATGTACGACGGCCCGTAGTAGGTGGCCTCGGACTTCAGGAACAGCTCGTCGGAGCCGTAGCCGCCGCTGACGTCGGGGCGCCCCTTGGACTCCATGAACTGGGTGGCCTGCTGGCCCTCGAACACGTTGCGGAAGCTCGTCGGGAACGCGAAGTGCACGTAGTAGAAGTGCGCCATGTCGACCACGTTGTCGATGAGCTCGCGGCAGTTGGAGCCCTCGATGTGCTCGGTCTCCCAGAACCAGTCGGTGTACTTGCCCGCCGCGAGGCCCGGCAGCTCGGGCGGGAGCAGGTCGTGGTCGCCGGCCGAGCCCTCGGGGTCGAACCAGATGAACAGCGACTCGTTGCGGATCGCGGTCTCGTAGCGCTGGGTGCGGGCGCGCAGCGGGACGCGGCGGGCGTAGGGGATCTGCTTGCACTTGCCGTCGCCGCCCCAGCGCCAGTCGTGGAACGGGCAGGCGATCTGGTCGCCCTTGACGGTGCCCTGGGTCAGGTCGCCGCCCATGTGCCGGCAGTAGCCGTCGAGGACGTTGAGCTGACCCTGGGTGTCCTGCCAGACCACGAGCTTGCCGCCGAAGGCGTCGATGGCGTGCGGCTTGCCGTCGCCGAAGTCGCGGGCCAGGCCGAGGCAGTGCCAGCCCCGGGCGTACCGGTCCGGCGGCGTGCCCTGGTCGAGGTGGCGGGTGCCGGAGGGGGTGGCCGTGCCGGTCATGAGGACCTCCCTGGTCTGTGACGGAGTCGGGGCCGGAGGTGGTCCGCCGCCGAGGACGGTGGACCAAAACGAGAACAGGTTATAGTTTTCGGGACGGCGAGGCCAGCGTCACACCCGGTCTCACCCCCATCCTGCGCCATTCCAGCGTCATCCGAGCGACATCCGCCTCCGCCCATGGGAGCCCTTCATGCACCTCGCCCTCGAACCCGCCCAGATCGCGCTGCGAGAGGAGCTGCGGGAGTACTTCGGCACCCTCGTCACCCCCGAGATCCGGGCCGGGCTGAGCGCCGCGACCGGCGAGTTCGGCGAGGCCGGCGTCTACAAGGGCGTGATCCGCCAGCTCGGGACCGACGGCTGGCTCGGCATCGGCTGGCCGAAGGAGTACGGCGGCCAGGACCGCTCCATGGTCGACCAGCTGATCTTCACCGACGTCGCGGCCGACTTCGGCGTGCCGATCCCCTACCTGACCCTCAACACGGTCGGGCCGACGATCATGCGCTACGGCACCCAGGAGCAGAAGGACTACTTCCTCCCCAAGATCCTCGCCGGCGAGCTGCACTTCTCCATCGGCTACTCCGAGCCCGGCTCGGGCACCGACCTCGCGTCGCTGCGCACCAGGGCCGTGCGCGAGGGCGACGAGTGGGTCATCAACGGTCAGAAGATGTGGACCTCGCTGATCCAGTACGCCGACTGGATCTGGATGGCCTGCCGCACCGACCCCGACCTGCCGCGCCACAAGGGCCTGTCGATGATCCTGGTGCCGGCGGACTCCCCCGGCTTCTCCTACACCCCCGTGCACACCGTCGCCGGGGTGCACACCAGCGCCACCTACTACGAGGACGTCCGCGTCCCGGTCGGCAACCTGGTCGGCGAGCTCAACGGCGGCTGGTCGCTGATGACCAACCAGCTCAACCACGAGCGGGTCGCGCTCACCTCCTCCGCCCCGCTGACCCAGTCGGTGAAGTTGGTGCGCGAGTGGGCGCAGCAGACCAAGAATCCCGACGGCCAGCGCGTCATCGACACCGAGTGGGTGCAGATCGCCCTCGGCCGCGCCCACGCGCGGGTCGAGATGCTGACCCTGCTCAACTGGAAGCTGGCCTCCGACGCCGACCGCGGTGTCGACCTCTCCCCCGCCGAGGCGTCGGCCACCAAGATCTACGGCTCCGAGCTGGCCACCGAGGTCTACCGGTCCCTGATGGAGATCGTCGGACCCCACGCCGGCCTCACCGCCGACTCCGAGGGCGCGGTCATCGCCGGTCGCCTCGAGCGGTTCTTCCGCTCCTCGCTGGTGATGACCTTCGGCGGCGGCACCAACGAGATCCAGCGCGACATCATCGGCTACGTCGGTCTCGGCCTGCCCGCCGCGAAGCGCTGACCCGCGGCCCCCTCTCGACCAGCACCAGGACGGACTGACATGGACTTCTCCTTCACCCCCGAGCAGGACGACGCCGCGGCCCTGGCCGCCTCGATCCTCGACGACCGCGTGACCCTCGACCGGCAGAAGGCCGTCGAGGCCGAGGGCAGCCGCTTCGACCGCGACCTGTGGGCCGCGCTCGGCGAGGCCGGGCTGCTCTCCCTCGCGGTCCCCGAGCAGTACGGCGGTGCCGGGCTCGGCCTCGTCGAGCTGTGCCGGGTGCTGCACGAGGTCGGCCAGCGCGTCGCACCCGTCCCGCTCGCCACCCACGGCGCCGCGGCGCTGCTGCTCGCCGAGTCGGCCGACGCCGACCTCGCCGGCGCCTGGCTCCCAGGCGCCGCCTCCGGCGAGCAGGTCCTCACCGTGGCCTTGAGCGAGGAGCGCTCGCACCTGCCGGCGCTCCCAGTCACCACCGCGAGCAGCACGGGTGCGGGCTGGTCGGTCTCCGGCGCGAAGTCACTGGTCCGCGCGGGCACCAGCGCAGCGGCGTACCTCGTGAGCGCGGGGACGTCCGAGGGCGTCGGCGTGTTCCTGGTCGGGGCGGGCGCCGACGGCGTGCGCACCACCCCGGGACGCACCAGCGACGGCGACACCGTGGCCCGACTCGACCTCGAGCAGGCTCCGGCGACCCTCATCGGCGCTCTCGACGGCAGCACCGCGCGCCGTCTGGGCGACCTGGTCACCGTGACCACCGGCGCCGAGCTGCTGGGCATCACGGAGGGCGCCCTGCGCCTGACGGCGCAGTACGCCAAGACGCGTGAGCAGTTCGGCCGCCCCATCGGCACCTTCCAGGCCGTCTCGCAGCGCCTGGCCGACGGCTACATCGACGTGCTCGGCCAGCGACTGACCCTGTGGTCGGCGGCGTGGCGGCTGGCCGAGGGGCTGCCCTCGGAGACCGAGGTGGCGATCGCCAAGCTGTGGGCTGCCGACGCGGCGCACCGGCTCGCCCACACCACCGTCCACGTGCACGGCGGTGTCGGCATCGACCTCGACGGCGAGGCGCACCGCTACTTCACCACCGCCAAGCGGCTGGAGTTCGCCTTCGGAGGCACCACCGAGCAGGCCCTCGCCATCGGGCGGGTGCTCGCCGCCGAGCCGGCCTGACGCCACCGGTGGTCGAGCAGCGCGCGCGACGAGTGGACCACCCCCCGGTGGTCGAGCAGCGAGCGCAGCGAGCGGGCGTCGAGACCTCCGTCCGCGACCTGCTGCTGGCTCGGGCGGACGACCAGGGGGACGGGCTGCTGTTCGAGGACGAGCGGCTGTCGTGGGCCGAGGTGGTGACACAGGGGCACCAGCGGGCCGCCGCGCTGCGCAGCCTGCTCGACGACGACCGGCCGCCGCACGTGGGGGTGCTGCTGGAGAACACCCCTGACTTCCTGCTGACCCTGGGCGCCGCCGCGCTCGGCGGACTCGTGGTGGTCGGGCTCAACCCGACCCGACGTGGGGCCGCGTTGGCCTCCGACGTACGTCGCACCGACTGCCAGCTCGTCCTCACCGACGGCCAACACCTCGACGACCACGCCGACCTGGTCGACGCCCTCGACGACGTGCCCGTGGTCCCGGTGGACTGCCCTGACTGGACCAGGCTGATCGACCACCACGAGGGCGCCGCACCCCACGAGGGTCCGGTCGGGCCCGACGACCTGCTGATGCTGATCTTCACGTCGGGGACCTCGGGCGACCCGAAGGCCGTGCGCGTGACCCACGCGAAGGTGGCCGGACCCGGGGTGATGCTGGCCGAGCGGTTCGGGTTGACCGGCGACGACACGGCGTACCTGTCGATGCCGTTGTTCCACTCCAACGCCGTCATGGCCGGATGGGCCCCGGCGTTGGCCGGTGGCGCCACCGTGGCGCTGGCCCGGCGGTTCAGTGCCTCAGGGTTCCTGCCCGACGTGCGTCGCTTCGGGGCGACGTACGCCAACTACGTCGGCAAGCCGCTCTCCTACGTGCTGGCCACCCCCGAGGACGACGAGGACGCCGACAACCCGTTGCGGCTGGTGTTCGGCAACGAGGCCAACGAGCACGCCATCGCCGAGTTCGGACGCCGCTTCGACTGCACGGTCGTCGACTCCTACTCCTCGACGGAGAACGCCGTCATCGTGCAGCGGCAGCCCGACATGCCGGCGGGCGCCCTGGGCCGCCCGCTCCCGGGCGTGGCGGTGCTGGACCCCGAGACCGGGCTGCCCGTGCCCGACGCGGTGTTCGACGACGCGGGCCGGCTCACCAACGGCGACGAGGCGATCGGCGAGCTGGTCAACACCACCGGCCCGGGCGCCTTCGCCGGCTACTACGGCGACCCCGACGCCGAGGCCGAGCGGATGCGCGGCGGGATGTACTGGTCCGGCGACCTGGCCTACCGCGACACCGACGGATGGGTCTACTTCGCCGGCCGCACCGCCGACTGGATGCGCGTGGACGGCGAGAACCTCGCCGCCGCGCCGCTCGAGCGGATCTGGCTGAGGCACCCCGCCGTCGCCCAGGCAGCGGTCTACGCGGTGCCGGACCCCGGCCCGCTGGGGATCGGCGACCAGCTCGTGGCCGCACTGCTGACCGACCGCCCTCTCGACGCCGACGAGGTCGCACGCTTCCTCGACGAGCAGCCCGACCTGCCGACCAAGGGCCGCCCCCGGTGGATCCGGCTGCTGGCCGACCTCGACGAGCTGCCCCGCACAGCGACCACCAAGGTGCTCAAGCGCGAGCTCGCGGCGCAGGGGGCGGTGGCCGGGCGCGGGCGACTCCTGGAGCGGGAGGAGCGGGGAACGGCGTACGCCGACATCACCGATCTGGCCGAAGTGCTTGACCAGGTGTGACGGGCGCCATACGTTGACACGCGTCAATTAGAACGTGTTCTACGAGGGGGAACGTGTGGCCGAGAACGTGCAGCAGATGCTCCGGGACCGACTCGAGGACGACGGGACCGCCATCGCGACCGCCGACCGGACCTGGACCTGGCGCGAGCACCTGGCGGAGGCCTCCGCTGAAGCCGCCGCCGTGATCGCCGCGCTCGACGGCGGACGCGCGCCGCACGTCGGCACGCTCCTGGGCAACTCCCCCGCGATGCTGCGGGCGATGGCCGGGGCGGGTCTCGGCGGCTACGTCCTGTGCGGGATCAACACGACCCGCCGTGGCGAGGGCCTGGCAGCCGACGTACGCCGCGCCGAGTGCCAGGTGCTGCTCACCGACGCCGAGCACCTGCCGTTGCTGGAGGGCGTCGACCTCGGCGACGTGCGCGTCGTCGACGTCGGCTCCGACGACTGGGCCCAGGAGGTCTCCGCCGCCGGCGACCTGACGCCGTTGCGCGAGGTCGAGGCGATGGACACCTTCATGATGATCTTCACCTCCGGCACCTCCGGCGACCCCAAGGCCGTGCAGGTGGCGCACCTGATGGTGCTCTTCTCCGGGCTCAACCTCGTCGACCGGTTCTCCATGACACCCGATGACGTCTGCTACCTCTCGATGCCGTTGTTCCACTCCAACGCCGTCGTGGCCGGATGGGCGGTCGCGGTGGGTTGCGGCGCGACGATGGTGCCCACCAAGTTCTCGGCGTCGCGCTTCCTCGACGACGTGCGCCGCTACGGCGTCACTTACATGAACTACGTCGGCAAGCCGCTGGCCTACGTGCTGGCGACACCCGAGCGCGACGACGACGCCGACAACACCCTGCGCGTCGCCTTCGGCAACGAGGCCAGCGACCGCGACATCGCCGAGTTCGCCCGCCGCTTCGACTGCGACGTCATGGACGGCTTCGGCTCCACCGAGCTGGCGATCATCATCCTGCGCGAGCCCGGCACGCCGCCGGGCTCGATCGGCAAGGGAATGGACGGGGTCGCGATCTACGACGCCGAGACCGTCACCGAGTGCCCGGTCGCGCGCTTCGACGAGCACGGTGCCCTGCTCAACGCCGACGAGGCAGTGGGCGAGCTGGTCAACACGACCGGCGGCGGCTACTTCCAGGGCTACTACAACGACCCCGATGCCAACGCCGACCGGATGCGGCACGGGATGTACTGGTCCGGCGACCTGGCCTACAAGGACGCCGACGGCTGGATCTACCTCGCCGGCCGCACCGCCGACTGGATGCGCGTGGACGGCGAGAACCTCGCGGCCGGTCCGATCGAGCGCATCCTGCAGCGGCTGCCCGCCCTCAACCGCGTGGCGGTCTACGCCGTCCGCGACGACCGGGTCGGCGACCAGGTGATGGCCGCGATGGTCCTCAACGAGGGCGAGAAGGTCACCCAGGCGGAGTTCGAGTCGTTCCTGCGCGAGCAGCCGGACCTCTCCCCCAAGGCCTGGCCGCGCTACGTCCGGATCGACCACGACCTGCCCGCCACCGCCACCAACAAGGTGCTCAAGCGCGAGCTGATGGCGCAGGGCGTCACCGCCGGCGACGGTGAGCTGTGGACGCGCGAGGAGCGGGGCACGGCCTACGCCTGAGTCGAGCCGGCGTGTTGATACGCCGGCTCGGCGGGACTGACGGATCGAGCCGGCGTATTGATGCGCCGGCTCGGCGAGGGACGTCACCCGGTCAGCTAGACCCGATCAGCGGAGCAGCTTCTTCAGGCCGTTGGTGAGCTTGACGTTGTAGAAGCCGGTGTTGGTGTCGGTGTACCAGACCTGGCCGCGCCTGCGGTCGTACGCGGGCGCGGACATCGCGTAGGCGCCACCGAGCGTCGGCGGCTTCAGCGCACCGCCGGGGATCAGCGGCTTGTTGAAGTAGCCGACCTCGCGGGGATGCTCGACGTCGCGGATGTCGAAGAGCCGCAGGCCCGAGGCGATCATCGAGCAGCCGGCGAGCTTGGGGTTGCGACGCTTGGGGAGCGAGCAGTAGTGACCGGCGTACCCCTGCGCGGGGAACCAGGCGCCCGGGTCGCGGAGCTGGTCGCCGCCGCGGTTCTCGGGCTGGTGAACCTCGAGCCGGATGTTGGAGACGACCTCCGGGTCGGTCGGGTCCTCGACGTCGATGATGCGCGCGACGCCCACCGGCGAGCCCGGGTAGGCCAGCGCGTTGGTGGCCTCGAAGAAGTCGACGAACTCGTCGATCTCCAGCACGTAGTGGCGTCCCTTGCGCGTGAACGGCTCGGCGACCTGCGGGATCGAGTGCTCGGGCCAGGTGAGCTTGGACAGGATCGTGATCTCCGGGTCCTCGACCCGGTCCTGCACCTGCGAGACGTCGAGGATCGCGATGCCGCCGTCGGTGACCCCGGTCGGACCGACGTCACCGATGTTGGCGGCGTAGAGGATGCGGCCGTCGTCGGAGAGCCGCATGCCGTGGTAGTTCACGCCCCACTGGGTGGTGAGCACCTGCGGGTCCGTGGGGTCGGCCAGGTCGATCGCGGCCAGCGAGGCGACGGTGCTGGAGCTGTAGAACGTCAGCCCGTCGTTCGACCAGCCCGACTCGTGGCCGAGCACCCCCGACAGGGTCGAGGAGAGCAGCTGCGGGTCGCGGCAGTCCTGGCTGACGTCGTACACGTCCAGGACGCCGGGGTACGTCGCTGCCGTGCCCAGCACAGCCGCGAGCAGCCCGCGCTTCCTGTTGACCAGCAGCGTCTCGTGCGGGCTCACCATCGCCGGGGAGTCGAGCGTCGTGGTGCGCACGGGCCGGCGCGGCCGGCTCATGTCCAGGACGACGGTGCCCTGGCCCGTGGACAGGTTGTTCACGACGTCGCGCGGGAAGATCAGCGTGTTGTCGTAGAACGCGCAGGTGTTGCCCTGCTCGTCGGTGTAGCGCAGCACCTTGAAGCCGCCGGAGCCACCCTCGTGGGCCAGCTCCTTCGTGTTGCAGGTGTAGCCCTCCGCCGCACGACCGGAGCGGTAGTCGGCCCGCGGCACCCGGCCCTGGATGTCGGTCTCCGGGTTCGAGCCCTTGCCGCAGCGGGCCTGTGACACCGGCTTGGGGAACGGGTCGTCGGCCGACACCGTGCCACCCTGGGCCACCAGCCCGCCGCCGCCGACGGCGAGCGCCGCGGCCACGAGGGCCAGGCGGCGCCATGCCCCACCTGAGCGAGTTGCGTCCGTCACACCGGCAAGGCTAAGGCCCCGAGCGCTCGCTCGGGGCCTCGACCAGTGACTGGGAAGCCTCAGCCGTTGACCTTGTTCAGGGCGGCGACGGCCTCCTCGAACTCGCTGACGAGACTGGCCATGACGTCGGCGACCGGGCGCACCTCGTTCATCCGACCCACGATCTGCCCGACGGGCATCGAGATCACGTCGGGGTCGTTGGAGGCGACGATCCGGTTGTGCGCCTCGGCGACGAGGAGGTTCTGCAGCGGCATCGGCAGCGGCTCCGGGGCACCCTCCTCCGCCCAGGCCTCGGTCCACTTGGTCTTGAGCAGGCGGGCCGGCTTGCCGGTGTAGACGCGGGTGCGCACGGTGTCGGCCGACGTGGCGCGGGTGAAGGCGGTCTCCCAGGCGGAGTGGTTGGCCGAGAGGTTGCGGTACTCCTCGGTGCCGAGCCAGATCGACCCGGTCCACACGCCCTGGGCGCCGAGGGCCAGAGACGCGGCGACCTGGCGGCCGGAACCGATGCCGCCGGCGCCGAGCACCGGGACGTCGGGGCCGACGGCGTCGACGATGTCCGGCGTGAGCACCATCGAGGCGATCTCACCGGTGTGGCCGCCCGCCTCGTAGCCCTGGGCGATGATGATGTCCACGCCGTTGGCGACGTGGCTCAGCGCGTGCTTGGGGGCGCCGGCCAGGGCGCCGACCTTCAGACCACCCGCGTGGCACTGCTCGATCACGTCGACCGGCGGCGAGCCGAGCGCGTTGGCGATGAACACCGGGCGGTGCTGCAGCGCCACGTCGACGTGCGAGCGAGCCATCGAGTGCAGCCACCCGAGGACGCCCTCGCGGCCCTCCCCCTCCGGCAGCGGCGGGACTCCGAGTTTCAGCAGCGTCTCGTCGACGAACTTCTTGTGCTCCTCGGGGATGTAGCTCGACAGGTCGGTCGAGGTGCCCTCGGTGGGGATCTTCATCGGCATCACGACGTCCACGCCGTACGGCTTGCCGTCGGTGTTCTCGTCCATCCAGGTGAGGGTCCGGTCGAGCTCCTCGGTGTCGTTGAACCGGACGCAGCCGAGCACCCCGAGGCCGCCGGCGCGCGACACGGCCGCCGCGACGTGCTCGGAGGGGGTGAAGGCGAGGATGGGGTACTCGATGCCGAACTCGTCGCAGATCGGGGTACGCATGTCAGGTTCTCTCCTGGCAGGTGGTGGGGAGGCGGGGTGCGTCTGGGGCCGGGGTCAGCCGGCGGTCGGCGCGGCCTGGGCGGCGAGCGCCATCTCCTTGGCCGCGGGGTACTGCGCCTTGCCGGTGGCGTTGCGCGGGATGGTGTCGACGACGGTGAGCGACCGGGGCAGCTTGTAGCCCGACAGGTGGGCGCGGAGGTACTCGCGCAGCTCCTCGAGCTCGAGGCTCTGCCCCTCGCGCAGCTCCACGACGGCGGCGACGGCCTGGCCGTAGGTGGCGTCCGGGATGCCGACGACCAGGGTGTCGTAGACGGCCGGGTGGCCCTTGATGGCCATCTCGACCTCCTCGGGGTAGACCTTCTCGCCGCCGGTGTTGACGCAGTTGGAGCCGCGGCCGAGCAGCGTCACCTTGCCGTCGGCCTCGATCCGGGCGAAGTCGCCGGGCACGGAGTAGCGGGTGCCGTCGACCTCGATGAAGGTCGCGGCCGACTTCTCCGGGTCCTTGTAGTAGCCCTGCGGGATGTTCCCGCCGCGGGCCAGGCGACCGATCTTGCCGATCTCGGTCATCGGGATCGGACGGTTGTCCTCGTCGAGCACGACGGACGCAGGGCCGAGGGCCACGACCGGGCCGTCGGTGCTGATGGCGTCCTTGTCCTGCATACCCATGCCCGAGAAGCCGGTCTCGGTCGCCCCGATGGAGTCGGTGAAGACGGCACCGGTGAACTCGTCCATCCAGCGCTTCTTGACCGGCGGGGAGAAGATCGCGGCCGAGCTGGAGATCGCGAACAGGCTGCTGCCGTCGTACGGCGTGCCGGTGGCCTTCTTGCGCTCGTACTCCTCGATGAGCGGCCGCGCCATCGCGTCGCCGGTCATGAAGATGAGCTGGACCTTGTCCTTCTCGATGATCTCCCAGGTGCGCTGGGGGTCGAACTTGGGCTCGAGCACGGTGAGGTGACCGGCGAAGAGGTGCATCAGCAGTCCGGCCTGGGCGCCGCCGTGCATCAGCGGGCTCAGCGGGAAGGTCGTCATGCGCGGGTCGGTGGCCTGCTTGGACTGGTCGAACTCCTCCAGCGGCTCGCCGGTGTAGAAGTCGATGCCACCACCGAGCACGCGCCAGAAGTCCTCGTGACGCCACATGACGCCCTTGGGGAAGCCGGTGGTGCCGCCGGTGTAGATGATGTGGAGGTCGTCGGCGCTGCGCTCGGCGAAGTCCCGCTCGAAGCTCTGGTCGGCGATGGCATCGGCGTACAGCACGCCGCCGAAGGAGGAGATGTCCGAGTCGTCGTCGGGGTCGATCGCATCGGGGATCGCCACGAAGGTCTTGAGCTTCTCGTGGTTCGGCGCGACGGCGGCCAGCAGCGACGCGTAGGAGCGCTCGAAGACCACGGCGACCACGTCGGCGTTGTCGAAGAGGTAGTTCAGCTCCCCCTCGACGTAGCGGTAGTTGACGTTGATCGTCACCGCGCGGATCTTGACCGTGGCGAGCACGGCGACGACGTGCTCGACGGAGTTCTTGGCGTAGATCGCCACGTGGTCGCCGGGACCGACGCCCTGGCTCTGCAGGTAGTGCGCGAGCCGGTTGGACTCGGCTTCCAGGTCGGCGTACGTCGCGATGCGATCGCCCACCTTGACGGCGGGGTTGTCGGGGGCGGCGTCGACCGCGTGCTCGAACAGGTCAGCGATGTTGAGGGCCACGACCGCAGACTAGAACACGTTCTCGTTTGTGGCTAGCATCACGGCATGACTGACTGCCTGGTGGAGCAGGACGGCCACGTCCTGACCGTGACGATGAACCGTCCCGAGCGCCGCAACGCGCTCTCGAGCGAGATGCTGCGGATCATGGAGGACGCCTGGGACCGGGTGAACTCCGACGACTCGATCCGCGTCTGCATCCTCACCGGCGCCGGCGGCTACTTCTGCGCGGGGATGGACCTGAAGACGGCGAACGAGAAGCCGCCCTCGGACAGCTTCGAGTCCGGCGAGTTCGACCCCTCGGTGATCAAGGGCCTGCTCAAGGGGTTCCGACTGACCAAGCCGCTCATCGCCGCGGTGGAGGGCCCGGCGATCGCCGGTGGCACCGAGATCCTGCAGGGCACCGATATCCGCGTCGCCGGCGAGTCGGCGAAGTTCGGCGTCGCCGAGGCTCGCTGGTCGCTCTACCCGATGGGCGGCTCCGCGGTCCGGCTCCCCCGTCAGATCCCCTACACCGTGGCGGCCGAGCTGCTGCTGACCGGCCGCACCCTGATGGCCGCCGAGGCCAAGGAGCTCGGCCTCATCGGGCACGTCGTCCCCGACGGGAGCGCCCTGGAGAAGGCCCGCGAGCTCGCGGACATGATCGCCGCCAACGGTCCGCTCGCCGTCCAGGCGATCCTCAAGACGATGCGCGACTCCGAGGGCAAGCACGAGGAGGAGTGCTGGGCCGACGACGCCAAGGTCGGCGCCGCGGTGTTCTCCTCCGACGACGCCAAGGAGGGCCCGCGGGCGTTCCTGGAGAAGCGGAAGCCGGAGTTCCAGGGCAAGTAGCCCCACCCGCGTACGCCGAAGGCCCGCCGTCCCGGAGGACAGCGGGCCTTCGTGCGTCAGCGCGACCGCGCCTCGTGGCCGGGCTCAGCCGACGGAACGGTCCCCGGTCCAGAACTGTGCACGCAGCGCCTTCTTGTCCGGCTTGCCGAGCCCGGTGAGCGGGAGCGCGTCAGTGGCGATGACCTGCTTGGGCGCCTGCACCGACCCCTTGCGGTCCTTCACCATCTCCTGGATCTCGGCGATGACGGCGTCGGTCAGCTCGTGGCCCTCGCGCATCACCACGACCGCCGTCACCGCCTCACCGAACTTCTCGTGCGGGGTGCCGATCACGCCGACCTGGGCGATCGCGGGGTGCTCGGCGACGACGTCCTCGACCTCGCGCGGGAAGACGTTGAACCCGCCGGTGACGATCATGTCCTTGGTGCGGTCGACGATGTACCAGAAGCCGTCCTCGTCCTCGCGCGCCACGTCACCGGTGTGCATCCAGCCGTCGCGGAAGGTCTCGGCGGTGACCTCGGGAAGCTTCCAGTAGCCACCGGAGAGCAGCGGGCCGGCGACGCAGATCTCCCCCGGCTCGCCCACGGGGACCGGGCTGCCGTCCTCGCCGAGCAGCGCGGTGCGGAGCATCGCCGCAGGCCGGCCGCAGGAGGAGAGTCGGGCGTCGTTGCCGGTCGCGACCGCCTCGGCGTGGTCCTCCTTCGACAGGTAGGTGATGACCATCGGCGCCTCGGACTGGCCGTAGTACTGCGCGAAGATCGGGCCGAAGCGCTCGATGGCCTCCTTCAGCCGCACCGGGTTGATCGCCGAGGCGCCGTAGTAGACCGTCTCGAGCGAGGACAGGTCGCGGGTGCGGCTGTCGGGGTGGTCCATCAGCGCGTAGAGCATGGAGGGCACCAGCATGGTGGCGGTGATCCTCTCCTCCTCGATCACGCGCAGCACCTCGGCCGGGTCGAACTTGGTCAGCACGTGCAGCTCGCCGCCCTTGATGACGGTCGGGGCGAAGAACGCCGCCCCCGCGTGCGAGAGCGGGGTGCACATGAGGAACTTGGGATTGGTCGGCCACTCCCACTCCGAGAGCTGGACCGCGGTCATCGTCGAGAACGACTGCGCCAGGCCGATGACGCCCTTGGGCTTGCCCGTGGTGCCGCCGGTGTAGGTGATCGAGGTGATGTGGTCGGGCGGGAGCAGCACCGCCTCCAGCGGCTTCGGCTCGAACTCCGCCGCCGTGGCCACCAGGTCCTTGCCGACGTGGGCGAGCTGGTCGGGCACCGGCCCGATGGTGAGGACCTGCTTGAGGCCCGGGCACTTCTCCAGGAGGCCGGCCGCACGGTCGGCGAAGACCGGGTCGACGACCAGGACGCTGATCTCGGCGTCGTTGATGACGTAGGCGTGGTCGTCGAGCGAGCCGAGCGGGTGCAGCGAGGTGCGCCGATAGCCCTGGGTCTGGCCGGCACCGAGGATGAAGAGCACCTCGGGGCGGTTCAGCGCGAGCAGCGCACCCGCGGTGCCGCGGCCGGCGTCGAGGGACTCGAAAGCCTGGGCGTACTGGCTGATCCGCGCGGCCGTCTCGCCGCCGGTCAGCACGGTGTCACCGAGGTGCATGACGGGCTTGGTGCGGTGCCGCTTGAGGGCGGCGACCATCAGGTGGCCGTTGTGGGTGCCGGTGCGCAGGGTGTCCAGGTCGCTCATGGGGGCGAGACTAGAACGTGTTCCAGTTCTACGCCAGGGTGGTCCGCCGGCGGGCCGCCTCAGGCCCACGAGGGGATGATGAACACCCCGTGCGCCTCGACGGTGACCCGGTCCGGCGTGCCGAGCGTCGCCTCGACGAAGACCTTGCGGCCCTCCTCGCGGGCGATCCACCCCTCCAGCACGACCGGCCCGAGCGGCGTCGGGGCGGCGTACCGACCCGTGAGCGTGCCGGTCATCGTGACCCGGCGGTGGCCGTCGCTGCCGACCTCGCCCATGAGGTGGTCGAGGAGCAGCATGGTGACGCCGCCGTGGACCAGCCCCGGCGGACCTTCGTACGCCGCACCCAGCTCGACCTCGGCGCGCAGCCCTCCCCCGGGACGCTCCAGCAGCTCCAGCGGCGGAGCGATGGCGTTGCGCCGGCCGACGACGGCGTTGCCCCAGTTCCAGGAGCGGCCCTCGTCGTTGTAGTGGATGCCGAACGGACCGGGCAGCTGCTCCGCCCGCAGCTCCTCGGTCAGCGCGCGCACCCGCTCCTCGACGGACCGGATGCGCTCCTCCGGGACGGTCGAGCGGATGGTGGCGTCGACGAGCCCGCGGACGGCGTCGGCGAGCGCGTCGTACACCTCCTGCTGCCGGTCGACCTCCGCGGTGGGCAGGTCGGAGTGCGCGAAGGCGCTGAGCCCGATGACCTCGGTCATCTCAGGCCAGCAGCTCGGCGACCCGGCGGACCTCGTCGGGCGAGTGCAGGCTGACCATGAGCGTCGTCACGCCGGTGGACTCCCACTCCGCGACCTTCTCCTTGACCTCGCCCTCGGTCCCGATGATGTGCATGTCCTCGACCAGCTCGTCGGGGATGAGCGCGGTGGCGCGCTCCTTCTCCCCGGAGAGGAAGAGCTTCTGCACCTCCTCGGCGAGCTGCTCGTACCCCATCCGCACGAAGACCTGGTTGTGGAAGTTCATCTCCTGGGCACCCATGCCGCCCATGTAGAGCGCGGCGAAGGGCTTCATCGCGTCGACCGCGGCGCGCTTCTCGGCCTCGTCCTTCACGATCTGCAGGTGACAGGTGGCCGCGATCTCGAAGGTCTCGCGGGTGCGTCGGGCGCCGGGACGGGCGAAGCCCTCGTCGAGCCAGTCCTGGTACATCCCGGCCGACTTCGGCGTGTAGAAGATCGGGATCCAGCCGTCGGCGATCTCGGCGGTCTGCGCGACGTTCTTCGGGCCCTCGGCGCCGAGCCAGATGGGCACGTCGGCACGCAGCGGGTGCGTGATCGGCTTCAGCGGCTTGCCCAGGCCCATCGCACCCTCGCCGGCGTAGGGCAGCGGGTAGTGCGGGCCGTCGTTGGTGACCGGTCCCTCGCGGCGCAGCACCTGGCGGATGATGTCGACGACCTCGCGGGTGCGGGCCAGCGGCTTCTTGAAGGGCTGGCCGTACCAACCCTCCACGACCTGGGGGCCGCTCACACCCATGCCGAGCACGAGCCGGCCGCCGGAGAGGTGGTCGAGGGTCAGCGCGTGCATGGCGATGGAGGTCGGGGTGCGACCCGACATCTGCACGATCGAGGTGCCGAGTCGGACGTTGGTGGTCTCACGACCCCACCAGGCCAGCGGCGTGAACGCATCCGAGCCCCAGGCCTCCGCGGTGAAGATCGCGTCGAAGCCGGACTCGTCGGCGGCCTGCACGAGGTCGCCGTGGTGCGTCGGCATCTGCGCCTGCCAGTAACCCAGCTGAAGTCCCAGTTTCATGAGGGACACCCTGCCAGAACAGTTGCCATCGGCATAGAACACGTTCTAGTTTTGGCGCATGTCCCGCACCCTCTCGGCGCCGGTGACGGTCGCCTTCGACTACACCCGCTCCACCGGCCCCGTGCTCGGCCGGTTCCTGACCGGCCTGCGCGACGGCGTCGTCGTCGCCGGGCGTACCTCCGACGGCCAGGTCGTCGTGCCGCCGCCGGAGTACGACCCGGTCACCCACCAGGCGCTCGAGGACTTCGTCGAGGTCGCGCCCGTCGGCACGGTGACGTCCTGGACGTGGGTGCCCGAGCCGGTCAAGCACCAGCCGTTCGACCGTCCCTTCGCCTACGTGCTCGTCACGTTCGACGGTGCGACGAAGCCGTTCCTGCACGCGCTGGACGTCTCGTCGGCCGACGAGGTGTCGACCGGCATGCGGGTGCGCGTGCGCTGGGCCGAGGAGCGGGTCGGGGCCATCACCGACATCGCGTGCCTCGAGCCACTCCCCGAGGGCGAGGACGCCGCGGCGGTGGTGGCGCCGAGCGGTGCGGTCGACCCGGTCACGGGCATCGTCGTCCCGGTCAGCCTCGACTACACCTACGCGGCCAGCCCCGAGGAGTCCGCGTTCTACCGCGGCCTGGAGCAGGGCAGGATCGTCGGCCAGCGCTGCCCCACGTGCAACAAGGTCTACATCCCGCCGCGCGCGGCCTGCCCCTCGGACGGCACCCCCACCGCGGAGGAGGTCGAGCTGTCGCACACCGGCACCGTGACGACCTTCTGCATCGTCAACGTGCCGTTCCTCGGCCAGCGGATCACTCCGCCGTACGTCTCGGCGTACATCCTCCTCGACGGCGCGGACATCGCCGTCCTGCACCTGATCCTCGACTGCCCCGCCGACGAGGTGCGGATGGGCATGCGGGTCAAGGCGGTGTGGAAGCCCGAGGACGAGTGGGGCACCACGATCGAGAACATCAGCCACTTCGCGCCGACCGGTGAGCCGGACGCGGACTTCGAGACCTACAAGCAGCACCTGTAAGCGGCGGAAGAGACGGGAAGAGATCACATGAGAGACGTCGCCGTCGTCGGGTTCGCCCAGCGACAGATGAGGGACTTCGACGGGTCGCCCACGTGCGTGGAGCTGCTCGTCCCCCTGTTCAAGGAGTGCTACGAGCAGACCGGCTGGACCCGCAAGGACGTGGGCTTCTGGTGCTCGGGCTCCTCCGACTACCTGGCCGGCCGCTCCTTCTCCTTCGTGCAGGCCGTCGACGCCATCGGGGTCATCCCGCCGGTCAACGAGTCGCACGTGGAGATGGACCTGGCCTGGGCGATGTACGAGGCCTGGATCAAGATCCAGACCGGCGAGGTCGACACCGCGCTCGTCTACGCCTTCGGCAAGTCCTCGGCCGGCGTGCTGCGCCGCACGCTGTCGCTGCAGCTCGAGCCGTACACGATGACCCCGCTGTGGCCCGACACCGTGTCGTTGGCCGGCCTGCAGGCCCGCGCCGGCATGGAGGCCGGTCTGTGGGACGAGCGCGCCATGGCCGAGGTCGTGAACCGCTCGCTCACCGACGCCGAGAAGAACGACTGGGCCGTGCGCAAGGGCGGCTCCTCGGTCGAGGAGCTGCTGGCGCGCCCGATGTACGCCGACCCGCTGCGCAAGCACGACTGCGCCCCGGTGACCGACGGTGCCGCCGCGATCGTGCTGGCCGCGGGCGACCGGGCCCGCGAGGTGTGCGACCGACCGGCGTGGCTCACCGGCCTGTCGACGTACGTCGACGAGATGACGATGTCGCGCGACCTCACCGGCTCCGCGTCGGCCCGCCGCTGTGCCGAGGCGCTGGACCTCGGCGGCGTGGACACCGCCGAGCTGCACGCGCCGTTCAGCCACCAGGAGCTGGTGCTGCGTCGCGAGGCCGGCCTGGCCGACGACGTGACCATCAACCCCTCCGGAGGCGCGCTGGCGAGCAACCCGATGTTCTCCGCCGGCGGCATCCGCGTCGGCGAGGCCGCCCGCCGCATCTGGGCCGGGGAGTCCGACAAGGCGCTCGCGCACGCGACCAGCGGCCCGGCCCTGCAGCAGAACTTCATGTGCACCCTGGAAGGGAACCTCTGATGGCCAAGCAGCCCGCCGCAGTGATCGGCGTCGGCCAGACCCACCACCGCGCCCAGCGCAAGGACGTCTCGATGGCCGGCCTGTGCCGCGAGGCCATCGACCGGGCGCTGCTCGACGCGAACATGACCCTCGACGACATCGACGCGATCGTCGTCGGCAAGGCGCCCGACCTCTTCGAGGGCGTGATGATGCCCGAGCTGTTCCTCGCCGAGGCGCTCGGTGCGGCCGGCAAGCCGCTGCTGCGCGTCCACACCGCCGGTTCGGTGGGCGGCTCGACCGCGATCGTCGCCTCCTCCCTCGTCCAGGCCGGCGTGCACAAGCGCGTGCTCACCGTGGCCTACGAGAAGCAGTCGGAGTCCAACGCCATGTGGGCGCTGTCGGTGCCCGTGCCGTTCAACATGCCGGTGCACGCCGGCGCGGGTGGCTACTTCGCCCCGCACGTGCGGTCCTACATCCGCCGATCCGAGGCCCCCACGCACGTGGGCGCGATCGTCGCCGCCAAGGACCGCACCAACGCGCTGAAGAACCCCTACGCCCACCTGCGCGAGGAGAAGACCGTCGAGCAGGTGCTGGCCTCGCAGATGCTGTGGGACCCGATCCGCTACGACGAGACCTGCCCGTCCTCCGACGGCGCGTGCGCCCTCGTGATCGTCGACGAGGACACCGCGAAGTCGTCGGCGAACCCGGCCTGGATCCACGGCACCGTCATGCGCTCGGAGGCCACCACGGCCGCCGAGCGCGACCAGGTCAACCCGCAGGCCTCGCGCGACGCCGCGGCCGCCCTGTGGAAGCAGGCCGGCATCACCTCGCCGATCGACGAGATCGACGCCGCCGAGATCTACGTGCCGTTCTCCTGGTTCGAGCCGATGTGGCTGGAGTCGCTCGGCTTCGCCGAGGAGTACGCCGGGTGGAAGCTCACCGAGTCCGGCGCGACGGCCATGGACGGCAGGATCCCGGTCAACTGCTCCGGTGGCGTCATGTCGTCGAACCCCATCGGCGCCTCGGGGATGCTGCGGTTCGGCGAGGCGGCCCTGCAGGTGCGCGGAGCGGCGGGCGAGCACCAGGTCGACGGGGCCCGCCGAGCGCTGGGGCACGCCTACGGCGGCGGGTCGCAGTTCTTCGCGATGTGGGTCGTGGGCTCGGAGAAGCCGACCACCTGAGGTCAGGACCCTCCTCGGTAGGGTCGGCGTCATGATCGAGCTCAGGACGCCGGCCCAGATCGAGCAGATGCGCCCCGCGGGGCGGTTCGTGGCCTCGGTGCTCACGGCGCTGGCCGAGAAGGCCGCACCGGGGGTGAACCTCCTCGAGCTCGACGCCCTGGCCCACGACATGATCCGCCAGGCGGGCGCGGAGTCCTGCTACATCGACTACCACCCCTCCTTCGGCGCCTCGCCCTTCGGCAAGGTCCTGTGCACGTCGGTCAACGACGCGGTGCTGCACGGGCTCCCCCACGACTACGTGCTGGCCGACGGCGACCTGCTCTCGGTCGACTTCGCGGCCTCGGTGGACGGGTGGGTGTCCGACTCCGCCCTGTCCGTGGTCGTCGGCACTCCGCGTGAGGAGGACCTGCGCCTCATCGAGGTGACCACGCGTGCCCTCGAGGCCGGCATCGCCGCGGCCCGTCCCGGTAATCGCATCGGCGACATCTCCGCCGCGATCGCCGGTGTCGCCCGCGGGGCCGGGCTGTCCATCAACACCCAGTTCGGCGGGCACGGCGTCGGCCGCACCATGCACGGCGACCCGCACATCCCCAACGACGGTCGCGCGGGTCGGGGCTTCAAGCTGCAGCCCGGCCTGGTCATCGCCATCGAGCCGTGGTTCCTGCACACCTCCGACGAGATCTACACCGACCCCGACGGATGGACCCTGCGCAGCGCCGACGGCTCGCGCGGCGCCCACATGGAGCACACCGTCGCGATCACCGAGGACGGGCCGCTCATCCTGACTGCGCGCGACTGATCCGGCTCCGCCGACCGGTCACCAGCGTCGGCGCGCGCCGACGAGGGTGAACCACCGCTCCTTGAGACCCAGGGCCGCCTTCAGTTCCGAGGCGGCCACGGTGACCGCTCCAGCGGTCCCGACGAGCCGGACGGCGAGGGCGCGTCCGCCCCACTCGCCGCCCCCTTCCCGGGAGAGCACGCGGACACCGGTGAGCTCGCCGACGGCCGGCCAGCGGGCCTCGAGCGTGTCGTCGGCGATCCGCCGCATCCAGGTGTGGTTCGGGTTCGGCGCCCAGTCGTCGTGGGGGTCGCGCTGGTCGACCAGGTAGGGAATGCCGTCCACGCCGAGCGCGCGGCCGCCGTTGCTGGAGGAGTACATCGTGAGCGCCGGAGCGCCCTGCCAGGTCAGGATCGTCCCCGCGGTGGCCGACACCGCGACCGACCCGGCCGCGGACTCACCGGCAGCTCCGCCGTACACCTGGCACGCGGTGGTGTCGCAGACGTCGTAGGTGCGCCCGGCCGCGCCCGCTCGCGACCTCACCGCGTAGGTGCGGGCCGCGACCGCCTGCGCCGCGACGGCCTGAGCGGGCCACGAGGCCGGCATCTCCCGGGTGACGACACCGCGGACGTAGTCCTCCAGGCCCAGGACGTTGACGGTGTCCCGGCCGTCGGAGCCGGGCACCGAGACCAGCCGCCCGCGGTATCCGACCTCGCCAGACGGGGTCACCAGCACGACCGGAGCACCACCCGCGGTGAAGCCCGCACCTGCCCCCACCGGGCGGTCCTTGCGCCAGCGGACCACGCCGCCCTGCGTCGTACGCCGCTGGAGGACCGCGCCCGTCGCCGTGGGCGTGATCCGCCACTGGTCGGTCACGCCGGCCGGCAGCGCTGCGGCTCCCCCAGCACCGTCGAGCAGCATCAGGCCGGGCTGGTGCCGCACGACGAGGTCGGGAGTGGTGTCGGCCGTGACGAGCACACGGATCTCGCCGTCGGCGTGACCCGTCTCGGTGCCGGGGTAGTAGAAGTCGAGGATCTGGGGCCAGGTGAGCCCCGCCTCGGCGGCACCGCCGGCGCCGTACTGGCTCATGCCGTGCCCGTGCCCCCAGCCGTGGCCGCGCAGGACCACCCAGGCCCGCTGCGGCACCGTCACCAGGTCGGTGCGGTGCCGCTCGCGGGCCGGCCCCTGCTCCACGACGGCCTCGTCGCCCCGCGGCACCGCCTGCGCCGGCCAGGGAGTGCCGACCAGGAGCGCGAGCGCCACGAGAAGCCGAGAGGAGCGGGTCACTCCCCTCCTATCGGCAGCGATCGGGTCAGGTGTAGGAGACCTGGAGGTCCTTGATGCCGTTGACCCAGGCGTGCACGAGGCGCGCCGGCTCCTGGAGCCGATGGATGTCGGGGGCCTGGTCGGCGATGGCGTGGAAGATCAGCCGGATCTCCTGACGGGCCAGGTTGGCGCCGAGGCAGTAGTGCGCGCCGTGGCCGCCGAACCCGAGCTGCGGGTTCGGGTCCCGGGTGATGTCGAAGGTGTAGGGATCGGTGAAGACGTCCTCGTCGAAGTTGGCGCTGGCGTAGAACAGGCCCACACGCTGGTCCTTCTTGACCGTGACACCGCCGATCTCGACGTCGGTCTTGGCGGTGCGCTGGAAGACGCTGATCGGGCTGGCCCACCGCACGACCTCGTCGACCATCGTGTCCGGACGCTCGGCCTTCCACAGCTCCCACTGGTCGGGGTACTCGAAGAAGGCGTTCATGCCGTGGGTGATGGCGTTGCGGGTGGTCTCGTTGCCGGCGACCGCCAGCATCATGACGAAGTAGCCGAACTCGTCCTCGGACAGGCCGCGCTCACCGACGTGGGCGTTGATCAGCTTGGTGACGATGTCGTCCTGGGGGTTGGCCTTGCGCTCGGCGGCCATGGCCATCGAGTAGGCCAGGATCTCCGCCGCAGCCACCTCGGGCTCGCCCTGCACGTCGGGGTCGTCGGCGGCCAACATCTGGTTGGACCAGTGGAAGAGCTTGTGCCGGTCCTCCTGCGGCACGCCGATCAGGTCGGCGATCGCCTGCAGCGGCAGCTCCGCTGCGACCTGGTCGACGAAGTTGCCGCTGCCGGCGGCCACGGCTCCGGCCACGATGTCGTGGGCCCGCTTCTCCATCAGGGTCTCGAGCTCGCTGATCGAGCGCGGGGTGAAGCCGCGGGAGACGATCGAGCGGTGCTGGGTGTGGTGTGGCGGGTCCTGGTTGAGCAGGATCACGCGCTGCAGCTCGACCTGGTCGCGCTGCATGCCCTCGGAGAAGCGGATGATCGACCCGTTCTCCTCGGTGGACCAGTCCTTGGAGTTCTTCGAGATCGCCGCCACGTCCTCGTGGCGGGTCACGGCCCAGTAGCCGTGGCCGGCGACGTGGGACATGCCGTCGGCCGCCCCGGGCTTCTGCTCCACCCAGTGCATGGGCGAGGTCTGCCGGGCCTTGCGGAAGGCCTCGTGCGGGATGCCCCGCTCCAGGAGCCAGGGGTCGGTGAAGTCGTCGAAGCCCTCGGGAAGGAGGTCGGTGGTGCTCGTCATCGGGTCCGCCCTCAGCCCTGGTAGCTCATCTGCATGCTCTTGACCCCGTTGAGCCAGCCGCTGCGCAGTCGCGCCGGCTCCGACTCGAGGCTGAAACGGGCGCCGCTGTCGGCGATCGCGTTGAACATCAGGTTGACCTCCATGCGCGCGAGGTTGGCACCGATGCAGTAGTGCGCGCCGTGGCCGCCGAACGCCTGGTGCGGGTTCTTGTCCCGGCGTACGTCGAAGGTGAACGGGTCGTCGAAGACCTGCTCGTCGAAGTTGGCGCTGGCGTAGAGCAGGCCGACGCGCTGGCCGGCGGGGATGGTGACCCCGCCGAGCTCGACGTCGCGCATGGCGGTGCGCTGGAACGCGGTCACCGGCGTGGCCCAGCGGATGATCTCGTCGGCCGCGGTGGCCGGCCGCTCGTTGCGGAAGATCTCCCACTGCTCGGGCATCGTGGCGAAGGCGTGCATGCCGTGCGTGATCGCGTTGCGGGTCGTCTCGTTGCCGGCGACGGCCAGCAGGATCATGAAGAAGCCGAACTCGTCGTCGGTGAGGCCGCGACCGTCGACGTCGGCCGAGACGAGCTTGGTGACGATGTCGTCCTGGGGGTTCTTGCGACGCTCGTCGGCCAGGGCCATCGAGTAGCCGAGGATCTCCATGAAGGCGACCTGCTGGTCACCGCCGAGCTCGGGGTCGTCGTAGGACATCATCTGGTTGGACCACTCGAAGAGCTTGTGCCGGTCGGCCTGCGGGACACCGATCAGGTCGGCGATCGCCTGGAGCGGCAGCTCGGCGGCCACCTTCTCGACGAAGTCGCCGCTGCCCTCCTCGACGGCGTCGGCCCAGATCTTCTCGGCGCGGGTCTTCAGCTCGTCGTGCAGGGCGTTGACCGCGCGGGGGGTGAACGCGCGCGAGACGATCTGGCGCAGCTTGGTGTGATCGGGAGCGTCGTGGTTGATCAGCAGGAAGCCGGTCTGCTCGCGCTCCTCCTTGGTCATCTCGGGAGCGAAGCGCATGATCACGCCGTTGGCGGCCGTGGAGTAGTCGGTGCTGTTCTTGGAGACCGCAGCGACCTCGGCGTGGGTGCTCACGGCCCAGTAGCCGGTGTGGTCGGGCCGGAAGCCGCCGAGGGCAGCCTCCTCCTGGGGCACCCACGACACCGGGGCCGTGCGCCGCAGCGCCAGCATCTCCTGGTGCGGCATCCGCTCCGCGATCACGTCCGGGTCGGTCGGGTCGAAGGGGGCGAGCGGGGTGTCGGCGATCGTCACAGGGGACTCCCTCGGTGGTGGCGGTCGCGCCGTGATGGGGCGCTGGATGCGTGCGGGTCGTACTCGTCGTGCAGGTCGTGGAGTGTCCGCACCCGGTCGCGACGAGCACGCAAGGTGGAACACGTTCTAGTGAGCAGCATTACATACCGCCGGTAGGTGAGCAACGGTGCGACACGAGGTGGCAGTCGGCTGCCACGGGACGGGCCGGCCTTGTCGGCGTACGAGAACGTGTTCTAGTTTTGGCTCATGGGTACCCCAGTGATCATCGACGCCGTCCGCACCCCCCTCGGCAAGCGCAAGGGCTGGCTGGCCGGCGTGCACCCGGCCCAGCTGCTCGGGTTCGTGCAGCGCGAGGTGCTCTCGCGCGCCGGAGTCGACCCCGAGCTCGTGGAGCAGGTGGTCGGCGGTTGCGTCACCCAGGCCGGCGAGCAGTCCAACGACATGGTCCGGCGCGCGTGGCTGCACGCGGGTCTCCCACAGCACACCGGCGGCACCGCCATCGACGCCCAGTGCGGCTCGGGCCAGCAGGCCACGCACCTGGTCGCCGACATGATCTCCGCCGGCACCATCGCGGTCGGTATCGCGTGCGGCGTCGAGGCGATGTCGCGCATCCCGCTGGGCGCCAACGTCCCGCCGGGCATGGGCGACCCGCGTCCGGACGACTGGACCATCGACATGCCCAACCAGTTCGAGGCCGCCGACCGCATCGCCAAGCACCGCGGCATCACACGCGCCGACCTCGACGCCTTCGGCCTGGCCTCCCAGCAGAAGGCCCGCGTCGCCGTCGACGAGGGCCGCTTCAAGCGCGAGATCGCGGCGTACGACGCCCCCGTGCTCGACGAGGAGGGCAAGCCCACCGGCGAGCGTCGCCTGGTGGACACCGACCAGGGCCTGCGCGACACCACGCTCGAGGGCCTGTCGGGCCTGCGCACCGTGCTGCCCGACGGCATGCACACCGCGGGCACGTCCTCGCAGATCTCCGACGGCGCCTCGGCCGTGCTGCTGATGGACTCCGACCTGGCCGCCTCCCTGGGCCTGAAGCCCCGCGCACGGATCGTGACGCACTGCCTGGTCGGCTCCGACCCGTACTTCCACCTCGACGGCCCGGTCGACGCCACCCGCCGTGTGCTCGACCGCACCGGCATGTCGATCTCCGACTTCGACCTGTTCGAGGTCAACGAGGCGTTCGCCTCCGTCGTGCTCTCGTGGGCCGGCGAGCACAAGGTCGACATGGACAAGGTCAACGTCAACGGCGGCGCCATCGCCATCGGCCACCCCGTCGGCTCCACCGGCACCCGGCTCATCACCACCGCCCTGCACGAGCTCGAGCGCCGTGACGCCTCCACCGCGCTGATCTCGATGTGCGCCGGTGGCGCCATGGCGACCGGCACCGTGATCGAGCGGATCTGAGGGACGCCGCGCTGGAAGGTCTGACTGATGTCAGTCAGACCTTCCCGCTCACGCCCCGTACACAGGCTCCGGGTCGGGAGCGGCGGCGATCATGGAACGAAGGGCGGGGCCGACGTCGGCAGCGGACCAGCGACCACCGGCGTCGCGGGACTCACCGTGCGACCAGCCGTTCTCGAGCGTGATGACGGAACCGTCGATCTCGATCATCCTGCCCGTCACGTCGCCGGCGTCCTCGGAGGCCAGCCACGCGACGATCGGCGAGTTGTCCTCGGGCAGCGCCATCGCTGAGGTGTCGAAGGCACCCTCGGTCATCCGGGTCTTGGCGACCGGCGCGATGCCGTTGACCGTCACGCCGTAGCGACCCATCTCCTGCGCCGCCACCAGGGTCAGGCCAGCGACACCCGCCTTCGCGGCGGAGTACGCCGACTGGCCGACCGAGCCCTGCAGCCCGGCACCGGAGGAGGTGTTGATGACCCGCGCCGCGCGCGCACGGCCCGCCTTGGACTCGTCACGCCAGTAGGACCCGGCGTGCCGCAGCGGGGCGAAGTGCCCCTTCAGCAGCACCCGGATGACCGCGTCCCACTCCTCCTCGGAGGTGTTGACCAGCATCCGGTCGCGCACGAACCCGGCGTTGTTGACGAGGATGTCCAACCCGCCGAACGTGTCGACCGCCTGCTGCACCATCGCCGCCGACTGCTCCCAGTCGGCCACGTCGGCGGTGTTGACCACGGCCCGACCGCCTGCGGCCTCGATCTCGGCGACCACTGACTCCGCGGGGGTCTCACCGGTGTCCTCACCGGCGAGGGACACGCCGTAGTCGTTGACGACCACCGCGGCGCCGTGCCGGGCGAGCTCGAGGGCGTGGGCGCGGCCGATGCCGCGACCGGCACCGGTGACGATCGCGACGCGACCGGCCAGGAGAGAGGACACAGGGACTCCTTGGAGAGGTTGGGGTTCAGATGTGCAGGAAGACAGGCGGCTCGCCGCCGCCGTCGCAGGTGACCCGCGCGCCGGAGACGTACGACGCCAGGTCGCTGGCCAGGAAGACCGCCACGTTCCCCACCTCGGTCGGCGTCGCCATCCGACCGAGCGGGATGGTGGCCTCGATCGCGGCGACCCGGGCGTCGTCGCCGTAGTGGTCGTCGGTCTGCTCGGTGCGGCACAGCCCGACGTCGATCGCGTTGACGCGCACCCGCGGACCCCACTCCATCGCCAGCGAGCGCGTCAGCGAGTCCAGGCCGGCCTTCGCGGCGCCGTACGCGGCGATGGTGGGCGCCGGGCGGTGCGCGGAGATCGAGGAGATGTTGACGATCGCGCCGCTCCCCTGCTCCTGCATGACGCGGTTCGCGGCTTGGGCGAGCATCAGCGGCGCACTGAGGTTCAGCGCGAGGATCTTGTCGTGGAAGCGCGGCGACGCGGTCGCAGCGTCGGTCGACGGCGCTCCCCCGGCGTTGTTCACCAGGACGTCCAGCCGACCCTGCTCGGAGACCACGGCCTCGACCAGAGCGGTCACCGCCTCGGGGTCGCGCACGTCGCAGACCCGGTGCGTGCTGCCGGGGACCGGCTCGACGTCCGAC
Organism: Actinomycetota bacterium; assembly: GCA_036341255.1. Taxonomy (GTDB): domain Bacteria; phylum Actinomycetota; class Actinomycetes; order Propionibacteriales; family Nocardioidaceae; genus Nocardioides. The sequence goes on along the minus strand of JAYYWX010000007.1, from coordinate 29,227 downwards.
CGCGAGCAGGTGACCACGCTCGCCCCCGCGTCGAGGAACGCCGACGTGATGCCGCGGCCGATGCCACGGGTGCCTCCGGTGACGAGGACGACCTTCCCGGTCAGGTCCAGCGAGAGCGCCATGCTGCTACCCTACCAAGCACTTGCTTGGTTAGCTGCGAAGGCAGCCCACCACCCCGATCCCGAGCGCACGCAGGAGCGGCATGACCATCACCTCCGAGCTCCGCGACGACGGCATCCGCGTCGTCACGATGGAGCACCCACCCGTCAACGCGCTGACCGTGCAGGGCTGGTTCGACGTCGCCGCGGCGCTCGACGAGGCCAGCGCCGACATGGGCACGAAGGTCGTGATCCTGCGCGCCGAGGGCCGGGGCTTCAACGCCGGCGTCGACATCAAGGAGATGCAGCACACCAGCGGCTTCGACGCACTGATCGGCGCCAACAAGGGCTGCTACGCGGCATTCAAGGCCGTCTACGAGTGCGCCGTCCCGGTCATCGCCGCGGTCAACGGCTTCTGCGTCGGCGGCGGTGTCGGCCTGGTCGGCAACGCCGACTGCATCGTGGCCAGCGACGACGCCTACTTCGGCGTCCCGGAGGTCAACCAGGGCGCCCTGGGTGCCGCGACCCACATGGCGCGGCTCGTGCCGCCGCACATGCTGCGCACCCTCTACTTCACCGCCCGCACGATCAAGGCCGTCGACCTCGTGCAGTTCGGCTCGGTCCTGGAGACCGTGTCGCGCGAGGAGCTGATGGACGCGGCGCTGCGGGTCGCGACCGACATCGCGAGCAAGGACACCCGGGTCATCCGCGCCGCCAAGGAGGCGCTCAACGGCATCGACCCGGTCGACGTCAACAAGAGCTACCGCTTCGAGCAGGGGTTCACCTTCGAGCTGAACCTCGCCGGGGTGGCCGACGAGCTGCGAGACGAGTTCGCAGGAACGGAGAAGAGCAAGAAGTGAAGGGCCCACGCGACAAGCGGATGTCGATCGACGAGGTCGTCGACACCCTCGAGGACGGCATGACCATCGGCATCGGCGGCTGGGGGCCGCGGCGCAAGCCGATGGCCCTGGTCCGCGCGATCTACCGCTCGAACCTCAAGGACCTCACCCTGGTCAGCTGGGGCGGCGCCGACGTCGGCCTGCTCACCCGCGCCGGCAAGGTCCGCAAGCTGGTCTACGCCTTCGTCTCCCTCGACTCCGTCCCCCTCGAGCCGAACTTCCAGAAGGCCCGCCAGGAGGGCACCATCCCCGAGGTCGTCGAGCTCGACGAGGGCATGTTCAACACCGGGCTCCAGGCCGCCGCCCAGCGCCTGCCCTTCCTGCCGATGCGCGCCGGGCTCGGCTCCGACGTCCTGGTCAACAACCCGTGGATCCGGACCGTCGAGAGCCCGTACGACGAGGGGTTCGGCCACGAGACGCTCGTCGCCGTTCCCGCGCTGCGCCTCGACGTCGCCCTGGTCCACATGAACCGCGCCGACCAGCACGGCAACGCGACGTACCTCGGCCCCGACCCGTACTTCGACGACCTGTTCTGCATGGCCGCCGACCGCGCGTACGTCAGCTGCGAGCAGGTCGTCGACACCGCCGGCCTCAGCCACGACACCCCGGTCCAGCGACTGCTGCTCAACCGGATGATGGTCAGCGGCGTCGTCGAGACGCCGAACGGCGCGCACTTCACGACCTGCACGCCCGACTACGAGCGCGACGAGAAGTTCCAGCGGGCGTACGCCGCTGCCGCCGGCGGGTCCGAGGAGGACTGGCAGGCGTTCCACGACCGGTTCCTGACCGGTGACGAGGCGGCCTACCAGGCGGCCGTCACGGCGTTCCAGGAGGAGCAGGCATGAGCGAGACCACCGACAACACCACGGCCGACATCACCACCGCCGACGTCTGCGCGGCCGCCATCGCCGACGCGTTCAAGGACGACGGCGAGATCTTCGCCAGCCCCATGGGCATGCTGCCGATGCTCGGTGTCCGGCTGGCCAAGCTGACCTCCAACCCCGACCTGGTGATCTCCGACGGCGAGGCGCTGTTCCTCGCCGGAGTGCCTCCGTTGTTCGCGAAGGCCGACAAGGTCGAGGGGTGGATCCCCTTCCGCAGGGTCTTCGACGTCGTCGCCTACGGCAAGCGCCACGTGATGATGGGCGCCACCCAGATCGACCGGCACGGCAACCAGAACATCTCCGCCATCGGGGACTTCGCCCAGCCCAAGCGCCAGCTGCTCGGCTCGCGGGGCGCGCCCGGCAACACGGTCAACAACCGGACGTCGTACTGGGTGCCGCGGCACTCCCCCCGCGTCTTCGTCGAGGCCGTCGACATCGTCTCCGGTGTCGGCCCCTCGCGGGCCGCGGCAGCCGGCGCAGCGCGCTTCAACGACATCCACCGGGTCGTCTCCAACCTCGGCGTGCTCGACGTCAACGGCCCCGAGCGCACACTGCGGCTGCTCTCGGTGCACCCCGGCGTCACGGTCGACGAGGTCCGTGAGGCCAGTGGCTGCGCGATCCACGTCGACGGCTCCGACGCCGACGTGCCCGAGACCAGGCTGCCCACCACCGAGGAGCAGCTGGTCATCCGTGAGGTGCTGGACCCCAAGGGTCTGCGCTTCAAGGAGGTCCCGCGATCCGAGGAAGCGCGATGATCGAGCAGCAGATCCGTACGCCGTTCACCGACCTCGTCGGGGTCCGGCACCCGGTCGTGCAGACCGGCATGGGCTGGGTCTCCGGGGCCCGCCTCGTCTCCGGCACCGCCAACGCCGGCGGTCTGGGCATCCTGGCCAGCGCCACCATGTCCTACGAGGAGCTCGAGAGGGCGATCGTCGAGGTCAAGGGCCGCACCGACGCCCCCTTCGGCGTCAACCTGCGCGCCGACGCGAGTGACGCCCCGCAGCGCGTCGAGCTGCTCATCGAGCACGGGGTCAAGGTCGCGTCCTTCGCCCTGCAGCCCAAGCCCGAGCTGGTCACGCGCCTCAAGGACCACGGCATCGTCGTGATGCCCTCGATCGGTGCGGCCAAGCACGCGATCAAGGTCGCCGGCTGGGGCGCCGACGCGGTGATGGTCCAGGGCGGCGAGGGCGGCGGCCACACCGGCCCGGTCCCCACCACCCTGCTGCTCCCGTCGGTCCTCGACGCGCTGACCAGCGTCGGCAGCGACATCCCCGTCGTCGCGGCGGGCGGCTTCTTCGACGGGCGCGGACTCGCGGCCGCGCTGTCGTACGGCGCCGCCGCGGTCGGCATGGGCACCCGCTTCCTGCTGACCCAGGACTCCGCGGTGCCGGACGCCGTCAAGCAGCTCTACCTCGAGCGCGGGCTCACCGACACCGTCGTCACCGCCAAGGTCGACGGCATGCCGCACCGGATGCTGCGCACCGGGCTGGTGGAGGAGGTCGAGGAGACCTCGAGGTTGCGCCGGCTCGGCCCCACCGCCAGGAGGACGCTGGAGTTCAAGAGGGACTCCGGCATGTCCTGGCTCGGTCTGGCCAAGGACGGCCGGGCCATGAAGAAGGCCTCGGGTCGCACGCTGGGGCAGATGGCGCTCGCCGCGAACACGCCGACCATGCTCAAGGCCGGCCTCGTCGAGGGCGACACGTCGGCGGGTGTCCTCGCCTCCGGCCAGGTCGTCGGCATGATCGAGGACCTGCCGACCTGCGAGGAGCTGATCGACCGCGTGGTCACGGGCGCCGCGCAGGAGCTGGGTCGCGCGGCGTCGTACGTCGTCTGAGGCGCTGCTGGTCGACCGGAACTGCCGCTCGTCGACCGGAACTCCGTGAGACCAGGGCCGGGTTCACCCCCCGGGTGGTGAAACCGGCTCCGCTCAACCGCCCGGCACGTACCCCTGCGGCGGCGCCCACTCGCCGTCGTTGTCGAGCAGGTGCTGCCAGATGTCGTACTCGGCGCGGTAGTGCTCGGTCAGGCGTGACCGGGTGTCCGGCGACAGCTCGGGGAGGGCCTGCGAGGTCGACCAGTTCTTGGTGACCACCTCGACCTCGCGGCCCAGCCGCCGGTCGATGTAGCCCTGCCAGGCGTCGGGACGCTCGAGGGCGAAGATCCGGTCGACTCCGATCGCCAGGGTGTCGTCGAGGGAGACGAACCGTGCCTGGCGGCCGTTGATCGCGCCGGGACGGCCCTCGATGTGGGCGACGACGAACTCCTCGAAGGAGACCTCCCCGGTCCACTTGCCGTCGTTCTTCTCGGCCAGCGCCGGGCGCTGGCGATAGCGCCACCACGACTCCAGCCACGACACCGGCTCGCGGTAGAGCGTGACCAGCTCGTAGTCGCTTCGCTGGTATCCCGCACCCGCCAGCACCGGCACCATCCGCTTGGTGAAGGTGCGGCAGTTCATGTGCTTGAGCTTGGGGTTGACCCGCATCAGGATCTCGGCGTGCCCCTTGAGACTGGTGACCAGCGTCGTCGACGCGCACTTGGGCATCGAGAGCATCACGAAGCCGTGGGCAGGCAGGGCGATCACGTCCGCGAACCTATCCCACGCGGGCTCCCCCACGAGTCGCCGCCCACCGGTCGCCGGACGTTCATCCGGTGGTCGCCGACGCACGCCGCAGTGGTGCGTTGATCAGGCCATGTGCACCGACGGACACCACCACTCCCACGCCGACGGCGGCGAGCCCAGGCCGCTGCGGGTCCCGACCGGCCCGATGAGCCGGCGTACCTTCGCACAGGCCGGGGGCGGCCTGCTGCTGGCCGCCGGCGGGGTCGGGGCCGTGACGGGCACGGCGCTCTCCAGCGACGCGGCACCCGGCCGTGGCGCGTCGCGCACGAGCCGGATCACCCGCGGCACCCACCTCGTCCACGCGGACCTGCACAACCACACCCTCATGTCCGACGGCGACGGCGACCCGGCGCTCGCCTTCGACTCGATGCGGGCTGCTGGTCTCGACGTGGCGGCCCTGACCGACCACGCCACGATCAGCGACAACGTCCTGGGCGAGGTGCTGGCCGGTCTGCTCCCGCCCGAGTACAAGCAGCTCGCCGGCATCCACCGGGGCGACTGGGCGCAGACCAAGGCGTACGCCGACGCGGCCAACACCGACGGGGCCTTCACCGCGATCCGCGGCTTCGAGTGGTCCGAGCCGCTGCTGGGCCACGTCAACGTGTGGTTCACCGAGCACTACGTCGACGTGCTCCAGGCCGGCGTCATGCAGCCGCTGCTGGACTGGCTCGCACGTGAACCCGGCCTGGTCCTGGACGGGGGTGCGGACGGGCTCGCCGGCTTCAACCACCCGGGCCGCGAGCCCGGTCGCTTCCAGGAGTTCCACTACGACGAGCGGATGCGTGACCGGATCGTCAGCCTGGAGATGTTCAACCGTGGGGACGACTACCTCTTCGAGGGGTGGGCCGACGGCAAGTCCAGCCCGCTGTGCGCCTGCCTCAACGCGGGCTGGCGCACCGGCATCGCCGGCGTCACCGACGAGCACGGCACCGACTGGGGCTTCCCGGAGGGCAAGGGCCGCACGGGCCTGTGGGTCACCCACCACACGCGGGGCGGGGTGAAGCGTGCGATGAAGCGACGCCGCTTCTTCGCCACGCGTACGTCGGGCCTGCGACTCGATGCCATCGCGACCCCGCGCCGCGGCAGGCCGGTCCGGATGGGCGGCACGCTCCCGATGAGCAAGGGCCTGGTCAAGATCCGGCTCGACCTCGCCCGTGACCGCTCCTGGCGCGGAAGTCGCCTGCACGCCCAGGTGCTGCGCCCGGGCCCCGAGGCACCCGAGGTGGTGGCCGTCGAGGAGTTCACCGTCGGGCCGGTCCTCGACCTGCGGGTGAAGGTCGACGTCGAGGACGGCGACTGGATGCTGGTGCGCATCTCCGACCCCGACGAGCCCAACGCCTCCCCCGGTCCCGACGGGCACCCGTGCAACGACCTGGGCGTCGCCTACACGAGCCCGTGGTGGCTGGAGCCGCAGGCCGGCTGAGTCCCGCACACGCGCGAGCGACCTCTCGGCCGGGCGCGAGCGACCTCTCGGCCGTGGGTCAGAGGCGCTCGATGATGGTGACGTTGGCCTGGCCGCCGCCCTCGCACATGGTCTGCAGGCCGTAGCGGCCACCGGTGCGCTCGAGCTCGTTCAGCATGGTGGTCATCAGGCGGGTGCCGGTGGCGCCGATGGGGTGGCCCAGGGAGATGCCGCCTCCGTTGACGTTGACCTTGTCGTGCGGTGCGCCGGTCTCCTTCATCCAGGCCAGCACCACCGAGGCGAAGGCCTCGTTGCACTCGAAGAGGTCGATGTCCTCGATCGAGAGCCCGGTGCGCTCCAGGGCGTGCTTCGTGGCGGGGATGGGGCCGGTGAGCATCCACACCGGGTCGTCGCCGCGGACCGAGAGGTGGTGGATGCGGGCGCGCGGGGTGAGCCCGTGCTCCTTCACCGCCGTCTCGGAGGCGATGAGCATCGCCGAGGAGGCGTCGCAGATCTGCGAGGCGACCGCGGCGGTGATGCGCCCGCCGGGGGCCAGCGGCTGCAGTCCGGCCATCTTCTCCAGCGAGGTGTCGCGCGGGCACTGGTCGGTGTCGAAGACGGTGCCGTCGGGCAGCGTGACCGGCTCGATCTCACCGGTGAAGCGGCCCTCGGAGATCGCGGTGAGCGCGCGCTGGTGCGAGGCCAGGGCGAACTCCTCCATGTCCTCGCGGCTGACGTCCCACTTCTCCGCGATCATCTCCGCGGAGCGGAACTGCGAGACCTCCTGGTCGCCGAAGCGCTCCTGCCAGCCCGGCGACTCCGCGAACGGCGTGGAGAAGCCGTACTGCTGACCGACCAGCATCGCGGCCGAGATCGGGATCGCCGACATGTTCTGCAGGCCGCCGGCGACCACGAGGTCCTGGGTGCCGGACATGACGCCCTGCGCCGCGAAGTGCACCGACTGCTGGGAGGAGCCGCACTGCCGGTCGATGGTCACGCCCGGCACGTGGGCGGGCAGACCCGCGACCAGCCAGGCCGAGCGGGCCACGTCCCCGGCCTGCGAGCCGATCGTGTCGCAGCAGCCCATGATGACGTCGTCGACGGCACCCGGGTCGACGCCCGTGCGGCGCATCAGCGCCGACAGCGTGATGCCGCCGAGGTCGGCGGAGTGGACCCCCGCCAGCGCTCCCCCGCGCTTGCCGACCGGGGTGCGGACGGCGTCGATGATGTAGGCCTCAGGCATGGTCGTGGTCCTTCGCGATTCCGTCGAGCAGGATGGTGAGGTACTGGTCGGCGACCTCGGTGGTGGTGTGCGGCCCGCCGGGGCGGTACCACCGCACGGCCACCCACACGGTGTCGCGGATGAAGCGGTAGGTCAGGGTGATGTCGAGGTCGGCGCGCAGCGCCCCGGTCTCGACGCCCTCGGTGAGCAGGCTGACCCACACGTCGCGGGACTGCCGGTTGCGCTCGGCGAGGTAGCCGAAGCGCTCGAGCTGACCCAGGGTCGCGGCCTCGTTCTGGAAGATGGCGACCTCGGCGCCGCGACGCTCGATCGTCTCGAACGACAGCCGCACGGCCCGCTCCAGTTTGGAACGGGCGTCGTCGGGACTGGCCAGGATGTCGTCGTACGCCGCGAACAGCTCGGCCTGGAAGGTGCGCATGAGCTCGTCGACCATCGACTCCTTGGAGTCGAAGTGGTGGTAGAGGCTGCCCGAGAGGATGCCGGCGGCGTCCGCGATGTCGCGGACGGTGGTGTTGCGGAAGCCCTTGGTCGCGAAGAGGTCGGCCGCGATCCGCAGCAGCTCCTCGCGCCGGCTCGCTCCCGCGGTCGACGCCGCTGCGCCGCCGGCCTGCTCAGGCATGCTGGCTGCTGACCGAGACGACCTCGCCGGTGAGGTAGGAGGAGTAGTCGCTGGCCAGGAAGACCATCACGTTGGCGACCTCCCACGGCTCGGCCGCGCGCCCGAACGCCTCGCGCTGCTTGAGCTCGTGCAGGAGCTCGGGCGAGGTGACCTTCTCCAGGAACGGGTGCATCGCCAGTGACGGGCTGACCGCGTTGACGCGGATGCCGTGCGGGGCGAGGTCGAGGGCGGAGCAGCGGGTCAGCGCCATGACGCCGGCCTTGGCGGCGGCGTAGTGGGCCTGGCCCTCCTGGGCCCGCCAGCCGATCACCGAGGCGTTGTTGACGATCACGCCCCGGGTGCCGTTGGCGACCATCCGCTGGCCGGCGCCACGCACGCAGCGGAACGCGCCGTTGAGGGTGATGTCGAGGACCTTCAGCCACTGCTCGTCGGTCATCTCCAGCACCGAGGTGGTGCCGCCGAGACCGGCGTTGTTGATCATCACGTCCACGCCGCCGAGCTCGTCGGCGACGTCGAGCATCGCCTGGACGTCGGACTCCTGGGTCACGTCGCAGACGAGCTGGCGCACGCGGTCGGCGCCGAACTCCTCGGCCAGCTGGGCCTCGGCCTCGGCGAGGCGACGCTCGTGGGTGTCGGAGAAGACGACCGCCTTGGCGCCCTCCTCCAGCACCCGGCGCACGACCGCGGCGCCGATGCCGGCGCCCGCACCCGCGGTGACGGCGACGACCTTGTCGCGCAGCAGGTCGTGGGGAGGGACGTACGCCGGGGTCGGCTGCTCGGGTCGTGTGGCGGTCATGCGTCAGGCTCCCTTGGGCTCGCGGGGCAGGCCGAGCACGCGCTCGGCCAAGATGTTCTTCTGCACCTCGTCGCTGCCGCCGTAGATGGTGTCGGCTCGGGCGAAGAGGAAGAGTCGTTGCAGCTCGTCGAGCTCGTAGCCGGCGACACCGCGGTCGTGCGGGGCCTGCAGCAGGCCGTCGGCGGCCATGACATCCATGGCGACCTCGCCGAGGCGCTGGTGCCAGTTGCCCCAGACGATCTTGAAGATCGACCCGGCACCGCCGCCCGCCGCGGAGTCCTCGCCGCCGGTCACGGCGGAGAGTCCTCGGATGCCGTTGGCGCGCATCACGGTGAGCTCGGCCTGCAGGGACGCGAGCCGGTCGCGCAGGACGGGGTCGTCGATCGCTCCGTTGGCACGGGCGCGGTCGCACACCAGGGCGAGCTCGCGCTGGAAGCCGACCACCTGGCCGAGGGTCGACACGCCGCGCTCGAAGCCGAGCAGGCCCATCGCCACGCCCCAGCCCTTGCCGACCTCGCCGACCACCAGGTCGGCGTCGGTGACGGCGCCGGTGAAGAAGACCTCGTTGAACTCCGAGCCGCCGGTCAACTGTTCGATGGGGCGGACCTCGACGCCGGGCTGGTCGATCGGGACGAGCAGGAAGCTCAGCCCCTGGTGGCGCTGCGAGCCCGGCTCGGTGCGGGCGACGACGAAGACCCACTGGGAGAAGTGTGCGTTGGACGTCCACACCTTCTGGCCGTCGATCACCCACTGCGACCCGTCGTCGGAGAGCCGGGCGCGGGTCTGGACGTTGGCGAGGTCGGAGCCGGCGTTGGGCTCGGAGTAGCCCTGCGCCCAGAGCTCCTCGACGTTCCTGATCGGCTCGAGGAAGCGCGCGCGCTGGGCATCGGTGCCGAAGGCGATGAGGGTGGGGCCGAGCAGCTGCTCCCCGAGGTGGTTGACCGTCGCCGGGGCGTTGGCGCGGGCGTACTCCTCGTGGAAGACGACCTGCTGCCACAGGCTCAGCCCGCGGCCGCCGTGCTCGGTCGGCCAGCCGACGCAGGTCCAGCCCTCGCGGGCCAGGAAGCGGTTCCACTCCAGGCGCTCGTCGAGGGCCTCGTGGTCGCGCCCGGGCCCGCCGAGCCCACGCAGCGCCTTCCACTCGCCGGCCAGGTGGTCCTCGAGGAAGGCGCGCACCTCGGCGCGGAACGCCTCGTCGGTCGCTGAGTAGCCCATGTCCACGAGTGCTACCCTACCAAGCACTTGCTTGGTTGAGTGAGAGGTGATCGCGATCAGCGTCATGGAGCAGGACACCATCCCGTCGGTGCTGCGGGCCGCTGCGGCGCGCTTCGGTGACCACCCGGCGTACGTCGAGGGCGACCGCACCGTCTCCTACGCCGAGCTCCTGACACTGGTCGAGCGCGCCGCCGAGGTGCTCATCGACTGTGGCGCGTGTTGCGACGACCGCGTCGTCGTGTGGGGTCCCAACAGCATCGACTGGGCGGTTGCTGCGCTCGCAGTGACATACGCCGGCGCAGTGCTGGTGCCCGTCAACTCCCGCTACGTCGGTACCGAAGTGGCCGACGTGGTCGGGCGCACCGCCGCCCCGTTGGTGGTCGTCCACGACGGGTTCCTCGGGCGTGACCAGGTCGGGGAGCTGCACGATGCCGGAGTCGATCCTCAGCGCATCCTCACGCTCGATCGCCTCATCGACGGGGCTGCGCGCGCAGAGGGCATGTCGCACGAGACGGACTCCCCCGACGACGTCGCGGACATCCTCTTCACCTCCGGCACCACCGGCCGGTCCAAGGGCGCGATGTCCGCGCACCGGCAGTCGATCGGCGTGGCGCGGGCCTGGGCGGAGCTCGGCGGGGTCCGGCAGGACGACCGCTACCTCGTGGTCAACCCGTTCTTCCACTCCTTCGGCTACAAGATCGGCATCCTCGTCGGGCTCCTCACCGGAGCCACGCTCTACCCGATGGCGACCTTCGACCTCGACGAGACGATGCGGCTCATCGAGACCGAGCGGATCACCGTCCTGCCCGGCGCGCCGACGATCTACCAGTCGCTGCTGTCTGCTCCGGGGCGCGAGGAACGCGACCTGTCGAGCCTCCGGCTCGCCGTCACCGGGGCCGCCGTCGTGCCGGTCGTGCTCATCGAGCGGATGCGGGCCGCCGCGCCCGAGGGCCTGGGCATCGACCAGGTCGTGACGGCGTTCGGCATGACCGAGGCGGTGGTGGTGACGATGGCCCGCGACGGCGACCCCGCCGAGCTGGTGGCCACCACCTGCGGCCGAGCCGTCCCCGGCATGGAGACACGGATCCTCGCGCCCGGCGAGGACGGCAGCGGCGAGCTGCTGGTCCGCGGCGAGTTCGTGATGCTGGGATACCTCGACGACCCCGAGGCCACGGCCGAGGCGATCGACGAGGACGGATGGCTGCACACCGGCGACGTGGGCGTGCTCGACGACGCGGGCAACCTGCGGATCACCGACCGGCTCAAGGACATGTACATCTCCGGCGGTTTCAACGTCTACCCCGCCGAGGTGGAGCAGTCGTTGATGCGGCTCGAGGGGCTCGCGGACGTCGCCGTCGTCGGCGTACCGGACGAGCGGATGGGTGAGGTCGGCAAGGCGTTCGTCGTCCGCGCCGACTCCCCCGCCGGCGAGGCGTTGACCGCCGACGACGTGACCGCGTTCGCCCGGGAGCACCTGGCGAACTTCAAGGTGCCGCGACAGGTCGAGTTCACGGGCGCGCTCCCGCGGAACCTGTCCGGCAAGGTGCTGAAGAAGGATCTGCGCTGATGGACCTGACCCTGTCCGAGACCGAGCTCGCCTTCCAGGCCGAGGCCCGGGAGTGGCTGGCGGCGAACGTGCCCGCCGAGCCGCTGCCGTCGATGGACACCCCCGAGGGGTGGACGCTGCACCAGGAGTGGGAGGGGAAGCTCGCCGACGCCCGCTTCTCGGTCGTCTCCTGGCCCCGGGAGTTCGGCGGGCGCGAAGCCTCGCTCGTGGAATGGGTGATCTTCGAGGAGGAGTACTACCGCGCCGGCGCGCCAGGCCGGGTCTCCCAGAACGGCATCTTCCTGCTGGCGCCGATCATCTTCGAGCACGGCACCCCCGAGCAGCAGCAGCGCTTCCTGCCCTCGATGGCGACCGGGGAGCGGATCTGGGCGCAGTGCTGGTCCGAGCCGGAGGCCGGCTCCGACCTGGCGTCGCTGCGGTCGACCGCCCGGCGCGACGACCAGCGCGGCGGCTGGGTCCTCAACGGCCAGAAGACCTGGTCCTCGCGGGCAGCACTGGCCCACTGGGGCTTCGGGCTCTTCCGCTCCGACCCGCAGGCCCAGAAGCACGCGGGGCTGACCTACTTCCTCTTCCCCCTCGACGCCGAGGGCATCACGGTGCGCCCGATCGCCCAGCTCGACGGCGAGGCCGGCTTCGCCGAGATCTTCTTCGAGGACGTCTTCGTGCCCGACGCCGACGTGCTCGGGGGTGTGGGCGACGGCTGGCGGGTCGCGATGAGCACCGCCGGCAACGAGCGCGGCCTGTCGCTGCGCTCCCCCGGCCGCTTCACCGCGGCCGTCGACCGGCTCATCGCCCTGCACGGCTCCGCCCACCGGGGCCAGGTCACCGACCGCGTCATCGACGCGTGGGTGCGCGCGCAGGCCTACCGCCTCTACACCTGGGGCACCGTCACCCGGCTCGCCGCCGGGGGCGACATGGGCGCCGCGGGCTCGGTGAACAAGGTGTGGTGGTCCGAGCTGGACGTCGCACTGCACGAGACCGCTCTCGACATCCTGGGGGCCGAGGCGGAGGTCGAGTCGCCCTGGCTCGACGGCTACACGTTCTCGTTGTCCGGGCCGATCTACGCGGGCACCAACGAGATCCAGCGCAACATCGTGGCGGAGCGCATCCTCGGTCTGCCCCGCGAACCGAAGGGGAGCCAGCAGCCCCGCGAACCGAAGGGGAGCCAGAAGTGAGGTTCGAGCTCGACGAGGACCAGCGCGACTTCGCCGGCGCCCTGGAGTCCCTGCTCTCCGGCGCGGGCACGGTGGCCGTCGCCCGCGCGTGGGCCGACGGCGACCACGCCCCGGGCCTCGGCCTGTGGAAGCGCTTGGCCGACCTCGGGGTGCTGTCGCTGGCCACCGACGCCTCGCCCGTCGAGGTCGCCATCGCGTTCGAGGCACTGGGGCGGCACGCCGTCCCCGGCCCCTGGGTGGAGTCGGCGGCCTACCTGCCGATCGCGCTCGGCCGCGAGGTCGAGGGCGTGGCGACGGTGGCACTGCCCCCGCACGTGCCGTTCGCGCTGGACGCCGACGTCGCCGACGAGGTGTACGTCGGAGCCACGCCCGCCACCGGGGTCGGCGATCAGGTCACCTCCGTGGACCGGACGCGACGGCTCTTCCGGGTGGAGGGCCCGACATCCGACACCGGTGAGCCCCATCACGAGGCGTTCGACCTGGCCGTGCTGGCCACCTCGGCCCAGCTGCTCGGTGCCGGCGAGCGGGTGCTCACCGACTCGGTCGACTACGTCAAGCAGCGCACCCAGTTCGGTCGTCAGATCGGCTCCTACCAGGCGATCAAGCACGCCCTGGCCGACGTGCGCATCGCGCTCGACTTCGCCCGGCCGCTCGTCCACGGCGCGGCGCTCGGTGAGATCGACTCCTCCGCGGCCAAGCTCGCGGCCGGGGACGCGGCGTACCTCGCCTCCCGGGTCGGCCTGCAGGTGCACGGCGCCATCGGCTACACCGCCGAGTTCGACCTGTCGGTGTGGCTGACGAAAATCCGTGCCCTGGTCACGGCCTGGGGCACCCCCGACTTCCACCGCGGCCGGCTCGCGCAGCAGCTCGGCCTGGACTGAGGACGACCATGGACCTCTCCCTCTCCGAGGAGCAGACCGAGCTGGTCGCGACCGTGCGGTCGCTGCTGACCAAGCGGAGCGACAGTGCCGCGGTGCGTGCCGCGATCGCGTCCGAGGCCGGCTTCGACGCCGACCTGTGGCAGGTGCTGTGCGAGCAGATCGGGGTGGCCGCCCTGGCGGTGCCCGAGGAGCACGACGGCGTGGGCGCCACGCTCGTGGAGTCGGTGCTGGTCCTCGAGGAGCTCGGCCGCGCACTCGCGCCCGTGCCCGCCCTGTCGTCCCTCGTCACGGCCGAGGCGGTCCTGGCCGGCGGAGACCCCGAGGCCGCTGCACGCCTGCTCCCCCGGCTGGCTGCGGGTGAGATCGGTGCCTTCGCCGTGCTCCAGGGTGGTGGGGCGAGCGCCGTCCTCGACGCCGACCTCGCCGAGGTCCTCGTGGTCGCCGACGGCGAGGACCTCTACGAGGTCGACCCGGCGTCCACGGAGGTCTCCTGGACCCCGTCGATGGACCAGACCCTGCGTCTGGGCAGCCTGCAGGTCGACGTCGCCGCCGCCACCCGTATCGGCTCGGCCGCACCGGCGGTCGAGCGGGCGCACCTGGTCGGCGCGCTCGGAGCCGTCGCGCTCTCGGTCGGCTGCGCCCAGCGCGGGGTGGACATGACGGTGTCCTACAGCAAGGACCGGGTGCAGTTCGGTCGAGCGATCGGCTCGTTCCAGGCACTCAAGCACCGGATGGCCGACATGCTGGTGCTGCTCGAGATGTCGCGCTCGGCGTCCTGGGCAGCGGCGTACGCAGTCGCCAGCAACGCCCCCGACGCGGCCCAGCTGGTGCACGCGGCGAAGTCCTACGTCGGCGAGGCGGTGGCCCAGGTCGCGGCCGAGACGGTCCAGATGCACGGCGGCATCGCGATCACCTGGGAGCACGACGCGCACCTGGTGTTCAAGCGGGCGCACGCACTGGGCCAGCTCTTCGGGGCGCCCCACGTGCACCGCGCCGCACTCGCACTGCCCTGATCCGCCGCGCTCGCGCACGTCCACGCACGGCCCACACCGGAGTCACCGAGGCGTTGACCAACGGTGTCCCGGGTGAGGACCGGGTGTGGGCGGCGCAGGCCTAGCGTCGTTGCATGAACACGAACTCCACCACCGCCAGCGGCACCACGTCGTCCCAGGCCGGCACCGAGGTGCGGCCCGTCGCCGGGGTCGGCATGGTCGCCAACCCGCGGCGCACCCGCATCTGAGCAGCCGCTGGCTCCGGCCGCGCGGCTCGGGCCGGCGTCGAGCGGTCAGTCGGCGGGGATCTCCGTGGTCGCGTAGCGACCACGGAAGAACAGCAGCGGGTCGTCCACGTCGCCGACCTCCAGCCCGAGCACCCGGCCGATGACGACGTAGTGGTCGCCGGCCTCGTGCACGGCGTGGATGTTGCATTCGAGGTGCGCGATCGTGCCGCGCAGCAGCGGCGTGCCGGTCACCGGGGCCGGGGTCCAGTCCACGCCCGCGAACTTGTCCGCACCGCGACTGGCCATCTGGTTGGACAGCCACGCCTGGTCCTCGGCGAGGATGTTGACGCAGAACTTCCCGGACCGCTGGATCAGCGGCCACGCCCGCGAGGTCTTCGCGGGGATGAACATCACCAGCGGCGGGTCCAACGAGACGCTGGAGAAGGACTGGCAGGTCATGCCGACCGGCACTCCCCCGCTCATCGTCGTCACGACGGTCACGCCGGAGGCGAACTGCGAGAGGACGTCGCGGAATCGACGCGCGGCGGCGACCGCCTCGTCGTCGTCGGCGGGGACCTCGACCTCCTCGCCGGGGCGCAGGTCGAAGATCGAGTCGCCGAGCCAGGACTCGATGAGCTCGGGACTCGGCCAGGTGGCGCGCGCGTCGGTCCGCATCCCCTCGGGGACATCGTCGTGCGTCATGCGAGCCACCCTAGGGACCTCGATGCCTTCCAGCACGTCCGGCCCGCCTACTGCCCGCCGCCGAAGTCGTGGCCCCAGTAGGACACGGCGGTCGACTCGCGGGCGACCCAGGTGCGGTCCTCGACGCGCAGCCCGTCGGTGCCGAACTCCACGTCGAAGCCCGCGGGGCTCTTGACGTAGAAGGAGACCATCTCGTCGTTCATGTGGCGACCGAGCGTCGCCGACAGCGGAGCCTTGTGCTTGCGCACCCGCTCCAGGGCACGGCCCACGTCGTCGAGCTCGTCGACCTCGAGCATGATGTGCACGCACTTGCTGGCGTTGGGCATCGGCAGGAAGGCCAGCGAGTGGTGCCGCGGGTTGACCCCGAGGAAGCGCAGCCAGACCTTCGAGCCCGGCTCCTTGCCGACGAACTCGCCGGGCATGCTCATCGAGTCACGCAGCCGGAACCCGAGCACCTCGTCGTAGAAGCGCAGCGCCTCGACGTCGTCGGTGACCGGGAGCACCACGTGGCCCATGCCCTGGTCGCCGGTCACGAACCTGGCGGCGTACGGCGTGACGATCGGGCGGGACTCGTAGGTGATCCCGTGGAAGATCTCGAAGACGTTGTCGAAGGGATCGCTGAAGCGGACCAGCTCCTGCACGCGGCGCTCGTCGAGCTCCTCACGCGTGCCGTCCTCGAAGTCCACGCCCGCCTTCTGCAGGTGCTCGCGCACCTCCTGCAGGGCGCGGTGGTCGGCGACCTCCCAGCCGACGCAGGTCAGCTCGTCGACGTCGCCGGGCACCACGACCAGACGGGCGGACACCTCGTCGATGCGCCAGTACTGGTGGTCGGGGTGCGGGCCGCGACCCTCGGCGAGACCGAGGACCTTGCCGGCGAAGGTGCGCCACTGCTCCGGGTCGGTGCTGGTGACCCGGACGTAGCCCATGGACTTGATGTCGATCGTCATGTCAGCGCTTCCGTTCGACGTGGCGTGCGAGGAAGGCGGTGGCCACCTCGCGGAACTCCTCGGCCGCCTCGATCTGCGCCCAGTGGCCGCAGTTCGGGAAGACGTGGAGCTGCGCCTTGGGGATCAGCTTGAGCGCGACCATGGCGCCGTCGAGGGGGTTGACGCGGTCCTCGCGCCCCCAGGTGAGCAGGGTGTGCTTCCGCAGGCGGTGCGCCTCGCGCCAGAGCATGCCGTCCTCGGCGGTCTCGGGGTTCCAGAAGGACATCCCCATCGAGCGCATCGCGTCCTGCGCGCCCGGCGCGGTGGCATCGGCGAAGCGGGCCTCGACCAGCTCGTCGGTGACCAGGGACTGGTCGACCACCATGGTCGAGATGAACGCCCGGAGCGCCTCGCGGCTCGGGTTGGCGCCGAAGTCCATCAGGCGCTGGACGCCCTCGGTCGGGTCGGCGTGGAAGAGGTTGAGCGACAGCCCGCCGGGACCCATCATGATCAGCCGGCCGACCCGGTCGGGGTAGGACAGCGCGAGGCGCATCGCCGTACCGCCACCCAGGCTGTTGCCGAGCAGGTGGACCTTCTCGATGCCCAGCGCGTCGAGGACCGCCACGATCGCGTCCGCGGAGAAGCGGTAGTAGTTGCCGACCACCGGCGGCTTGTCCGAGGCGCCGAAGCCGGGCTGGTCGACCAGGATCGTGCGGAACTCCTCGGCGAAGCCGGGCAGCGCCGGGCCGAAGTTCGACCACGACGACGCACCGGGGCCGCCGCCGTGCAGCATCACCAGGGGCAGCCGCTCGGCCTTGTCCTCGGATCGGCTGTCGGCGTCGTAGTAGGCGATCCGCAGGTCACCGGCCGCCTCGGTCTTGACCGAGACGAACTGCTGGACCTCGTCCTTGGTCAGCTGCGTCGACACTCAGTACATCCCCGGGTCGATCTTGTGGCCGAACTCGTGCGCGCCGTACATCTGCAGGGCGCGCTCGGGGTCGTTGGCGGCGTGCACGCGGCCCGCGTGAGCGTCGCGCCAGGCGCGCTGGAGGTAGGTGCCGTTGGTCAGCGCCCGACCACCGGACGCCTCGAACAGCGCGTCGATGGCGTCGATGGCGCGCTGGGAGCCCAGCACCTGGTCACGGCGGACCTTCAGGCGCGTCTTGAGCGGGATCTTCTCGCCCTTGGCGACGTAGTCCTGCTCCTCGCGGATGTTGTTGACCAGGAGCGCCCAGGCCGCGTCGATCTCGCTGGAGGCCTTGGCGATGCGCACGGCCGAGAACGGGTCGAGGCTGGCCTTCTCGCCGAGGTACGCCGCGCGGGTGCGCTTCTGCTGCATCTCCACGTGCTCCTCGTAGGCACCCATCGCCATGCCGATGATCGGCGTGGTGATGGTGCCGGTGAAGATCGAGTGGAAGGGCAGCTTGTAGAGGTCGGAGGTGTTCTGCTCCTGGCCCGGGCCGCGGCACTGGCCGGTCTCGCCCATGGACAGGGTGAACGCCTCGGGGATGAAGACGTCCTCGACCACGATGTCGTTGGAGCCGGTGCCGGCCAGGCCGACCATGTTCCAGACGTCCACGATCGTGTACTTCTCCCGCGGGACCATGAACGTCTTGAAGTCGACGATCTGGCCCTCCTCGGTGAAGACCAGTCCGCCCAGCAGACCCCACGAGCAGGGGTCGCACCCGGAGGAGAAGGACCACTTGCCGTTGAGGATGTAGCCGCCGTCAGTGACGGTGGCCTTGCCGGTCGGGGCGTAGGAGGAGGAGAGCCGCACGTTGGTGTCCTCGCCCCACACCGCCTGCTGCGCCTCGTCGGCGAACAGGGCCACCTGCCACGGGTGGACGCCCACGACGCTGGACACCCAGCCGGTGGAGCCGCAGGCCGAGGCGATGTCACGCACGGCGGTGTAGAAGGTGACCGGGTCGGCCTCGTGGCCGTCGAAGCGCTTGGGCTGCAGCAGCTTGAAGAAGCCGGTCTCCTCCAGCTCCTTGATGCTCGCCTCCGGGACGACGCGCAGCGCCTCGGTCTCCTCGGCGCGCTCCCGGAGGGTGGGGAGCAGGTCGCGGACGCCGTCGAGAACAGCCTGGGACATCGCGGGATCTCCTGTCGGTAGAACGTGTTACTGACAAGACTAGAACACGTTTCAGTTTTGGACCAGCACTGCCGGGTGAGAGTCGTCTCAGGCCCCGCCGCGCCGCGGTGCAACGGTGATTCAGGCGTTGGCCGCCTGCTTGTCCTGCTCGGCCTTCAGCATCAGCGCGATGTCGATGAGCTGGTCCTCCTGGCCGCCGATCAGCTTGCGGCGGCCCGCTTCGAGCAGGATCTTCGCGCCGGACACGCCGTAGCGCTCGGCTGCGTTGCCGGCGTGCTTGAGGAAGGAGGAGTAGACGCCGGCGTACCCCATCATCAGGGTCATCCGGTCCAGCTGGCACTCCTCGGGCATCGCCGGCTTGATGACGTCCTCGGAGGCGTCGACGATCTGCAGGAAGTCGACGCCGGTGGACCAGCCGAGCTTGTCGCAGACGCCGATGAAGGCCTCCAGCGGCGTGTTGCCGGCCCCGGCGCCGAAGCGGCGCACCGAGCCGTCGATCTGGGTCGCCCCGGCACGGGCGGCGGCCACGGTGTTGGCGACGCCGAGGCCGAGGTTCTCGTGGCCGTGGAAGCCGACGTCGGCGACGTCACCGATCTCGGCGACGACGGCGGCGACCCGGTCAGAGGTCTGCTCCATGATCAGCGCACCGGCGGAGTCGACGACGTACACGCACTGGCACCCGGCGTCGACCATGATCCGCGCCTGCTTCGCCAGCACCTCCGGCGGCTGGGTGTGGCTCATCATGAGGAAGCCGACCGTCTCCAGACCCAGCTCGCGAGCCAGGCCGAAGTGCTGGATGGAGGTGTCGGCCTCGGTGCAGTGGGTGGCGATCCGGCAGATCTGGCCACCGTTGTCCTGGGCGGCCCGGATGTCGTCCTTGGTGCCGACCCCCGGGAGCATGAGGAAGGCGATCTTGGCGCGCTGCGCGGTCTCCGCCGCGATGCGAATCAGCTCCTGCTCCGGCGTCCGGGAGAACCCGTAGTTGAACGAGGAGCCACCCAGGCCGTCGCCGTGGGTGACCTCGATGACCGGGATGCCGGAGGTGTCCAGGGCCTCGACGATGTCGTGGACCTCGGTCGCGGTGAACTGGTGCCGCTTGTGGTGCGACCCGTCGCGAAGGCAGGTGTCGGTCAGGCGCAGGTCCAGCTCGCCCCAGGGCTCGGTGCCGTGGGTGCCGTGCCAGGTACGGGCCAGGGTGTTCAGATCAGTCACTTCGTGCCTCCGGTGGCGAGGATCGAGCGGGCGATGTTCTGGCCGACCTGCGTGGCGGCGGCGGTCATGATGTCGAGGTTCCCGGCGTACGGCGGCAGGAAGTCGCCGGCACCCTCGACCTCGACGAAGATCGAGACCTTCAGGGCGCCGCGGGTGGCCGGCGAGGGGTCGTCGAGCTGGGGCTCCTGGAGCAGCCGGTAGCCGGGGACGTACTCCTGGACGGCCTTCTCCATCGCGAAGACCGAGGCGATGATCGCGTCGCGGTCGGCGTCGGGGTCGGCGGCGCAGAAGATCGTGTCGCGCATGATCATCGGCGGCTCGGCCGGGTTGAGGATGATGATCGCCTTGCCCTCGGTGGCGCCGCCGATCTCACGCACCCCGTTGCTGGTGGTGCGGGTGAACTCGTCGATGTTGGCGCGCGTGCCGGGGCCGGCCGACATCGACGAGACCGAGGCCACGATCTCGGCGTACGACACCGGCGCGACGCGGGAGACAGCGGCGACCATCGGGATGGTGGCCTGGCCGCCGCAGGTGATCATGTTGACGTTCATCGCGTCCACGTGGGTCTCGCCGTTGACCGGCGGGATGACCGCGGGGCCGATGGCGGCCGGGGTCAGGTCGATCGCCCGGATGCCGGCCTCCTCGTAGCGCGGCGCGTACTCACGGTGAACGTAGGCCGAGGTCGCCTCGAAGATCAGGTCGGGCAGCTCGTCCTGCTTCAACAGCCAGTCCACGCCCTCGTGGGAGGACTCCAGGCCCTTCTCCGTGGCGAGCTTGAGGCCCTCGCTGCTGGGGTCGACGCCGATCATCCAGCGCGGCTCGATGACGTCGGAGCGCAGCAGCTTGTACATCAGGTCGGTGCCGATGTTGCCGGGCCCGACGATCGCTGCGGTCAGCTTGCTCATGGGTCTCCCTGGTTCTCGGGGCGTGTTCTCGGTGGAGCGGTACGGTGCGGATGGATCGGGTGGTCAGTCGGTGAAGGTCGCGCGCAGCGGGGCGAACCCGCTGATCGTGGCCAGCACGTCATCGCCGGGCGCGAACGGCACGAACGGCCCCAGAGCGCCGGAGAGGACCAGGTGGCCCTTGCGGAGCGGGTCGCCGAAGCGGGCGGCCTGGACCGCCAGCCAGCGCAGCGCCTCGAGCGGGTCACCGAGGCAGGCGGCGCCGTTGCCGCTGGAGCGGACCTCGCCGCCGATCGCCAGCGTCATGTCGACGTCACGAGGCTCGAGGTCGCTCAGCGGGCGAGCGTCGTCCATCCCCACCACGTAGAGGCCGCTGGAGGCGCAGTCCGCGACGGTGTCGGTGAAGCCGATGTCCCAGCCCGCGATCCGGCTGTCGACGATCTCCAGGGCGGGCAGGGCGACCTCGACCGCCGCGCGGACGTCGGCGACGGTCAGGTCGTCGGGATCGCCCGGGTCGACGTCCTGGGACAGCACGAAGGCGACCTCCGCCTCGACCCGCGGCTGCAGCAGGCCGACCATCGAGATCGGTCCGCCGTGGCTGACGTCCATGTCGTCGAGGAGGTAGCCGAAGTCGGGCTGGTCGACCCCGAGCTGGTCCTGGACGGCCTTGGACGTGGCGCCGATCTTGCGGCCGACGACGGTCGCACCGGCGGCGAGGCGTCGCTCCACGACACCCATCTGTACGGCGTACGCCGCATCGAGGTCGTCGGTGCCGATGAGGTCGCGGACGGGAGCGCACGGCTCCCCGGTCTCCTGGGCTCGGATCAGGCGCTCGCTGGCTGCGCGGATCGCGTCGTCGGACGTCACCCGTCGATACTAGAACCTGTTACAGTTTCGCGCCATGACGGGTGGTCCGACCGGCGCGTTGCCGGCAGAGGTGGATGTCGTCGTCGTGGGAGCCGGCGCGGCCGGCATGAGTGCCGCGCTGCGCGCCGCGTCCCACGGCCTCGAGACGGTGCTGCTGGAGAAGAGCGAGTACTTCGGCGGCTCGACCGCCCGCAGCGGCGGCGGGGTCTGGATCCCCGACAACTACGCGCTGCGCGCGGCCGGGGAGTCCGACGGCATCGAGGAGGCGAAGACCTACCTCGACGCCATCGTCGGCGACATCGTGCCCAAGGTCCGTCGCGACACCTACCTCGAGCGCGGCCCCGAGGTCATGGACTTCATCCGCGACCACTCCCCCCTGCGCTTCCGCTGGGTGCCGGAGTACGCCGACTACCAGCCCGAGCAGCCCGGCGGCCGCGCCCGCGGCCGCTCGGTCGAGCCCGACCCGATCGACGGGCGCATCATCGGCGCCGAGCTGGACCGGCTGCACCCGCAGTACACCAAGGCCCCGGCCAACATGGTGGTGCTGCAGCGCGACTTCCGGAAGATCAGCCTGGGGCTGCGGACCCTCGGAGGCCCGATCACGATGCTGCGCGTGCTGCTGCGGCGTACCCTCGCCGGCCTGCGCCGCCAGCGCCTCTTCGGCATGGGCAACGCGATCGCCATCGGCCTGCGCAAGGCGCTGATGGACGCGGGCGTGCCGGTGCTCCACGAGGCCGAGCTCAGCGAGCTGGTCCTCTCCGAGGGCCGCGTCGTCGGCGTGAAGGTGCAGCGCGACGGCACCGAGCACGTCGTGCGCGCCCGCCGCGGGGTCGTCATCGGCTCCGGCGGCTTCGAGCGCAACCTGGAGATGCGCGAGAAGTACCAGCCCAAGCCGACCTCGGTGGACTGGACGACCGGCTCGCAGTTCAACACCGGAGGCGGCATCACCGCCGGCATCACCGCCGGTGCCGAGGTCGCGCTCATGGACGACTCCTGGTGGGGCCCGACCATCCCGCTGCCCAGCGGCCCGTGGTTCTGCCTGGCCGAGCGCAACCTGCCCGGCTCGATCATCGTCAACCAGGCCGGGAAGCGCTACATGAACGAGGCGCTGCCCTACGTCGAGGCCACCCACAGGATCTACGAGGGCGAGGCCACCGGTGTCGGCCACGTGCCGAGCTGGATGATCATCGACACCCGCTACCGCAACCGCTACCTCTTCGCGGGACTCTTCCCCCGCCAGCCGTTCCCCGGCCGGTGGTACAAGCACGGCACCATCAAGCGCGCCTCGACCCTCGCCGGCCTGGCCGAGGAGATCGGGGTGCCGGCCTCGGCCCTGGAGGCCACTGTCGAGCGCTTCAACGGCTTCGCCCGCAGCGGCGTCGACGAGGACTTCGCGCGCGGGGAGTCGGCGTACGACAAGTACTACTCCGACCCCACGGTGAAGCCGAACCCCTCCCTCGGCGCCATCGACCAGGGCCCGTTCTACGCGGTGAAGATCGTGCCCGGCGACCTGGGGACCAAGGGCGGACTCGTCACCGACGAGCGTGCCCGCGTACTGCGCCCCGACGGCTCGCCGATCGAGGGCCTGTACGCCGCCGGCAATGCCTCGTCCGCGGTCATGGGCCACACCTACCCCGGCCCCGGCGGCACCATCGGCCCGGCGCTGGTCTTCGGCTACCTGGCCGCCGACGACATCGCCGGTTCGTCCGGTGGTCGAGCAGGGACGAGCGCCAGCGAGGAGCGGGCGTCGAGACCGCACCCGAACCCCGAGAGCGAGACCGTCTGATGCCCATCGACCCCACCGTCGCCATCGGCTCCCCCGTCGGGGAGGTCGAGTTCTCCTGGAGCGAGAGCGACGTCCTGCTCTACCACCTCGGCATCGGCGCGGGCTCCCGCGAGGGCGACAACCTGTCGGCCGGCGCGCTGCGCTACACCCTCGACGGCCCGGCGCTGCAGGTGCTGCCGTCCTTCGGTGTCGTCGCGCCCACCTTCCACATGACCGACCCGCCGCCGCTCGACCTGCCCGGCTGCGACATCAACCTGGCCCAGGTCGTGCACGGCTCCCAGTCGATCTCGGTATGGGCACCCCTGCCCACCTCGGGCTCGGCCACGATCCGCACGACGCTCACCGACGTGTGGGACAAGGGCAAGGCCGCGGTCATCTGGCAGGAGGGCGTGGCCACCTCCCCCGAGGGCGAGGAGCTGTGGCGCGTGCGCTCGTCGATCTTCGTCAAGGGTGAGGGCGGCTGGGGCGGCGACCGCGGCGCGTCCCAGGCCGTCGGGATCCCCGAGCGTGCTGCCGACTGCGACGTCTCCTACGACGTCACCCCGCAGCAGGCCCTGCTCTACCGGCTCTGCGGCGACCGCAACCCGCTGCACGCCGACCCCGACTTCGCCAAGGCCGCCGGCTTCCCGGCGCCGATCCTCCACGGACTGTGCTCCTACGGGATCGTGCTGCGCGAGCTCACCGACGCGTTGCTCGGCGGGGACGCGACCCGGGTCTCGGGGTTCGGTGCCCGCTTCGCGGGCGTCGTCTTCCCCGGCGAGACGATCCGGGTGCAGGGCTGGGCCGAGGACGGACGCCTCGTCGCCTCGGCCACCGTCGCCGGCGGTCCTCGTGACGGCTCCCCCGTGCTCGCGGACTGCTGGGTCGACCTGGCCTGAGCTCCCGCGCGGGTCCAAGGCGGCATGGCCCGACCTCTCGTCTACCCTCTGCACGACGGATTCGGTCCGTCGATCCGACGTCGACTCGAGGGACCTCCCATGCACCGCCGTGCTCTCACCTGCTCCGCCGTCCTGCTCACCGCCCTGGCGTCGCTCCAGGTCGTCGCGCTCCCGACGGCCCATGCCGCTCCGTCGGTCGGCGACGAGGTGGCGGTCCGCGCGGTCTCCGGGATGGTGGCCGACGACACCCACCGGCTGCTCTTCCTGGGCGACGGCAGAGCAGGTCAGGTGCTCGCCTCCGACTGGTCGGGGCGCGTCGTCGCCACGACGCCGCTCGCCGGGGTGAGCGACTTGGCGCTCTCCCCCGACGACCAGGTCCTCTACGCCGCGTCGCCGCAGACCCAGGAGGTGGTGGCCCTCGACGCCGCCACCCTCGACGAGCAGGCCCGCTGGGCGGTGCCGACGACCGACGGGCCCGTGCACCTGGCGTACGCAGGGGACCGTGTGTGGTTCAGCTACGGCAGGCAGTGGTCGGGCAACCTCGGCTCGGTCGACCCCGACTCCGGGGTCGTCACCACCGGGCTGTACGACGGCATGTGGGGCTCGGCGCTGCTGGACGCCTCCACCGCCGACCCGGACCGGCTGGCCGTCGGCGAGACCGGGCTGTCCACCGACTCCATGGCCGTGCTCGACGTGTCCGGTGACGTCCCGGTGGAACTCGGCTACTACTCGGGGGACTACCGCCTCAACGAGGGCATCGACGACATCGACCTGGTGCCCGGCCGGTCGCAGGTCGTCGTCAACGGGCGACTGCGCCAGTCCTACGACGAGACCGGGCGGTTCGAGTCCGCGGGCAGCTACCCGACCGGCACTCGCGCAGACCTCTCCGCCTCGGGACTCGTCGCCACCGGCGGCAGCAGCTCGGTCGACGTCTTCGCTCCCGACGCCACGACGCCGCTCAGCAGCACCCCCGCGAAGCCGGTCGCACTGGCCTGGGCCGACGACGACTCGGCCTTGTTCGTGCTCACCGGACGCAGTCCGTACACGCTGAAGGTCATCGACGACCCCGGGCTCGCGACGGCGACGCTGCGCGTGAAGGCGCCTCGGCGTGCCGAGCGGGCCGAGAAGCTGGTCGTCCGCGGCACCCTCACGTCCGGGGCGGCCCTCCCCGACGGCGTGTCCCTGCAGGTGACGCGCACCGACCTCAAGGACCCCGAGGGCCGGGGCCTCGACGACGTGCCCGTCGCCGCGAACGGCAGCTGGTCCTTCAAGGACCGACCCCGCACGGGTGGGACGGTCACCTACACCGTCCACTACGCCGGCGACGCCGACCACCGCGCCGCGTCGGCCTCGAGGACCGTCGACGTCGCACGCGACACGCCGCAGCTGACCCTGACCCCGGGCACCGGCACCGTGGCTCCGGGGAGCCGCGTCACCTTCGTGGCCCGACTGGGCCGCACCCACCGCAACCGGATCGTCGAGCTGTGGGTGCAGACCGAGGGGGTCGACTCCTCCCGCACCCGCGTACGCCGTGCACGGGTCCCGGCGAGCGGCGCCCTGCGGTGGACGACCACCCTGGAGCACAACACCGTCGTGGAGGCGGTCTACGCCGGGGACGCACGCACCGAGCCCCGCACCGTCACCGTGGTCCGGCGCCCCCGCGTCGAGCTCACGACCTCGGTGACCGGTCAGTTCAGGACCGCACCCATCGGCGGACAGAAGTACCTGTGGTTCCACAAGAGTGACGACCCCGTCGTGACGACCAGGATGACGGCCTTCCCGGGTCGCAGCGAGCGGTTCGACTTCGAGGTGAGGAACAGCGACGGCAGCTGGCGCAGGTACACGCCCCGCTACTACCAGCTGGGCAAGCGGGGACGCCTGGCGGTCACCGTCATCTCCCCCGAGGTCGTGGACCTGCAGGTGCGGGTCCGGACCTCGTACGTCTACAAGGCCTCCGGCGACCGCGCGAACGCCACGACCTGGGGCCGGTGGCAGTACCTCTACTGGACGAAGTAGCCCACGAGACTTCGCCTCGTGTGGCTGAGCGCGGTCCAGGGACCGCGCTGAGCCGCACGAGGCAGGATCCAGCCGGCGTCAGAGCGTGGTGACGTGGCCCTTGTCGGGGTCCCAGCGCCGCACCTCGGTGAGTCGCAGCTCGATCTCGGGTGCCCCCACGACCTCGAGCGCGCGACCGAGGTCGGCGCGCGGCACCCGGCGGGCCAGCGTCACGTGCGGCAGCCAGCCCCGGTGCGCGCGGTCGGGCACCTGGACCCGCACGGCGAGGACCCGGCGTACGACGTCGTCGTCAAGGTCGACTCCGAGCGCGATCGTGACCCGGTCGCCACCCAGGAGCAGGACGCCGCGAGCGGTCGCGGTGACCGGCAGCATTCCGCGCAGTCGGGCTCGGGCGACGTCGATCGCGGCGTCGGGGATCTCGGGCGCCTCCACGACGGTGACGTGCGGCTGGTTGCTCGCCTTCGTGTGGTCGGCCTGACTGGGCAGACCGGCCTCCTGCAGCGCCGTCCACAGGTCGCGGACGCGGGCGCGGCCCACGTCGTCAGGGGTCAGCTCGAGGGCGTGCAGCTTCGGCATCCGCCCAGCCTGCCAGGCCGGGCTCTGGGTCAGGCCTACCGGTAGCCCGGCAGCGCCAGGCCGAGGAACGCCATGACCGCGGGGAGGAGCAGCCACCAGTACGGGCCGGTCTGCGCGGGGTCCGGTGAGTCGATCATGCGGAGGCCACGCCGCACGCCGACGACGGCGAGCGCCAGCGCTGGTAGACCGAGCGTCGGGCCGATCCAGAACAGCTCCCGGGCGCCACCACAGCAGGCGTCGCTTCACCGGGCTCCAGTCCTCGACCGACCCAGGGTCCTCGACCCAGGACCGGTCACGCGGCGACATGCCAGCGACCTGCCCGGGCGTGACCCGGGCGCGACCCGGGCGAAACTCGGTCAGCCCAGCCAGGCGCCGGCTCGACGGGTGAGGGTCGCCTTCTTGGCCGAATCGAAGCCGTCGTACGTCCGGACGGCGAAGCCCGAGCGTGGGTTGCGCTCGAAGACCTCGCGGTGGTCACGGACGAAGGTCCAGTAGAGGCCGTCCCAGTCGGCCTCCCAGTCCCCGCGCGGCAGGTCGCTCATCTTCTTGAGGTAGTTGCTGCCGGAGACGTAGGGCTTGGTGGTGATCGACTCCCCCGCCGCGAACTGGCTCATGGCATAGACGTTCGGCACCATGACCCAGTCGTAGGCGTCGACGAACATCTCCATGAACCACTCGTACGCCGCGTCCGGCTCGGTGCGCAGCAGGCACATCGCGTTGCCCAGCACCATCAGCCGCTCGATGTGGTGGGCGTAGCCGTTCTCCAGCACCCGCCGCAGCACCAGGTCCACCGGATCCAGACCGGTCTCCGCGGTCCACCAGCCCTCGGCCAGCGGGCGGGTGTGGCCGAGGTGGTTGCGGCTGCGCATCCGCCGGCCCCACAGGACGTAGGTGGCGCGCATGTACTCCCGCCAGCCGATGAGCTGCCGCACGAATCCCTCGAGGCTGGCCAGCGGCACGTCCTCCCCCGCGTCCAGGGCGTCGGCCAGCACGTCGCGGGGGTCGAGCAGCCCGATGTTGAGACCCGGCGTGAGCAGCGCGTGGAAGACGAAGGGGTGCTCGGCGGAGATGGCGTCCTCGTAGGGCCCGAAGTCGGCGAAGCGCTCCTCGAGGAACTGCCGCAGCCCCGCCCTCGCCTCGGCATGGGACGTCGGCCAGGCGAACGCGTCGGCGTCGCCCGGGTTGTCGGGGAACGCCCGCTTCACCCAGGCGATCGCGTCCTCCACCTCGGGGTGTCGCGAGGTCGGACCTGGCCTCTCGACGGAGGGCACCGGGTGGCCCTTCGGCAGCTTCTTGCGGTTGTCCTCGTCGAAGGACCACTTGCCCCCGACCGGCTCACCGGAGTCGGTCATCAGCACGTCGAGGCGCGTGCGCTGCCAGGAGTAGAAGTGCTGCATCCGCGCACGGCGACCGCGGGGACCGGCGGTGCCGTCGAAGTGCTCGGCGAGGTCGTCGCGCGTGCACAGGAAGTTCGGCGACTCCAGCCATTGGTCGACCAGCGGGGCTAGGTCGCGCTCGAGCCAGTCGTCCACCACGTCGTACGCCGACACGTGGACGTCCCCGGAGCCGGCCAGCCCCGCGAGGACCCGGTCGAGGGCGGCCCGGGAGGTGGTGCGCCCGTCGGTGTCGACCCGCTCCACGGCGTACCCCGCCTCCTCGAGCCGGCTGCCGAACCGGCGCATCGAGGCGCGGTGGAGCACGAGCTTCTGGGTGTGGAAGCGGTACTGCCGGAACAGCAGGTCGTGCTCGACCAGCACGAAGACGGTGCCCTCCGCGGCCGAGAGGTGCTGCTCGAAGAGCTGGTGCGGGAGCACGAGCCGGACGCGGGTGGGGGCCACCTCGCGAGCCTAGGCAGGCGCGCAGCGGCCCCGGTCACCCCTAGGGTCGGCCCATGGCGCTCCTCGACAGCTGGACCCCCGGGTCGCACACCCACGACGGCACCAGCCACCCGACGTACCGCAAGGGCACCGGCCCGGGTGTGGTCGTCATCCACGAGATCCCCGGGCCCACGCCGAGCGTCATCGGCTTCGGCGAGGAGCTGGTCGAGGCCGGCTACACCGTGGTGATGCCGCACCTGTTCGGGCGCGCCGAGGCACCGATGTCCGCCGCCGCGGTGGCGCGATCGATGCGGCAGGTCTGCGTGAGTGCGGAGTTCACCAAGCTGGCCACCGGCGTCACGACGCCGATCGCCGGCTGGCTGCGCTCCCTGGCGCGCGAGCTGCACGACGAGCTCGGCGGCCCCGGAGTGGGTGCCCTCGGCATGTGCTTCACCGGCGGTTTCGCGCTGGCGATGATGGTGGACGACGCGGTCGCCGCGCCCGTGCTGTGTCAGCCGTCGGTGCCCTTCGCCGTGGGCCGCAAGCGCTCGGCCGACCTCAACCTCTCCCCCGACGACCTGGCCGCGGTCAAGCAGCGTGCGGCGGGCGGGTGCGCGGTCCTGGGCATCCAGTACGCCTCGGACCCGATGACCGGCACCCGCTTCGACACCCTCGACCGGGAGCTCGGTGAGGGCTTCCTGCGCGTGGACCTGCCGGGCAAGGGCCACTCGGTGGTGACCGAGCAGCGCTCGCAGGTCGCGGTGGACCGGGTGCTGGGCTTCTTCGGGGAGCGGCTGCGGTGAGCGAGTCCCCGCGACGTCCGGTCACGCTG
>JAYYWX010000006.1:0-44430 GCA_036341255.1 Actinomycetota bacterium | reverse complement strand
GAGCCCTCCTTGTCCGGCTCGGCGATCTGGGTCTCGAAGGCGATGACGCCCTCCAGTCCGTGGTGCACCTCAGGCATGTCGACTCCTTCGTCGTCCTACGTGGTCCGTCTCGTCCGTCTCGTCCGGCCGGGTCGCGGCCGGGGTCAAACCTCATGCATTCTGCCGGACGTCCCGCCGGCCCGGCGCAGCGGCCGTCCGCCGAGACCGACGGCTGGTCGCTGCGTCCGTAGGCTCGTGCCATGACCGACCTGCGTGCGCTGCGCCGCGAGTACGCCGCCAGGGGGCTCGACGAGAGCGACCTGGACCCCGACCCGCTGGTGGTCTTCGACCGCTGGTTCGCCGAGGCGGTGGCCGCTGGCCTCGACGAGCCGAACGCGATGGTCGTGGCGACGGTCGACCCCGACGGCGCCCCCTCGGTGCGCACCGTGCTGCTCAAGGGCGTGGAGGAGGGCGGCTTCGTGTTCTTCACCAACCACGCCTCCCGCAAGGGGCGGGCGCTGGCGGTCGAGCCACGCTGCTCGCTGCTCTTCCCGTGGCACCCGCTGGAGCGGCAGGTCCGGGTCGAGGGGACCGCCGAGCTGCTCCCGCGCGCGGAGGTCGAGGCCTACTTCGCCCAGCGCCCCCGGGGCAGCCAGCTCGGCGCGCACGCGTCGGCCCAGTCCGAGCCCGTCGCCGACCGCTCCGCGCTCGAGGTGGCGTACGCCGGGGCGGAGCGGGCGTTCGAGGGCCGCGACGTCCCGCCGCCGGAGCACTGGGGCGGCTACCTGGTGCGGCCGCAGGCGGTGGAGTTCTGGCAGGGCCGGCCCTCGCGGCTGCACGACCGGCTGGAGTACCGACGTGCCGCACAGGGGTGGACGACCCGTCGGCTCCAACCCTGACCGCAAATCGAGTGAGTGCTCACTCACTTCTGGGCTAGGCTGCGAGGATGCCGCCCCGCGCCCGCCCGATGTCCCCCGAGGACCGCCGCACCTCCCTGGTCGACGTCACCCTCCGGCTGCTGCGCGAGCACGGCCGCGACGTGACCACCCGCCAGATCGCCGAGGCCGCCGGCATCGCCGAGGGCACCATCTTCCGCGCCTTCGCCACGAAGGACGAGCTGGTCGAAGCGGCGATCAGCCGGGCCTTCGAGCCCGGGGCGCTGGTCGAGCGCATCCGCGAGATCGAGGCGGACCTGCCCCTGGAGGACCGACTGGTGCACCTGGTGGGGGTGCTCCAGCAGCGCTACCGCGCCACGTTCTACCTGATGCGCCGGGTCGGCATGCTCCGGCCGCCCGACCACGACGGTGCGCAGGCACAGGCGGCGCGCGCCGAGGTCCACGGCCTGATGGTCGCCCTGGTCGGCCACGACGCCGACAGCCTCACCGTCGACGTCGACGACTTCTGCCACCGGCTGAGGCTGCTGACCTTCGCGGGCTCCCACCCGCAGATCTCCGACGGCCACCTGCTCACCCCCGAGCAGGTCGTGGACACCGTGCTCCACGGACTCCGGAAGGACGGCCGCTGATGCTGGTCCCGCTCCTGCGGCAGCGGCTCGCGCCGTACCGCTCCTGGCTCGTGGCCGTCGTGGCGTTGCAGTTCGTCGGCGTGCTCGCGATGCTCTACCTCCCGAGCCTGAACGCCTCGATCATCGACGACGGCGTCGTCCCCGGGGACACCGCGCTGATCTGGCGGCTGGGCGGGGTGATGCTCGCGGTGTCGTTCGTGCAGATCGTCTGCTCGGTGGGGGCCGCGTGGTTCGGTGCGCGCACCGCCACCGCGTTCGGCCGCGACCTGCGTCGCGACCTGTTCCAGCGGGTCGGCACCTTCTCGACCCGTGAGGTGCAGGAGATCGGGGCGCCGTCGTTGATCACGCGCACCACCAACGACGTCCAGCAGGTCCAGATGCTGGTGGTGATGACCTGCCTGATCGCGGTCTCGAGCCCGATCATGATGGTCGGCGGCGTGCTGATGGCGCTGCGCGAGGACCTCGGGCTCGGCTGGATCCTCGCTGTCGTCGTGCCGGCGCTGTTCCTCTCGGTCGGCTTCGTGATCTCGCGGATGGTGCCGAGCTTCCGGGCGATGCAGTCGCGCATCGACGAGGTCAACCGGGTGCTGCGTGAGCAGATCGCCGGCATCCGCGTCGTGCGTGCCTTCGTCCGCGAACGCCACGAGACCGAGCGGTTCGCGGTCGCCAACGAGGACCTCACCGACGTGGCGGTCCGTGCCGGGCGCTGGATGGCGACGATGTTCCCGCTGGCGATGCTGGTCGTGAACGTCTCCAGCGTCGGGGTGGTGTGGTTCGGCGGGCAGCGTGTCGACGCCGGCCAGATGGAGGTGGGCGCGCTCACCGCGTTCCTCTCCTACCTCATGCAGATCCTGATGTCGGTGATGATGGCGACCTTCATGCTCATGCAGGTGCCGCGCTCGGCGGTCTGCGCGGAGCGGATCTCCGAGGTCCTCACCACCGAGACCTCCGTACGCCGCAGCGCCGACCCGCGCCCCCTCGACCCGACGCGCCGCGGCCACCTCGACCTGGAGGCCGTGACGTTCGCCTACCCCGGCGCCGAGGCGCCGGTGCTCAGCGACTGCTCGTTCGTCGCCCGCCCGGGTCAGGTGGTGGCCGTCATCGGATCCACCGGCGCCGGCAAGTCGACGCTGGTCAACCTCGTGCCCCGGCTCTTCGACGCCACCGCCGGGACGGTCCGTGTGGCCGGCGTCGACGTGCGTGACCTGGACCCGGAGGTGCTGTGGGCCGAGCTGGGGGTGGTGCCGCAGAAGGCCTACCTCTTCAGCGGCACGATCCGCAGCAACCTCGCCCACGGTCTGCCCGACGCCACCGAGGAGCAGATGTGGGACGCGCTGGAGGTGGCGCAGGCGCGCGACTTCGTGACCGCGCTTCCTGAGGGCCTCGACTCCCCGGTCGCGCAGGGCGGCACCAACTTCTCCGGTGGTCAGCGCCAGCGGCTCGCCATCGCCCGCGCGGTGGTGCGGCGCCCGGCGATCTACCTCTTCGACGACTCCTTCTCGGCGCTGGACCTCACCACCGACGCCAGGCTGCGGGCCGCGCTGCGGCCGGTCACGACCGAGGCCACGGTCGTCGTGGTGGCCCAGCGGGTCTCCACGATCCGTGATGCCGACGTGATCGTGGTCCTCGAGGACGGCTGGGTCGTCGGCCGGGGCAGCCACGACGAGCTGCTGACCGACTGTCCGACGTACCAGGAGATCGTGGAATCGCAGCTCTCCGCGGAGGAGGCGGCATGAGCACCCCCACGACGCCCGGCAAGCAGGGGTTCGCCGCCACCGAGCGGATCGAGGCGCCCGCCGGCGGTCCCGGCCGCGGCCCGATGGGCGGCGGGATGGTCGGGCAGAAGGCGATGAGCTTCGGGCCCTCGGCCCGACGACTGGTCGGCCGGATGCGACCCGAGCGGGCGCTGGCCTCGCTCGTGGTGGCCCTCGTGGTCGTCTCGGTGCTGCTGATGTCGATCGGGCCCCGGCTGCTGGGCCACGCCACCGACCTGGTCTTCCGCGGCTTCGTCGGCTCCCGCACCCCGGTCGGGACGCCCGACGACCAGCTCCCCGAGGCCGTCCAGGGCCAGGGCGTCGTGCCCGGCCAGGGCGTCGACTTCAGCGCGGTCGGCGAGTGGCTGCTGCTGGTGCTCGCGGTGTACGCCGCGGCGTCGGCCCTGTCGTGGCTGGCCGGCTTCGTGCTCAACGGCGTCGTCCAGCGCACCGTGCGCCGGATGCGCTCCGACGTCGAGGACAAGATCCACCGGCTGCCGCTGGGCTACTTCGACCGCTCCCCGCGCGGGGAGCTGCTGAGCCGGGTCACCAACGACATCGACAACATCAGCCAGACCCTGCAGCAGACGATGAGCCAGCTGCTCCAGTCGCTGCTCACCGTGGTCGCGGTGCTGGCGATGATGATCTGGATCAGCCCGCTGCTGGCCCTGGTCGCGCTGCTCAGCGTCCCGGTGTCGCTCGCCGCGACCCGCGCGATCATGAAGCGGTCCCAGGGGCAGTTCGTCGCGCAGTGGCGCACGACCGGTCGGCTCAACGCCCACATCGAGGAGGCCTTCTCCGGTCATGCGCTGGTGAAGGTCTACGGCCGCACCGACGAGGTGGAGCGCACCTTCGCCGAGCACAACGACGCCCTCTACGACGTGTCGTTCAGGGCGCAGTTCATCAGCGGCCTGGTGATGCCGACGATGATGTTCATCGGCAACCTCAACTACGTCGTGGTCGCGGTCGTGGGTGCCCTGCGGATCTCCTCGGGGGCGGTGACCCTCGGGGAGGTGCAGGCCTTCGTGCAGTACACCCGCCAGTTCACCCAGCCGCTGACCACCGTCGCGTCGATGGCCAACCTGCTGCAGTCGGGTGTCGCCTCGGCCGAGCGGGTCTTCGAGCTGCTCGACGCCGACGAGGAACCGGTGGCCGAGGCGCCGGTCGGGTCGGGGACGTCCCGGACGACGAGGGGCGAGGTGGCCTTCGAGCACGTGTCGTTCGCCTACGACCCGACGCGTCCGCTGATCGAGGACCTGTCGCTGGTCGCCAGCCCGGGACAGACCGTGGCCATCGTCGGGCCGACCGGCGCCGGCAAGACCACGCTGGTCAACCTGGTGATGCGCTTCTACGACGTCGACGCCGGCCGCATCCTGCTCGACGGCGTGGACACGTCCACGATGACGCGGCAGGAGCTGCGTGCGCAGGTCGGGATGGTCCTGCAGGACACCTGGCTCTTCGAGGGCACGATCCGCGACAACATCGCCTACGGCCGCCCCGACGCGACCGAGGAGCAGGTCCTGGAGGCCGCGCGTGCGACGTACGTCGACCGCTTCGTCCACTCGCTGCCCGACGGCTACGACACGGTCGTCGACGAGGACGGCGCGAACCTCTCGGCGGGGGAGCGTCAGCTGCTGACGATCGCGCGGGCGTTCCTCACCGACCCGGCGCTGCTGATCCTCGACGAGGCGACCTCCAGCGTCGACACCCGCACCGAGCTGCTGCTGCAGCACGCGATGGCGGCGCTGCGCACCGACCGGACGTCGTTCGTCATCGCGCACCGGCTCTCCACGATCCGTGACGCCGACCTGATCCTGGTGATGGAGGACGGTGCGATCGTCGAGCAGGGCACGCACGCCTCGCTGCTCGCCTCCGACGGCGCGTACGCCGCGCTCTACCGCTCCCAGTTCACCGCCGCGGCCGACGCCTGACCCCCACTCCACGCCGAGCCGGCGTATTGATACGCCGGTTCGGCGGGTGGGACATCAGGACTCGTGACGCAGCAGGTCCCCGGGTTGGCAGTCGAGGGCTTCGCAGAGTGCCTCGAGCGTGGAGAACCGCACGGCCTTCGCCCGACCGTTCTTGAGCACGGCCAGGTTCGCGGGACTGATGCCGACGGCCTCGGCCAGCGCCCCCACCGACATCTTGCGGCGGGCGAGCATGACGTCGATGTCGACGACGATGGGCATCAGATGACCTCCGCCAGCTCGGCTCGCATCTCGACCGCCTGCCGGAGCAGGGCGCGCATGACACGGACCACGAGGGCGGCGCCGAGGGCCAGTCCGCCCGCGCCACCGATGAGCAGCACCATGCCCGGGGCGACCTCGTCGCCGGGCGCGGCGACCGCGCCCAGCCAGAACAGCAGCAGCGCGCCGGTCGCCACCGCCGCGCTGATCACGTCGACGTAGCGGAAGGAGAGCGGCGAGAAGACCTCGTCGCGACCGACCAGCGTGAGCAGTCGCCACGTGCACACCATCACCACCTGGATGGCGACGATGCCCAGGGCGATGATCGTGACCACCTGGAGGCGGACGGGTGCCGGCGCGCCCTCCAGGTCCAGGTAGATCAGGGGGACCAGCACGGCTTGGACGAACAGCGAGCCGGCGATGCCTAGGGCGAGGATGATGCGGGTGGCGGTGACAGTGTGCGCATGCATGACAGTTCCTCTCGTCAGTCGAGAGGAATCTATCGACAAACGATAGGTTCGGCAACCTGTGGAGGCGAGGCCTGCTCAGGCGGCGTCGAGGTCCTGGGCGACGAGGGCGGCGATGGCCTCGACCGCTGCCTGGTCGTCGCCGGCGACCTCGACGGTGTCCCCGCACTTCGCGCCGAGGGTCATGATCATCAGCGACGAGGCGGCGTCGACGCCGTTGATGGTGACGGTGCTGCCGAGCCCGCCTGCGGCCTCGGCGATGAGGGCGGCGGGACGGGCATGCAGGCCGACGGACGAGCCGACGGTGACGGACGTGCTGGGCATGGGTGCTCCTCTGGTGCGGGCCGGGTGGACCGGCCGGGTCGGGTGGGGCGGGTCAGGTGGTGGCGAGCGCACGGACCTCGACGCGGGAGACGTCGACGTCGGCAGGACGGGGGATGCCGGTGCCGGGCAGGGCGGCGGCGGCGCTGCCGTAGGCCACGGCGAGGGCCAGGCGATCGGCCCGGTGCTCACCGCGGATCTCTCCGAGCAGGAAGCCGAAGAGGCTGGAGTCGCCGGCGCCCACGGTGCTCAGCACGGTGGTCGGTGCGGGGGATGCGTGCCAGGCGCCGGTGCGGTCGACGAGGACCGCTCCCGCGGCGCCGAGGGTGACCAGCACGTGGGCGACGCCCCGGTCGACGAGCTCGGCGGCGTGCCGGGCCACCAGGGCGGGGTCGGCCTCGAGCGCCAGGGCGTCGCCGCCGGTGATGCTGGCCAGCTCCTCGGCGTTGGGCTTCATCAGCTGGGGCGCGCAGTGGCCCAGCCCGGCGACCAGGGCGGTCAGGGGGGCGTCGCTGGTGTCGACCGCGACCGGCGCCAGGCCGTGCAGACGGGCGAGTAGGTCGGCGTAGAACGAGTCGGCCGCGCCGGGCGGCAGCGAGCCGGCCAGGACGACCCAGGAGGCGTCGCGCGCCTCGCGGACGACCGCGTCGGCGAGCTCCGCCATCTGGGTGTCGTCGCTCAGGGCACCGGGGGAGTTGAGCTTGGTGGTGGTGCCGTCGGGCTCGGTGATCGTGAGGTTGACCCGGATGCTGCCGGCGGACCGGCACGGGTGGCAGGGGATGCCGGCGCGCGCGACCTCCTCGACGAAGGGGTCGTCCTCGCGCGCGGGCAGGACCGCGAGGGTGGGCACGCCCGCCGCGACCGCGGCGCGGGAGATGTTGACCCCCTTCCCGCCCGCCTGGGAGGTGGTGCGCTCGACGCGATGCACGCCACCGCGGTCCAGCTGCCCGGGCAGCACCAGCGTGCGATCGATGCTGGGGTTGGCGGTGACGGTGACCAGCGCCCCGGAGGCGGTCATCTCAGGACGCCCGAAGGATCTCGAGGCCGGCGGTCTCGAGCTGCTGGAGGTCGGCGGGGTCGATGGCCGGGTCGGTGACCAGGACGTCCACCTCGTCGACGCGCGCGAAGCGAACGGTGCGCTCCTGCCCGATCTTCGAGGAGTCGGCCAGGGCGACGACCCGCTGGGCCGCGGCCACCATGGCGTGCTTCGTGGCCGCCTCCTCGGGATCCGGCGTGGAGAAGCCATGGCTCACGGTCAGGCCGTTGGTCCCGACGAAGGCGAGGTCCGCGCGGAAGTGGCCGAGCGCCTCGACGGTGGCGTGGCCGACCGCGGCCTGCGTGGTGGTGCGCACCCGTCCGGGGAGGAGCTGCAGCTCCACGTGGGTGGCGGGCGCCAACAGGGCCGCGATGGGCACCGCGTTGGTGAGGACGGTCCAGCGCCGGTCCGTGGGTAGGAGCTCGGCCAGTCGCACGGTGGTGGTGCCCGCGTCGAGCACGAGGGTGCCGCCCTCCGCGGGGAGCAGGTCCAGGGCTGCGCGCGCGATGGCGTCCTTCTCGTCGGCGTGCTCACGGCCTCGCTCGGGCAGCTTCGCCTCCAGAACGGTCAGGCTCCCGACGGAGACGGCGCCCCCGTGCACGCGGCGGACGAGGCTCAGCCGCTCGAGCGTCGACAGGTCGCGACGCACCGTCTCGGTCGTGACGTCGAAGTGCGCGGCCAGCTCGGTCACACTGACCCTGTTGCGCTTGTTCACCAGGTCGGCGATCGCCTGGTGGCGCTCCGCGGCGTACATCGCACTCCTCGTCCGCCCCGAGGGGCTGATCGCCAGAAATCTGTGTATATGTTGTTTTAGTCCCGAATCTGTTGACTGTCAACCGGTTCCTGGCTTTCACTGTGGGCATGGTCACGTCCGCCGCTCCCTCGTCCGCCACCGGGTCCGCCACCCCCTCGGGCCCTGATCCAGTGCGAGAGCTGCGCGGCACGCCCGTCGTCTCCGGGCTCGCTCACGGGCCGGTGCTGCCGGTCCGCACGGAGGTCTCCGAGGAGGCCGTCCTCGCGTTCGGTGACGGCGGGCTCGACGCGGAGGCGGCGCTGGCGGCGTACGGGGAGGCGGCCGAGGCCGTCGCCCGCGGGTTCGTGGCCAAGGCCGAGCGTGCGACCGGGGCCGCCGCTGAGGTGCTGACCGCGAGCGCGGGGCTGACCCGCGACCCCGGTCTCAAGCAGGCGGTCGGCCAGCGGCTGACGTCGGGCGAGCCGTTGCCCGCAGCCGTACGTGGAGCGGTCGCCCAGTTCGTCGAGGTCTTCGCGGCGATGGGCGGCCTGATGGCCGAGCGCGCCACGGACCTGCTCGACATCGAGCGCCGCGTCGTCGCCCGGGTGGTCGGGGAGCCGGAGCCCGGCGTCGTGCTGCCCGAGGAGCCCTCGGTCCTCGTCGCGGTCGACCTCGCGCCCGCCGACACCGCTTCACTGGACCCCTCGGTCGTGGTCGCCCTGGTCACCGAGCGGGGCGGACCGACCAGCCACACCGCGATCATCGCCCGCCAGCTCGGGCTGCCCTGCGTCGTCGGCTGCGCCGGCGTCACGGACCTCGCGGCCGGCACGACGGTGCTGGTCGACGGTGC
Organism: Actinomycetota bacterium; assembly: GCA_036341255.1. Lineage (GTDB taxonomy): Bacteria > Actinomycetota > Actinomycetes > Propionibacteriales > Nocardioidaceae > Nocardioides. The sequence goes on along the minus strand of JAYYWX010000006.1, from coordinate 35,579 downwards.
TCGCGGGACCGTCGCCACCGGGGTGGATCCCGAGGAGGCCGCCCACGCGGTCGAGGTCGACCGCGAGCAGCAGGCCAGGGTCGCCGGCTGGACCGGACCGGGGCAGACGCGCGACGGGGTGGCGGTGAAGCTGCTGGCCAACGTCGCCGACGGGCCCTCGGCCCGCTCGGCCGCCGAGTCCCCGGTCCAGGGGGTGGGGCTGTTCCGCACCGAGCTGTGCTTCCTCGACCGTTCCGTGGAGCCCTCGGCCGAGGAGCAGGCCGACATCTACGCGCAGGTGCTGGAGCCCTTCGCGGGCTCCGGGCACGTCGTGGTCCGCACCCTCGACGCCGGGTCCGACAAGCCGGTGGCCTTCGCGACCCTGGAGGACGAGGAGAACCCGGCCCTCGGCGTCCGTGGGCTGCGCCTCGCGCTCGGGAACCCCGGCCTCCTGCACCGCCAGCTCGATGGCATCGCCGAGGCGGCGCGCCGTACGGGGGCAGAGACCTGGGTGATGGCCCCGATGGTCGCCACGCTCGCCGAGGCCGAGGACTTCTGCTCCCAGGTGCGCGAGCGCGGCCTCAGGGCCGGGGTCATGGTGGAGGTCCCCAGCGTGGCGCTGCTGGCCGACCGGTTCCTCGACGTCGTCGACTTCCTGTCCATCGGCACCAACGACCTGACCCAGTACGTCATGGCGGCCGACCGGCTCGCCACCGACCTCGCGCACCTCACCGACCCCTGGCAGCCGGCCGTGCTGCACCTCGTCGCCCGTACCGCCGAGGCGGGCAGGCGGGCCGGCAAGCCGGTCGGCATCTGCGGGGAGGCCGCGGCCGACCCGCTGCTGGCGGTGGCACTGACCGGCATGGGCATCACGTCGCTGTCGATGGCCGGTGCAGCCGTGCGCGCCGTGGGCGCGCAGCTGGCATCGGTCGACCTGGACACCTGCCGTCGCGCCGCGGAGGCGGTCCTCGAGGCCTCCGACCCCCTGGCCGCGCGCGACGCCGTACGCCGGCTGCTCGACTGAGGGCCCGGGCGTCCCGGCCGGTCCGGTGTCGCCCCCCGGAGACCACGCGAGCCCGGACGGAGGACCCGTCCGGGCTCGTGTGCTGCTTGGGGTTGGTCTGGTGGCTGATCTGGGGCTGGTCGTCGCGACTGCCTCAGTGGTTCGGCTGGGTCTCGACCCGCCCGTCGCGCCTTCGTCCCTCAGGCGCGGGGCTCGCTCGACCTCCCCGTCCAGAGCCCTGAGAGCTCCGCTCTCAGGGCTCGACGGTGACCTTGATGGCCTCGCCGTTGGCGACGATGTCGAAGACGCTCATCACGTCGTCGAGCGGCACGCGGCGGGTGATGAGGTCCTTGACCGGCACCTGGCCGGTGGAGATGTACTCCAGGGCCCGCTTGTTGTGATCGGGCGAGGAGCCGTTGGCGCCGTGCACGTGCAGCTGGCGGTAGTGGATGAGGTTGGAGTCGGCCTTGATGAACGGGTCGTTCTTCGGCAGGCCGCCGAAGAAGGAGATCCGGCCCTGACGGGCGGCCATGGAGATGGCCTGCTCCTGGGTCACGTTGGCCGGGGTGGCGGTGATGACGACGTCGGCGCCCCGACCGTCGGTCAGCTCCATCACCCGGGCGACGACGTCCTCGTCGGCTGCGTTGATGACGTGGTCGGGCCGCACGGCGTCGGCCGACATCTTCAGTCGCTCGTCGTTGATGTCGACCAGCACGACGGTGCCGACCTTGTGCACGCCGCGGGCGATGCGGATGTGCATGCAGCCGATCGGGCCGGCGCCGAAGACGACCACGAAGTCGCCCTCCTCGATGCCGAGCTGCTCCTGGGCGTTGATGGCGCACGCGAACGGCTCGGCCGCGCTGGCCTCGTCGAACCCGACGTTGTCGGGGATGCGGTTGAGGCCGTCGACCTTGAGCACCTGCTCTGGCACGATCATGTACTCGGCGAACCCACCGTCGTACTGGTAGCCCACGGAGGTCTGGTTCTGGCAGACCTCCATCCAGCCCTTCCGGCACTCGTGGCACTCGCCGCACGGCACGGCGGCGATGCACTGGACCCGGTCGCCGACGGTGAAGCCACCCAGCGCCTCGGCGCCCACCTCGACGACCTCGCCCGCGACCTCGTGGCCGAGCGTGGTCTCGCCGGTGATGTTGACGTGGCCGTTCTTCTTGATCTTCACGTCGGTGCCGCAGGTGGAGCAGTTGCGCACCTTGATCTTGACCTCGCGGGGCCCGCACTCGGGCTCGGGGACGTCGACGAGGCGGACGTCCTCGGGGGCGTAGAAGCGCAGTGCCTTCATGGTGCGTGGGTCCTCTCTCACAAGCGGCGCCGGGCAGTCGCGCGGCGGTGGTCCAGTGCCGACGCTAGTGACCGAACCACAGAAATGCCACATCTTCGGGCATCTATTTCTGCCCGAATGCTTGGCAACATGCCCGAACGTGGGCATGATGAGGAGCAACCGGGGTGACCCACGTCACCCCACTGCCCGTCGAGAGGAACTGAGATGGCCACCACCACCTCCGCAGCGCCCGGCGTGGGCGCACGCGTCCGGGTGCAGCAGTTCGGCACCTTCTTGTCCAACATGGTCATGCCCAACATCGGTGCGTTCATCGCGTGGGGACTGATCACCGCGATGTTCATCGAGGTCGGCTGGCTGCCGCGCTACCTCGGCATCGGTGACTCGCCCGACAGCTGGGTCGCGAAGTTCGGTGGCTGGGGCGACTTCGCCGGCGGCGGCATCGTCGGCCCGATGATCATCTTCCTGCTGCCGCTGCTCATCGGCTACACCGGCGGCCGGATGGGGTACGGCGACAACAGCACCCGCGGCGGTGTCGTCGGCGCCATCGCCACCATGGGCGTCATCGTCGGCACCGACATCCCGATGTTCATGGGCGCGATGATCATGGGCCCGCTCGGCGGCTGGTCGATGCGCAAGGTCGACTCGCTGTGGGACGGCAAGATCAAGCCGGGCTTCGAGATGCTCGTCAACAACTTCGCCGCGGGCATCTGGGGCATGGTCCTGACGATCCTCGGGTTCGTCGTGATGAGCCCGGTGGTCACCTGGATCGCCGACCGCCTCGGCGAGGGCGTCGACATCCTGGTCGACAACAGCCTGCTGCCCTTCACCTCGGTGATCATCGAGCCCGCCAAGGTGCTGTTCCTCAACAACGCGCTCAACCACGGCGTCCTCACGCCGCTGGGCACGACCGAGGCCGCCGAGTCCGGCAAGTCGGTGCTGTTCCTGCTGGAGGCCAACCCGGCCGCCGGTGCCGGCCTGCTGCTGGCCTACATGATGTTCGGCAAGGGCCTGGCCAAGGCCTCGGCCCCCGGCGCGCTGCTGATCCACTTCGTCGGCGGTATCCACGAGATCTACTTCCCGTACGTCCTGATGAAGCCCAAGCTGATCCTCGCGATGATCGCCGGCGGCTTCACCCAGATCCTCGTCAACGTCATCTTCAGCTCCGGACTGCGGGCACCGGCGGCGCCCGGCTCGATCCTGGCCGTCTACGCCCAGACCCCGGGTGACAGCGTGCTCGGGGTGACGCTCTCGGTCCTCGCCGGCGCGGCCGCCACGTTCGCCGTGGCCGCGATCCTGCTGAAGATGGACAAGACCGAGGAGGCCGACGACGAGCTGGTCGGTGCGACCGCCCACATGGAGAGCCTCAAGGGCAAGAGCTCCTCGGTCGCCTCGGTGCTGACCGGCGGTGCGGCCGTGATGACCCGCCCCATCCACCGCATCGTCTTCGCCTGCGACGCCGGCATGGGGTCCTCGGCGATGGGTGCCTCGGTGCTGCGCAAGAAGATCGAGGCGGCGGGCTACTCCGACGTCACGGTGGTCAACCAGGCCATCGGCAACCTCACGGACGAGTACGACGTCATCGTCTGCCACCAGGACCTCGCCGATCGCGCGTCGCAGCGCACGCCATCGGCCACCCTGGTGGCCGTGGACAACTTCATGGCCAGCCCGCGCTACGACGAGATCGTGCAGATGGTGGGTGCCTCGCGTGGCTGAGGTCCTCGACGCCGGTTCGGTGGTCCTGCAGGGCAGCGCGACCACCCGCGACGCCGCCATCGACGAGGCCGGTGCCCTGCTGGTCGCCGCCGGGGCGGTGAGCCGGGCCTACGTTTCCGCGATGCACGAGCGCGAGACCTCGGTCTCGACGTACATGGGCAACGGGCTGGCGATCCCGCACGGCACCAACGAGGCGAAGTCGGAGATCGCACGCAGTGCCATGTGCTTCATCCGCTACGCCGACCCGATCGACTGGAAGGGGCAGCCGGCGGAGTTCGTCGTCGGCATCGCCGGTGCCGGGGACGACCACCTCACGCTGCTCTCGCAGCTGGCGGGGGTCTTCTCCGACACCGACCAGGTCGACCGGCTGCGCGTCGCCGGCTCGGTCGAGGAGGTGCTCGGCATCCTGTCCGACCAGGGCTGAGCCGACACGCACGACGCGAGATGCTCAGGGGCCGGTGGCCGTCCGTGGGGACGGGCCACCGGCCCCTTGCTCGTGCCGGCGCGCCGCGGGGCAGGTCGAGCCGGCGTATTGATACGCCGGTTCGGCGGGTGGCAGTGGGAGTGGGCGAGAAAAGTCCGTTGTGCGTCGCGGGGCGCCGACCTACCGTGGAGGGACACGGGAAAGGAGGTGGTCCGAGACATGATTTCTCTACGGACGCGTGAGGTGGCTGCTCGCTAGCAGCGCTCCCTCGTAGGACGTCGCTGCCGGCAATACCCGGCAGCCACCCGACCCCCAGGTGGTCCGGATCCGTCCGCCGGACCCGCCCCTCAGGGCAGTCTCACTGCTCGGCGGGCACGCCTGGGGGTCGCTCCATGTCCAGGGTCGGGTCCTCGCCGCGATCCACACCGCGGTCACCGGCCTGGCGCAGGGGTGCCGGCGGTTCGCCGATCATCGCCGCCACGACCGAGAGCGCGACCCAGCAGATCCCGAGCGCGACCAGGTAGCGACTCATCGCCACCTCCATCGGCATCCCCCCGGTGAGTGCCTGGTAGAGCGCTGGGGAGGCACAGACGCCGGCGGCGCCGAGGACGAGCGGGGACAGCAGATTCATGGTCAGGCTCCCATCGCGACACTGGACACGGGTGCGGGTGCGGAGGAGGGGGCTGCGGCCGCTTGCTCGCCGACCAGCACGGAGTTCCGCTCGCCGCCGACGACGCCGACCGACCGCACCTGGGCGGTGCCGGACAGCTCGGGGTAGGCCAGCACGGCGAGCCGGTCGATGGCCGGGCGGACCAGCCGGCGCACGGCGGCACGCAGCTGCGGCGCGCACACCAGCACGGGGCGGATGTTGTGGTTCTCGGCCTGCACCAGGTGCTGGGCGAGCCCGCCGATGATGGTCTGCGCGGTCACCGGGTCGAGCACCAGGGTGGCGCCCTGCTCCCCGTGGCGCAGCGACTCCAGGAGCCGCTGCTCGAAGACCGGGTCGAAGCTGAGCACGTGCACGGTCCCGCCGGCGACGTACGGCGCCACCACGGCCGGGCCGAGGGCGGTGCGCGCGGCGTCGACGAGGGCGTCGACGTCCTTGGTCTGGGCGGCCTTCAGCGACAACGCCTCGTAGATCCGGACCAGGTCGCGGATCGCGATGCCGTCCTCGAGCAGCTGCTGCAGCACCCGCTGGACCTCGCCGAGCGAGAGCAGCGCGGGCGTGAGCTCGTCGACCACGTTGGGGTGGGTGCGCTTGACGACGTCGGTGAGCAGGCGGACGTCCTCGCGGCCCAGCAGCCGGGCGGCGTAGGTGGTGACGACCTGGGAGAGGTGGGTGGTGATGACCGCGGAGCGCTCCACGACGGTCGCGCCGGACAGCTCGGCCTGGGCGCGCAGCTCGGCGGGGATCCACTTGGCCTCGAGGCCGAAGACCGGCTCCTTGGTGGCCTCGCCGGGCAGCGAGCCGAGGAAGTCGCCGATCGCGAGGATGGTGCCCGGGGGCGCCTCGCCGCGGGCGACCTCGATGTCGAAGAGCTTGATGGCGTAGGTGCGGCTGGGCAGCTCGAGGTTGTCGCGCGTGCGGACCAGCGGCACGACGACGCCGAGGTCGCCGGCGATCTTTCGGCGCAGCGCCTTGACCCGCTGCAGCAGGTCGCCGCCGTGGGCCTGGTCGACCAGGTCGATCATGTCCGCGGACAGCTCCAGGCCCAGCGGGTCCACCTGGATCTCCTCGGCCAGCTGCTCGGGGTGGTCGGCGGCGGGGAGCTCGGCGACCGCCTCGGTTGCCTCGACGGCGGCGGGCTCCTCGCGGCCGGCGCGGGCCGAGAGCAGCAGCATCACACCGCCGACGACCAGGAAGGGGATCTTCGGCAGCCCGGGGATCAGGCACAGCGCCATCGCGCCGAAGCCGGCGATCTGGAGGGCGTTCTTGTTGCCGGTGATCTGCTTGACGATGTCGGAGCCCATGTCGGACTCCGCGGCGCTGCGGGTGACCACCAGGCCGGTGGCGACCGAGAGCAGCAGGGCCGGGATCTGGCTGACCAGGCCGTCGCCGACCGTCAGCAGCGAGTAGGTGGAGACCGCGTCACCGGGAGACATCCCGAGCTGGGCCAGCCCGATGGCCATGCCGCCGATCAGGTTGACGACGGTGATGAGGATGGCGGCGATCGCGTCACCCTTGACGAACTTCGAGGCACCGTCCATCGCGCCGTAGAAGTCGGCCTCGGCGTGCACCTCCTGGCGACGGCGACGGGCCTCGTCCTCGTCGATGAGCCCGGAGTTGAGGTCGGCGTCGATGGCCATCTGCTTGCCGGGCATCGCGTCGAGGGTGAAGCGCGCCCCGACCTCGGCCACGCGCTCGGCGCCCTTGGTGATGACGACGAACTGGATGATCAGCAGGATCACGAAGATGATCAGGCCGACGATCAGCGAGCCGCCGACGACGAAGTGCCCGAAGGTCTCGATGACCTTTCCGGCGTAGCCGTCGAGCAGCACCAGCCGGGTCGCGCTGACGTTCAGGGCCAGCCGGAAGAGTGTCATCACCAGCAGCACCGCGGGGAAGGCTGCGAAGTCCAGGGGGCGCTCCACCGACATCGCGGTCAGCAGCACCAGCAGCGCGCCGGCGATGTTGGCCGCGATCAGCATGTCGAGGACCACCGCGGGCAGCGGGACGACGAGCATCACGACGATCATGACGATCCCGATCGGGACGCCGATCTGGGTCAGGCGCTGGAGGGACATGCGGGCCTTCCGGGGTCGTGGAGCTCACTCGACCAGCCGTCCTGGCTGCAGCGACGCCCTCCTGGCGTCGAGGGTCCTATCGACCTGCCGGCAACGCACCTGAGGGGTTCGCGGAGGCGGCCGTCGGGGTCCGGCGGCGCCGTGCCCCGGCGTGCGGCACGTCCGGCAGGGCGGCCTCGCCGCGCGGGGAGCGGTGGGTCCCGGCGTACGACCCGCGCTGACGGCGGCTGATGACGAACGCGAGCACGTGCGCCACCGCGGCGAACAGCTCGGTCGGGATCTCCATCCCGACCTCGGTGGAGCGGTAGAGGGCGCGGGCCAGCGGCACGTCCTGGACCAGGGGTACGCCGGCGTCGGTGGCCACCTCGCGGATCCGCGCCGCCACCACGCCGGCCCCGCGCGCCACGACGACCGGGGCGCCGCGCTCGGGCTGGTAGCGCAGGGCGACCGCGACGTGCGTGGGGTTGACCAGCACGACGTCGGACTCCATCACGTCGGCGATCATCCGGTTGCGCGCGTTGGCCAGCTGGCGCGAGCGGATCTGGCCCTTGAGCATCGGGTCGCCCTCGGCCTGCTTGTGCTCGTCCTTGACCTCCTGCTTGGTCATGTTCGTCGCCTTGGTGATGCGCCGTCGCGCCATGAGGTAGTCCAGGGCACCCATCGCCACGCCGGCCAGCGCGACGTTGCGCAGCATCGCGAAGGCGTGGTCGCTGCCCACCGAGATCGCCGCGGTCAGCGGCACGAGCCCGCCGATCATCGGGATCAGGGTGGAGACGGTCTGGTAGACCAGCCCGGTCACCAGCACGGTCTTGATGAGCATCTTGGCCAGCTCCCACCAGGCCTGCGGACCGAACATCCGCTTGGCGCCCTTGAGCAGGCTGAGCTTGCCGAGGTCGGGCTTCATCATCTTCGAGGCGACGTAGAGGCCGCCCTGGGCCAGCGTGATCGCCGTGCTGAGGATCAGCACCGTGCTGCCGAGGACCACCAGGGTCAGGAACGCCGACATCCCGGCGTCGCGGAACAGCGCCGAGGCGACCTCGACGCTGGGGTCCTCCAGCGCCCGCAGGCACCTGGTCATGAGCCCGGTGATGGAGTCGGCCTGGTAGCGCAGCGCCGGCGGCAGGGCCAGGGTGACCAGGAACAGGCTGATCCAGCCACCGAGCTCGGCGGTGCGGGCGACCTGTCCCTCCTTGCGCGACTCCTTGCGCTTCTTCGGTGTCGCCTTCTCGGTCTTCTCACCGGCCACGGGTGGTCACCTGCCTCAGCCGCCCATCAGGGCGGCCATCGCCCGCATCGCGTGGTCGACGACCCGCTCGACGACGGTCGTGAGCACCGGGAAGCTCAGGCCCACCAGGACCAGGGTCATCCCGATCTTGGCCGGGAACATGACGTTCAGGGCGTTGAGCTGCGGGGCGACCTTGGTCATCAGCGCCAGCCCGAGGTCGGAGACGAAGAGGACCGCGATCATCGGCAGCGCCACCTGCACCGAGATGACGACGAAGAGGGTGAAGATCCGGGTCAGCAGCCCCGGACCGTCGGCGACCTGCGGCATCTCGCCGACCGGCACCAGGTCGAAGGTGCGCAGCAGGCCCCCGATCACCAGCAGGTGGCCGCCGCTGGCGAAGAGCAGCATCGTGAACAGCCACTGGTGGAAGGTGCCGAAGACGGTGCTGCCCTGCTGGCCCAACGGGTCGAAGCCCTGCGCGAGCGCGAAGCCGCCGAAGACGTCGACCAGGCTGCCGGCCGCCGCGACCGCCGCGAACATCAGCGAGGTGACGAAGCCCAGCGCCGCTCCGGTGGCCGCCTGGGTGACCACCGTGACGACCAGGCCGGGCAGGCTCGTCGGCACCTCGGCCTGCGCCAGGGACGGGGCGATAGCCAGCGCCAGGCCGAGACTGAGGATGACCTTGACCATCGTCGGCACCGCCCGCGTCGAGAACGGCGGCACGACCACCAGCCAGGCCACGATGCGCACCGAGGCCAGGAGGTAGGCCAGCAGCGGCTCGCCGGCGAGGGTGACGTACACGGGTCGGGTCCTGGGGTGGGCGCGTCAGGCCAGCAGGCCGGGGATCATCGCGAACAGGTCCTGGGTGAAGTTGATGAGTGTCTGCAGCATCCAGTTGCCCGAGGCGACCAGGGCGGCGCCGACGGCGACGACCTTGGGCACGAACGCCAGGGTGAACTCCTGGATCTGCGTCATCGACTGGAACAGCGACACCGTGAAGCCGACCGACAGCGCCGTGAGGAGGATCGGCGCGGACAGCTTCAGCGCCACCTCCATGGTGAGGGTGGCGATCTCGATGACCGTGGTGTCGTTCATGGGGTCCTCCGGGGAGCCGGGGCCGGGTGTGCTGCCGCGCTGGCAGGGGAGCGGCGGGCCTGGGTGACTGGTCTGGCGGGGGCGCTGGCGGCCTCACGGCCGCTAGGCATAGCTCTGGACCAGACTCGTGATGATCAGCGCCCACCCGTCGACGAGGACGAAGAGCAGCAGCTTGAAGGGCAGCGACACCATCACCGGCGGCATCATCATCATGCCCAGCGCCATCAGCGCCCCGCTGACGACGATGTCGATCACCAGGAACGGGATGAAGATGATGAAGCCGATGATGAAGGCCTGCTTCAGCTCGCTGATGATGAACGCCGGCACCAGCGTCGACATCGGGACCTCGGCCCGGTTGGCCGGCAGGTCGCGGCGCGCGACGTTGGTCAGCAGCGCCAGCTCCTCGTCGCCGGTCTGGTCGAGCATGAACTCCCGCAGCGGCTCCACCCCCGACTCGTAGGCGGCCGCCGCGTTCTTCTGCCCGTCGAGGTAGGGCTGGAGTCCCTCGTCGTTCACCTGGCTGAGCACCGGCGCCATGATGAAGACGCTGAGGAACAGCGCCAGCCCGGCCAGCACCTGGTTGGGCGGGGTCTGCTGCAGGCCCAGCGCGTTACGGGTCAGGCCCAGCACCACCAGGATCTTGGTGAAGCTGGTGCAGGTCAGCAGGATCGCCGGGGCCAGCGAGAGCAGGGTCAGGGTCAGCAGCAGCGTGACCGAGGAGCTCGGCTTGTCGGTCAGCCCCTCGACGTCGATGACGACGCTGTCGGCGCCGGGCTGCTCGGCTCCCTGGCCGCCCCGGTTCCCGCGGCCGCCGCCCTGGGTGTCCTCGGCGTCGGGCGCCGTGGGCTGCGGCTGGGCCTGGACCTGGGCCTGCACCTGGGCCTGCACCTGGGCCTGCACCTGGGCCATCGCGGTGGGGGACGACGCCTGGGCCGGACCGGCGGACCCGAGGGTCAGCACCAGGAGCGCCAGGGGAGCGAGCAACGCGACCGCGAGCACACGGCCGAGGGTCGAGGCGGTGCGACCCCGGTCCGGTCGGGTGTGGCTGCTGGTCATCGGGCTCACCTCGCTCTCGGGTCCTCGGTGGTGGGTGGTCGGGGTCGTGCTGGCTGCGTCAGGGCGCGCTGGGTCGCGGACCGGTGTCGTCCCGGTCCCGGCGGGGCGGCTGCGTCAGGAGGCGCGCCGGGTCACCGCGCGGTAGGCCTGCCGCCAGGTCGAGGGGGAGAGGACCGATCCGCTCAGCGCGCCCTCGGGCTGGAGGCCGGGCTGGGGGCCGGGCTGGGCGGCCGACTCGGGTGCCGGTCGCGTCGCGGACGGGGCGGTCGTGCGGACCTCGGCGGTGGTGCCGGCCTGCAGCTGCGCCGACAGCAGGGCGGCGCGCAGGGCCGCCAGGTCGGCGGCCGAGGGGCCGGCGGGTGCGGTCGCCACCGACGGGGCGGCGGCCGGGACCGGGGCCGGGATGGGGGCCGGGATGGGGGCGGACACGGCGGGTGCGGGCTCGGCCGGCCGGGCGACCCGGGCGCCACCCGTGACGGTCGGGGGCAGCTCCATGGCCGGGGCCGGGGCGGCGTGACGACCGGTGCGGCCGCCCGGCTGGGCGGTCGCGTGGGCGGTCGGGGCAGCGGGCGCGCCGTGCGCCCCCGTGGCCAGCTGTGCGCGCAGGGCCGAGGCGAAAGCGGCGTACGACGGGTCCTCGGGGAGGTAGGGGTCCTCCTCGTCCTGGACCGCGACGGGGGCGGGCGGCGCGACCGGCTCGACCGGTGCGGCGTAGGCGGCCGCGGCGTCGGCGGGGGTCGCGGCCGGGGCGGCGTGGGCCGGCGGGCGGTGGCCGAAGAGCTCCTCCAGCGTCACCTGGTCGGGCTCGGCGAGCAGCGCCTCGAGCGAGGGCAGCGCGTCGGTCCCGTACGACGCCTCGAGCAGGTCGTCGAGGTCGAGAGCGGGCTCCTGCTCGTCGGCCGGGTCCTCAGCCGTGTCCTCAGCCGGGTCCTCAGCCGGGTCCTCAGCCTCGTCGTCGTGACTGTCCGCCGTGACCAGTGCGTCGGGTGCCAGCTCGGTCAGCACGTTGACCTGCTGGTCGGTGCTGCCGAGCACGAGCACCCGGCCGGCGACCGAGACCACCGAGACCGACGCGGACTTGCTCAGCGCCTGGCGGTGCAGCACCTCGATCGGGGACCCGGCCCGACCGTGGAGCCGACGGGCGGCGACCCGGCTGATCAGGATCAGCAGGCCGACGACGACCGCCAGCGAGAAGACCATCCGCAGCAGCAGCTCTCCCATTGTTCTCTCCCCCCTCGTGCGCGGCTCAGACCGCGGCGCTCTGGTCGAGGATCTCGGTGATGCGGAGGCCGAAGTCCTCGTCGACGACCACCACCTCGCCCCGGGCGATCAGCCGGCCGTTGACGAGCAGGTCAGCAGGGCTGCCGGCGGCCCGGTCGAGAGCCAGCACGGCGCCCGGCGTGAGCGCGAGCAGGTCGCGCACCGCCATCCGCGTGCGGCCGAGCTCGACGGTGACCTCCATCTCGACCCCGTGCAGCATCTCGATGCCGCGACGACCGGTCGCGATCGAGCGCACGTTGCCCTCGACCGGAGGCCCGGGGACGGGCGGCAGCGTGGGCTGCGCGACCGAGCCCAGCGCCTCGCCGAGGGTCGAGGGTGCGTCGGTCGGCTCCGGCGAGCCGGTGGCGGCCGGAGCGGCCGCGGTCGGCGCGGTGGTCACTGTGGTGGCCGAGGCGGTACTCGAGGCGGTACTCGAGGCGGCCAGGCTGAGCGTGGAGTCCGGGACGAGCACCGCGGCGAAGATCGTGCTGCCCAGCAGCGGGACGGCGGTGAAGTCGCCACCCATGTCGGCGACGACGTCGTCGAGGTCGACCGTGCGCCCGGGCTGGGCGGAGCCGCCCAGGGCCGCCGCGGCCGCGTCGAGGGCCGGCTGCACGGCGGCGGCGAGGTCCAGCTGCCCCATCGGGCTCGAGGAGAGCGCGGAGGTGAGCTCGTCGGCGACCAGGACGCCCACCCGGCCGCTGATGGCGCCGCCGAGGTCGGCGACGACCGCCGCCGAGAACAGCGAGGTGACGTGCTCGGTGCCCGGCTGCGGGTTCCCCGGCTCCAGCTGCTCGGAGGAGGGCAGGATCGCGGCGAGCGCCGCGGCGGCGGTCGTGGCGACCGCGTCGTGCGGGCCGGGGACGATCGGGGCGGCGGTCATCGGAGCTCCTGCAGGGTGAGGTTCGGGTCGTCGAGACCGGTGGGCTGGCCGGTCGGGAAGCCGGTGGACGGACCGGGGGGCAGGTCCCGGAGCACGTCGGGCGGCAGGTCGGTGAGCTGGTGCGCGGGCGCGGGCGCAGCGGTAGCGCGGTGGGCGTCGCCGGTCAGCTCGGCGAGCTCCTCGGGCGAGGTCGGCCGGGCGGCCACGATCAGGGCGGCCAGGCGCTCCCCCTGGGTGCCCGGGGTGGCGTGGGCGAAGGCCTCGTCGTCGACGGTGATGTCCAGGGGTGCCGAGGCGGGGTGGCCGAGCCGCAGCACGTCACCGATGCCCAGGCTCGAGAGGAGCGCAGGGTCGACGGTGCTCGAGCGGAAGCGCACGCTGACGTCCACGGGCACGTCGGTGAAGCTGCGCTGGAGCACCTGCGCGGCCTCGGCGCGCTGGGCTCGCTCGCGGTTGGAGACCGGGGCCGGGGCGGCGGCGGCCGCCAGGTGCGGGTGCAGGCCGCTGAAGGGCAGGCACACCGACATGCCGAACGGGACGTCGTCGATCCGCAGCTCCATCTCCATCACGACCATGACGTCGGCGGGGCCGGCGACCTGGGCGAACTGGGGGCTGTACTCGACACCGGTCACCTCGGGGTCCATGGCCACGATCGCGGCCAGGGAGTAGCGCATCTCGCGCAGCAGTCGCTCCACGAGCCCGCGGACGACCCCGGACTCGATCTCGGTGAGGGGGCGGTGGGGCTGCGTGTGCGAGCCGGGGCCGCCGAGCATGTGGTCCACGCACGACATCACCGCGTTGAGCGGCAGGTGCAGCACCCCCCGCCCGGGCATCGGCTCGGTCGTGAAGAGGGTGAGGTAGGTGAGCTGGTCCAGGCTGTCGACGTACTCGGCGTACGAGCGCTGGTCGATGGTCCGCATCGAGACCGAGCACACCGAGCGCAGGGCGCTGGTGAACACGGTGGTGGCCTGGCGCGTGAAGCCGTCGAACCCCAACTGCAGGATCCGCTGGTGCTCGCGGGAGAGCTGGATGGGTCGGCGGAAGTCGTAGGGCACGACGTCGCCGCCGCCGCGGCGGCGCGACCGGGCACCGGAGGTCGGTCCGGGGGCGGCCGGCAGGCTCGACGGGAGGCTCACGCCGTGCCGATCGGCCGTCCGTGGCCTCTCCTGAGGCAACCGGCGGGACGAGGTGTCCCTCCGGTGCCCTCAGGCGTGGAAATAGTCCGTTCGGACTATGCCCGGGGACCGGTGTCCTTCCCGGTCCCGGGTACGTCGCGCTGCTACTGGGTGACGAACTCGGTGAAGTACACCCCCATCACGTCGCCGTGGTACGCGTGGTCCAGGTGCTCCATCAGCTCCTCCTTGAGGTGGTGGCGCTCCTTGGCCTTGCCGAGGTCGGCCATGTCCTGGCCGGAGAACAGCTCGATTGTGGCGTCCAGCGCCTTGCTGCCGTCGGGGGCGTGGGCGACGCTGTCGGTCATCTGCAGGGCGATGCCGATGCGCAGGTAGTGGCCGCCCTCGAGGTTGATCTGGACGGGGTCCAGCACCAGCACCTCGCCGGGCTGCGGCTCGGGGGCCGCGCCCGCGGGCTTGAGGAAGAACCAGTAGCCGCCGCCGGCGGCGAGCAGCAGGACGAGCGCGACGATGATCAGCTTCTTCTTGCCGCCCTTGGCCTCTGCGTCGGGGGCGGCGCCGGCCGCCGGGGGTGCGGTCGCGGTGGTGCTCATGGCTGCTCCTTCGGGTCGGGTCCGGTGCGTCCGGCGGCGGCCTGGGCCCCGTCGGTGTCGTGGGAGTCGGTGTCGTGCTGGTCCGTCTCGCCCTGTTCGGCCTCCCGCTCGGCCTTCTTCGCCTTGCGTGCGGCCCTCTTCTCCGCCTTCGTCCGGGCCTCGCCGGTCGCCTTCTCCCGCGCCTTCGCGGCGTCGGCCTCCTGCTTGGCCGCCGCGTCGGGCAGCAGCGCGGCGTCCTGGGGGGCCAGGTCGGTGAGCACGACGATGTCGACGCGCTTGTTCACCTCCTGCGACCCGGGCTTCGCGGGGTCGATAAGCGGGCGGGTGTGGCCGTAGCCGGCCACCGAGAGGCGGTCGGTCGCCAGGCCGTGCTGCTCCTCCAGCCGGCGGAGCACGGTCACGGCCCGGGCGGCGGAGAGGTCCCAGTCGGTCGCGTAGTACTTCGGCTTCACCGGCACCTGGTTGGTGTGCCCGTCGATCTGGAGCGGGTCCTCCAACCTCTTCAGCACGGGAGCGACGGCGTCGACGACCTGCTGTCCGCGCGGGCTGAGCGAGGCCAGGTTGGCCTGGAACACCACGTGCCGCGAGACCAGGCTGATCACCAGGCCGCGGTGGTCGTACGACGTCGTGACGTCGCCCGCGAGGCCCTGGCGCTCCAGGGCGTCGGTCAGGGTGGCGCGGATCGCCTCGAGGCGCTGGGCCTCGGCCGCCGCCTCGTCCCAGGAGCGCTGGTTCTGCAGCGCAGCGGCCTGCTGGACGGCGTCGGCCACGGCCTGGCGCTGACCGGCGTCGAGGTGGGCGGTGGCCAGCTGCGGCGACACCGAGTCGACCGGCGCCGACCCGGGCTGCTCGTGGAGCGAGGAGCTCCCCACCAGGAGGGAGTCGCTGCTGCCGAAGCCGGCTGCGAGCCCCTCCTTGAGCTGGGCGTACTTCTTCTCGTCCACCTGGCTCATCGCGAACATGACGACGAAGAGCACCATGAGCAGCGTGACCATGTCGGCGTAGCTGACCAGCCAGCGCTCGTGGTTCTCGTGCTCCTCGTGCTCCTCGTGCTTCTTGCGCCGCGAGCCGTGGCCGCTGCTCATGTCAGGCCGCCTCGGGGAGCTGGTCCTCCGCGGGGAGCAGCGAGGTGAGCTTCTGCTGGATCACGCGCGGGTTGGCGCCGGCCTGGATGGCGGCGATGCCCTCGACGACCAGCTCCATCCGCGCGCACTCGAGCTCGGAGAGGCGCTTGAGACGGGCGGAGATCGGCAGGAAGATGATGTTGGCGCTGGCGACGCCCCACAGGGTCGCGAGGAACGCCGCGGCGATGAGGTGACCGAGCTTCTCGGGCTCGGCGAGGTTCTCGAGCACGTGCACGAGGCCCATCACCGTGCCGACGATGCCGATGGTCGGGGCGTAGGCGCCGGCGTCGGCGTAGAACTTCGCGGACTGCTTGTCGGCACGCTTCTTCGCGCCCACCTCGGCCTCGAGGATGTCGCGGACCTCCTCGGGGTCGGTGCCGTCGATGGCCAGCGTGACGCCCTTGGCCAGGAACGGGTCGTCCATGTCCTTGACCATGTCCTCCAGGGCCAGCAGCCCCTCGCGGCGGGCGCGGTCGGCCAGCGACACGATCTGGGGGACGGCGTCGGCGCCGGAGATCGTCGAGCTGCCGCCGAAGGCGCGGCCGAGGGCCTTCACCGCGGCCTTGGCGTCGGGCAGCGTGCCGCCGGCGATGGTGATCAGGATCGAGGTGCCGAAGACCAGCAGCATCGGCGGCAGCAGCAACATCGACATCGGGTTGCCGCCCTCGAGGATGTTGGCGGTGATGACGACGCCGAAGCCGCCGAAGATGCCCACCGCGGTGGCGAGGTCCTTCATCGGGGGCTCGCCTCCTCGGCCAGGGTCGCCGTGCGCTCGGTCGCCTCGTCGGGCTCGACCACGCTCAGGGCGGGACGTGCCTGGTGGAGGTCGAGCAGCGAGGCCAGCGCCTGCTGGCCGGGGGCGTCGTGGGTCCCGTGCGGGTCGTGGGGGTCGCGCGGCAGCCGCAGGTCGTCGACCTGGATGTGGCTGGAGAGCGCCACGACCTCGGCACGGTGGCCCAGGATCGCGGACATCACCTCGCGGAGGGGTTCGGCGACGACGTACTTCTTGCCGTCGACCAGCGTGATCACCGTGTCCGGCGTGCTGTCGATGCGCTCGATGAGGTCGGCGTTGAGAGCGAACACGGACCCCGAGAGACGGGTCAGGGGAATCATGGGGGGGCACCATCCTTGTGCTTGGCCCGACGGCCGTCCGTGGCCGTCGAGGAAACAGATCGGCCGCCGGCACCGGGACCTGAGGGGTCCGGGCCGACGGCCTCTCCGAGCGTCCGACGGGGTGCGTCAGCGCTTGATGTTCACGAGCTCCTCGAGGACCTGGTCGGAGGTGGTGATCACCCGCGAGCTGGCCTGGAAGCCGCGCTGGGCGAGGATCAGGTTGGTGAACTCGGCGGCGAGCTCGACGTTGGACATCTCCAGGGCGCCGGCGATGACGGTGCCCGCCCCGCCCTGCCCCGGGACGCCGAGCTGCACGGCGCCGGAGTTGGCCGACGCGCGGTAGGCGGTCTCGCCGATCTTCTCCAGGCCCATCACGTTGGCGAAGTCGGCGCTGGCCAGCTGGGCCATGTCGCGCTGAATCCCGTCGGAGAAGACACCGCGCAGCATGCCGTCGGAGCCGAAGGTGTACGACGTCAGCTCGGTCGGTGCGACCACCGGCGGGGTCAGGGTGGGCAGCACGGCCGTGTCGAGGGTGATGTCGATGAGCCCGGCGGCGTAGTCCGGGGCGCCGGTCGCGTCGAGGCCGTAGCCCTGCACCCGCGCGCCGGTGTTGGTCACCAGCGTGCCGGTCTCGTCGAAGGTGAAGGCGCCGGCCCGGGTGTACATCTGCTCGTTGCCGCGCTGGACCACGAAGAACCCGTCGCCCTGCAGCATCAGGTCGGTGGAGCGGCCGGTCATCTGCGCCGATCCCTGGTTGAAGTTGGTCGAGGTCGTGGCGATCTGGACGCCGAGGCCGACCTGCACCGGGTTGGTGCCGCCGCGCTCGGCGTTGGCCGCGGTGCCGCCGGTCATCATCTGGCTGAGGGTGTCCTGGAAGACCGTGGTCGAGGACTTGAAGCCGGTGGTGTTGGCGTTGGCGATGTTGTTGCCGGTGACGTCGAGCATGGTCTGGTTGACGCGGAGGCCGGAGATGCCGGCGAAGAGCGAACGGAGCATGGGACGAGTTCCTTGTCTGGAGGGTCTGTCGAGACCGGTGGACTGCTGGGTCGGTTGTCAGACGGCCGACGTGGTCGGGTCGGACGGGGTGCTGGAGGACTGGCCCTGTGGCTGGCCGGCTCGTGAGCCGTCGGTGACCGCGAGCACGGACGCGAGCGGGACGTCGACACCGCCGACGTCGAGCACCGGTCCGGCGGCCCCGAAGCTCACCCCGTGCACCGCGCCGGTGCCCTGGGTGCCGTCGGAGAGGGTGTAGGAGACGTCGCGGCCCACCAGCGAGCTGGCACCGAAGGCCGTGGTGGCCTGCAGCACCATCGCCGTCTGGTCGGCGACCTCCTGCATCTTCTCCAGGGCGGTGAACTGGGCGTTCTGCGCGAGGAACTCGCTGGAGTCGGCCGGGTTCATCGGGTCCTGGTACCTCAGCTGCGCGACCATGAGCTGCAGGAACATCTCCTTGCTCTCATCGGTCGCCGCCGTCGTGCTGGCGGGCATGAGCCCTGCCATGCCGCTGGCCGTCACAGCCTCGGTGGCTGGGATGGTCACGGGTCCCTCCTCACATGCTCACGTCGAGGCGCCGCGAGGCGCCCGACGTGGGCGGGTCGGCCGGGCGGGGGGTCCCCGCGCCCTGGCTGCCGTCCCTGGCAGTGGTCTCGACCTGCGTCCCTGCGGGTCGTCCTGCGTCCCGGTGCTCGGCCTGGGGCCGCTCACCGGGGGTCTGGTGGTCCGACGTTGCGGCGTCGGGGTGGCTCGACGGGGGGTTGTCACCGTCGTACGTCGAGGGTCCGGCCTGCTGGCTGGTGGTCTGCGACTGGTGCAGCACGCTCAGCTGGGTCTCCCCGGCGGGTCTACCGGTCATCGACTCCAGGGCGCGCTGCAGCGCGGGCAGGCCCTCGTGGAGGGTGGCGCGGGCGTCCTCGGACCCGGTCATCATCCGGACCCGGACGCCGCCGGGGTGGACGGTCAGCGTGATCCGGACGTCGCCGAGGTGCTCGGGGTCCAGGCGCAGCACCATCCGGTGGGTGCCGGGCCCGGCCTGCACCAGGCGGGTCAGCTCGGGCACCACCTGGGCGGCGGCGCTCTGGGTCACCTGGGTGACGGGTCGGTCCGTCGTGGGGGTCGTGGTGGTGCTCGCCGCCTGCACGAAGGTCGCGGTCTGCGGGTCCGCTGCCGGAGTCAGCCGGGGCTGGTCCGTCCGGGGCTGGTCCGTCCTGGGCTGGTCCGTCCTGGGGTGGTCGGTCCCGGGCTGGTCCGTGCCGGCGGCGGGCACGGGCGGTGCCTGGTCAACCGATGGCCGGGCAGTGTCGGTTCCCTGCTCACCGCCGGCGGTGGGGGCGGTGGGGGCGGTGGGGGCAGGCGGTGCGTGGTCAACCGTCTGGGTCTGCGCATGGGTTGGCTGCTCACCGTCCACGGCGGGGTGGGGGAGCGGTGCGTGCTCAACCGTCTCGGTCGTCAGGGTGGTTGCCTGCGCACCGCTGGCGGTGGCGGTGGGGTCGAGCGGTGTGTGGCCAACCGCCTGGGTCGTCAGGGTGGTTGCTTGCTCACCGCTGGCGGCGCCGGTGGCGGTGGGGTCCAGCGGTGCGTGGTCAACCGTCTGGGTGAGTGCATCGGTTGGCTGCTCACCGCCGATGGTCGCGGTCTGCTGGGCGGTGCCGGTGAGTGCGGCGGCGAGTGCGGGCGGCAGCACCACCGGCAGCACCACCGGCAGCACGACCGGCGGCACCGGCGGCACGACCGAGGCGTCGCCGGCGGGTACGCCGACAGTCGTCGCCACCGGGCCAGGACGCTCACCGGGGGCCTGGTCGACGGCCACCGTGGCCGCGTCCGTCGGTAGCTGTGCCGGCAGCTGTGCCGGCAGCTGAGACGCGGGGCTGGCAGGTGCGGAAGCACGCGCCGACTCGGCTGGCTCGTCGGGGCGCGTCGCGGTGGCGGGTGCGGAAGGATGCGCCGGCTCGACGACCACGGAGCCGGTCGTGTCGGCGGTCGCGTCGACCGCGGTCCCCGCCAAGGCCGGAGCCGGGCTCGGGCCCACGAGGGGATCGGCCGTGGGGGTCGCCGACACGGTCGCGGGCTCAGCGGCAGGTGCGCCGGCGGCCAGGACGGCCGCCACGAGCGCGGCGAAGGAGTCGGTGGTCGTCCCCTCGCCATCGGAGTGGTCGGTCGTGTCGCCGGGCGTGCCTGCCCGGCCGGTCGCGCCGGTCGTGGTCAGCCCGCCGAAGGGCATGGATGCGATGGTCATCAGGCCCCCTCGACCAGGGCGAGGATCTTCGCGACGTACCCCTGCGTCTCGGCGTACGGCGGCACGCCGTCGTACCTGAGGACCGCACCCGGGCCCGCGTTGTACCCGGCGAGGGCGTGGTCGACCCGGCCGAACCGGTCGATCAGGTCGCGCATCAGTCGCGCCGCGCCGTCGACGGCCTGGGCGGGGTCGAAGGGGTCGGCGACGCCGAGTCCCCTGGCGGTGCCGGGCATCAGCTGCATGAGGCCCTGGGCGCCGGCGGGGCTGACCGCGCCGGGCTGGAAGCTGCTCTCGGTGCGGGCCATGGCGGCCAGGAGCACCGGGTCCACGCCGTAGCGGCTGCCGGCGGCGTTGAAGAGCTCGGCGAAGGGGACACCGGTGACCTGCGAGGTGCCGGTGGACGCCACGCGGGCCGCCGGAGCCACACCCGCCGGGGCGTCGCCGGGCAGCACCCGGCGGATGAAGTCGGGGGTGCCGTGCCCGGAGGCCTCCAGGCTGATCACCCGGATGTCGAGGCCGGTGCGCGGTGCCTCGAGGATCATCCCGTCACCGAGGTAGATCGCGATGTGGTCGGCGCCGTCGTTGCGCGAGGAGCGGTCCCAGGCGACCAGGTCACCGGGCCGGGCCTCGGCGAGCGAGGCGACCGGGGAGCCGCTGCGGGCCTGGTCGTTGGAGACCCGGGGCAGGTCGATCCCGTGCTGGGCGAAGACGTGCTGCACGAGCCCGGAGCAGTCCATGCCGCCGTCGGCCGGCGAGCTGCCGCCCCAGACGTAGGGCATGCCGACGTACTGCCGCGCCGTCGCGATGACGCCCTCGGCCGAGGCCGTGCCCGAGCCGGTTGCCGACGCGGTCGCGGACCCGTAGGCAGCGGTGGCGCCCGACATCATCTGGGCGAAGACGGCGCCGTTCATCGGCGCGGCGGGCTGCAGCTGGGTCAGCTGGCCCTGGATCTGGGCGATCCGGGCCTCGACGGCGGCGATGCTCATGCGGCACCTCCCTCGGTGGTGCTGCGGCGCAGCCAGCCCTGCGAGGCGACCTCGTCCATGTCCTTGTCGTCGGCGCGGCGGCGCTCGACGCGTCGCTCGTCCGCGCGGCGGTCCAGCAGGCCCTCGACGGCGCCGAGCCGCGAGCGGTCGCTCTGCCAGCGGCCGTCGGCCTCCACCGCCATGCTGCGCGCCACGTCGAGACGGGCGCGGTCGGCGACCAGCTCCTCGCGCAGCGCCGTCAGCGACTCGCGCAGCGCCACGAAGGTCGCCATGTCGCCGGACACCAACGAGCCGTGCTCGCGCAGGGCGGCCTCGAGCTCGCCGACCCGCGCCTCCCTGGCGCGCAGGTCGGCGAGCGCGGCCACGAGACCGAGACGGCTGTCCCGCTCGCGGACCTCCCGCACCCGCGCCACGGCCCCCAGGCCGCGGTCGGCGGGGTGCGGACGGCGGCTCACGGTGCTGTCCTCGTGGGCGCGACCAGCTGGTGCAGCGCCGCCCAGGTGTCGGCGGTCGGGGTCTGCTCGTCCATCGACTGGCGCAGGAACGCCTCGATCTGCGGCATCCGGGCGATGGCGGCGTCGGCCTCGGGGTCGGTGCCGGCGACGTAGGCGCCGATCTCGACGAGGTCCTTGACGTCGCGGTGCGCGGCCAGCATCCGGCGCAGCGCCACGGCGTCGCCGCGCTGCTCGGGGGTGGTGACGGCGCTGGTGACCCGCGAGATGGACTCGAGGACGTCGATGCTGGGGAAGTGGCCGGCGGTCGCCAGCCGGCGGGTCAGCACGACGTGGCCGTCGAGGATCGAGCGGGCGGTGTCGCCGATCGGGTCCTGCAGGTCGTCACCCTCGACCAGGACGGTGTAGAGACCGGTGATCGAGCCGTGCGGCGAGGTGCCGGCGCGCTCGAGCAGCCGCGGCATCAGGTTGAAGACGCTGGGTGGGTAGCCGCGGGTCGCGGGCGGCTCGCCGGCCGACAGACCGATCTCGCGCTGGGCCATGGCGACGCGGGTGAGGGAGTCCATCATCAGCACCACGTCGCGGCCGGCGTCGCGGAAGGACTCCGCGATGCGGGTGGCCACGAACGCGGAGCGCAGCCGCTCGACCGGCGGGGCGTCGGAGGTGGCGACGACGAGCACGGAGCGGGCCAGGCCCTCGGGCCCGAGGTCGTTCTCGATGAACTCGCGGACCTCGCGGCCACGCTCGCCGACCAGGGCGATGACCGAGACCTCGGCGTCGGTGCCGCGGGCGATCATCGAGAGCAGGCTGGACTTGCCGACGCCGGAGCCGGCCATGATGCCGATGCGCTGGCCGCGGCCGCAGGGCACCAGCGAGTCCAGCGCCCGCACGCCGAGCCCGAGCTGGCGGGTGATGGTCGGGCGGGCCAGGGCGTCGGGGGCGTCGCCGTCGACGTCGACGAGACGCATGCCGGGCAGCGCGCCGAGGTGCGGGCCACCGTCGATCGGACGGCCCAGGCCGTCGAGGACCCGGCCGCGCAGCGCGTCGCCGACCCGGATCTGCAGCGGGCCGCCGGTGTGCCGGACGTAGGCGCCGACCTGGATGCCGGTGAGCCGGCCCAGCGGCAGGCAGACCAGCCCCTCGGTGCTGGAGGCCGCGACCTCCACGAGCACCGGCGGGGTGGACTGCACCTCGAGCAGGTCGCCGACGGCGGCGCGCAGGCCGGTCACCCGCAGGTGCAGGCCGACCATCTCCGAGACCCGGCCCAGGCCGAGCGGGCGGATCGCGGCGAGGGCGCGCGAGCGGTTGGCGGCCAGGGCCGCGCTCGCACCGGTCGGGGTGGGCGCGGAGACCGGCATCGCGGTCATGACAGCACCTCCCGCACCCGGGCCAGCGCGGTGGAGATGCGCAGGTCGACGGCCTCGGCGGTGGTCTCGAGCAGCGCGTCGTGCGGGTCCAGGCCCGCGTCCGCGACGACGGTGACACCCTGAGCGCCCAGGGCCGCGACGTCGGGGTGGCCCGCCACGTGTGGCGCGAGCCGCACGGTGACCGGCAGACCCTGTGGGAGCGCGGCCAGCACCCGGCGTACGACGTCGGCGACCGGGTCCTCGGCGGTGGCCAGCTCTCGGCCGACCAGCGCCTCGGTCAGCTCGCAGGCCAGGCTCAGGGCGTGGTCCTCGACCTCGGCGGCGGTGGTGGCGGTCTGCTGGGAGAACAGCGCGGCCGCGCGCTGGAGCGCTGCGAGCGCCTGCTCGTGCTCGGCCTGGCGGCGGGCCTCGGCCTCACGGGTCACGGCCTCGAGCTCGGCGCGGTGCGCGGCGCCCTCGGCCGCGGCCTCGCGCCGGCCCTCGGCCCATCCGGTGGCGTAGCCCTGGGCGCGCGCGGCGGTGCGCGTGGTCTCCGCCAGCGCGGAGAGCACGTCCTCGGTGACGGGGTCGCCCAGCGTGCGCTCGCCGCCGAAGCGGGTCCAGGCGCCGGTGCGCAGCTGCGGGGTGCTCAGCGCGCCCGCGCCCGCGGCGTGCTCGCCGCGCAGCACGCGCCGGTCGGCCGGGGCGGCGCCCTCGACGGGCACGGCCGCGGTCATGACGTCACTCGACGAACTCAACGTCGCCTCCGCGTCGGATCATGATCTCGCCGCGCTCCTCGAGCTGGCGGATCGTGCGGATGATGGCCTGCTGGGCCTCCTCGACCTGCGAGAGGCGGACCGGGCCGAGGAGGTCGATCTCCTCCACGAGGCCCTCGGCGGCGCGGCTGGACAGGTTGCGGGTGATCTTCTCGCGGACTGCCTGCGAGACGCCCTTGAGCGCCAGCGCCAGCGAGGAGACCTCGACCTGGCGCAGCACCTGCTGGATGGAGCGGTCGTCGAGGCCGGTGATGTCCTCGAACATGAACATCCGGCTCTTCACCTCGTCGGCCAGGGTCGGGTCGAGCGCCTCGAGGCCCTCGACGATCTGGCGCTCGGTCGAGCGGTCGGAGCAGTTGATGATGTTCACCATCTGGTCCAGGCCACCGACGCGCGACATGTCCGAGGGCTGCAGCATCGAGGAGAGCTTGCGCTCCAGGGTGCTCTCGACGGCCTTGACGATGTCGGGCGAGGTGCGGTCCATGACCGCGATCCGGTGCGCGACCTGCGCCTGCTGCTCCGGGGGCAGCCCCGAGAGCAGCAGCGAGGCCTTGTCGGGGGTCATGTGCGCGAGCACGAGCGCGATGACCTGCGGGTGCTCCTCGACGATGAAGGAGCGCAGCTGCGCGGGGTCGGCCTGGTGCAGGAACTGGAAGGGCATCTGCACCGCGGCGGCGTGCAGGCGCTCGATGATCTCGGCCGCGCGCTCAGGTCCGAGCGACTGCTCGAGCAGGGCCTGGGCGAAACCGAGGCCGCCGCGGGCCATGTGCTCACGGGCGACCATCAGGTCGCGGAACTCCGTGGCGACGGCCTCGGACTCCGCCAGGCTCACCGAGTCGAGCATCGCGATCTCGGCGGTGATCGCCTCGACCTCGTGCTCGTCGAGCATGCTGAGGACCTTCGCGGCCTGGGACTTGCCCAGCTGCACCAGCAGCACGGCCGCCTTCCGTGCCCCCATGGTCTGGATGGGGCTCTTGGTCATGGTGCTCATCAGCGCTCCACCAGCCAGCCGCGCAGCAGCGTCGCGACGTCCTCGGGCTGGCGCTCGATGAGGGCGCTGAGCTCCTCACGCACGTTGTGCTCCTCGACCTGCTCGGCCTCGGCCAGCGCCAGCGCGGCCGGCGCCTCGAGGGCCTGGCGCTCCTGGCGCAGCTGCTCGACGACGTACGTCGTGGCCTGCTCGCGCTTCTTGCTGCGGCGCCGCCCGGTGACCAGCGCCAGCAACAGGACCAGGAGGACGGCGCCGCCCATCGCGCCCTTCTCGATCAGGTCGTTGCGGGCGGTGGCGGCCTCGGCGGCGGCGGCGGCCTCGAGCTCGGCGGCGGCGGCCTCCTCGCCGGTGCGGTCGAAGGGCATCTGGACCACGCGGATGGTGTCGCCACGGCGGCCGTTGATGCCGATCGCGTCGGCGACCAGCGTCCGCACGTCGGTCGCGGAGACGCCCTGGGTGGTGGCGGTGTCCAGCACCACGCCGACGTTGATCTGCTTGACCGCTCCAGGGGTGGTCTCCCGGGTCTCGACGACGGTGTCGACGCCGTTGGTCCGCGAGCTGGAGGAGTTGTTGTAGGAGCTGTCGCCCTCGGCGCCGGCCGTGGTGTCGGTCTGGTCGTCGACGCCGACGACCCCGCCCACCCCGTCCGCGGCGCCCGCACCGGAGTAGGTCTCGCTGGACAGTGACTCGGTGAGCGCCGGGATCTCCTCGTCGGCGCGGTAGTCGGTGCTCTCGGTGACCGCCTTGTCCCAGTCGAGCTCGACGGTCGCCGACACGGTGGAGTTCCCCGGTCCGACGACGCGGTCGAGCATCGCCTGGAGCCGGGCGCGCAGCTTGTCCTGGTAGGCCTCGGTCTGCTGGGTGCGCTCCGTGGCGGCCGCCGACGTCGTCCCTCCCGGGCTGGAGAGCACCCGGCCCGTGGAGTCGGCGACGGTCACCTGGTCGGGGTCGAGCCCGTCGATGCTGGAGGCGACGAGGTGAACGACGGCCTGGACCTGCTCGGGGGTGAGCGTGCGGCCCGGGTTGGTCTGCACGAGCACCGACGCCGTCGGCGGCTGCTGCTCGTCGGTGAAGACGTCCTTCTGGGGGATCGCGAGGTGCACGACGGCGCCGTTCACGCCGTCGATCGCCTTGATCGTGGCGGCGAGCTCGCCCTCCATGGCCCGCTTGAAGTCGGTCTGCTCCTTGAACTCCGAGGTGGAGATGCCCTGGTTGTCGAGGATCCCGTAGCCGCCCTCGGTGCTGGTCGGCAGGCCCTCCCCGGACAGCGCGATGCGCGTGGAGTGCACGGCGTCGCGCGGCACCATGATCGTGGCGCCGCCGTCGGCGAGCTCGTAGGAGACGCCCTGGGTCTCGAGCTCGTCGATGACCGAGGAGGCGTCGGAGGGCGCGAGGTTGGAGAACAGCGGGGCGTACGCCGGCGCGCTGGCCCACCGGAAGACCATGAAGCCGCCCAGCAGCAGCGCGGCGGTGCCGATCACGGCCACGACCTTCTGGCCGGGGGTGAACTGCTGGAAGGTCGTCGTGTGGCGGTTCATCGACCGCTGGAGCATCTCGCGCATCAGACCTGCATCCGCATGATCTCGGTGAACGCCTCGACCGCCTTGTTGCGGACGGCGACGGTGACCTGGGTGGTGACCGCGGCCTGGGTCGCGGCGATCGTGTAGTCGTGGATGTTCTGCAGGTCACCCGTGGCGGCCTGCACCGACAGCTGGTCGGCGGTGCGCTGGACGCCGTCGAGGCGGTCCAGGCCGTCGAGCACCAGCTCGCCGAAGTCGGGACCGCCCGCCCGGCCGACGCCGCCGACCGAGGGCGCCCCGCCGACCGCAGGGGCCGACGGGGTCGCGGGGACCGTCGGGGGGACGAAGGGCGTGAAGCCGCCGACGCCCGGGATGCCCTCGATGCCGCCGATGCTCATCGCTGACCGATCCCGATCGCGGTCTGGTAGGTGTCCTGGGCGAACTTGGTCACCTGCGCCGACGCCTGGAACCCGCGCTGGGCCATGATCAGCTCGGCCATCTGGTCCGACATCTCGGTGTCGGGCAGTCGGACGTAGCCGGCCTCGTCCGCCAGCGGGTGGTCGGGCTGGTAGGTCATCCGGCCCTCGGCCGAGCTCAGCGCGATCTCCCGGACCCGCACACCGCCGTCCTCGCGGGACTCGGCGACGACCAGCTGGGCCTGGAAGGCCTCCTCGTCGGTGGCGCGGACGGTGCCGATGTTGGCGATGTTGTGCGACAGCGCGTCCAGCCAGGTCTGGTGCATGCCCAGGCCGGAGCCGGCGATCCGCAGTGACTCGAAGGCGCTCATCACATCGCCCCGGCGACGGTCTTGACGAGGTCGAAGCGGTCCGTCACGGCCCGCGCGACCATCTGGTACATGAACTGCGACTGCATCGCGGCCAGCGACTCCTTGCGCAGGTCGACGTTGTTGCCGTTCTCACCGACCGGGGTGTTGGCGTCCTCCATCAGCGGGGCGGCGCCGCCCAGCCGACGCGCCATGGCGGCCTCGCCGGCGGGGGCGTTGCTCCCGATGGCCGAGCGCAGCACGGACTCGAAGTCGACAGCCGTCGCGCGGAAGCCGGGGGTGTCGAGGTTGGCCAGGTTGTCGGCGATCGTGTTCTGACGCAGCGACAGGCCGTCGAGCGCGTAGCTCAGGACGGCCGACACCGAGTCGGACACCGCGTACGACGGAACGGACACGACTACTCCTCGAGACTTCTCTGAGGTGGCTGCCGGTCCGTCGGCGGAAAGGGGTGAGCACTCCCTGCTCGAAGGGGTTGATCGGCGTACGCCGGGGGCACCTGAGACGTTTCCCGCAAACGTCTGCACCGGTACTGGCGCAGCCGGTCCGGACGCGCAGGACCCCCCGGTCCGCGGGGGACCGGGGGGTCGCGTGGTGGAGTCGTGGGCGCGTGCCCGACCTGACCGGTGGGTCAGGTCAGGACCACGGCCACCCGACCGGAGCCGTAGCCCGCGACGTCCACGTGGAAGTCGGCCCTGCGGCCGAGGACCTGGGTGCGGATGCGCGCGTCGGCGGGCACGTCCTGGCCCGAGGTGTGCGCGGAGTAGAGCTTCAGGTGCGCGGACTCCCCGACGTTGAAGACCGACGAGAAGACGTTGAAGACCTCCTGCAGTCCCTCCCCGAGGGTGTCGGGAAGGGCGCCGTCCTCGATCGCCTGCTCGGCACCGCTGGCGGGGACCAGGGCGAGTGCCGCACCGGCATGGGCGGACAGCGGCAGGTCGAAGGCGACCACGGCCCGCACCACCAGTGTGTCGTCGACGAACTGCGCAACGCTGGCCGGGTAGTGCCCGTTCACGGCGAACGGGGGGCCGGGCTTGAGGGTGACGTCGCGGTCCAGGAGGTCACCGAGGAGGTCGCGGACCTCCTTGGGCTCCGGCAGGTGGACCGGGCTGGTCCGGTCGGGCGCCTTCACCACGGGTGGGGTCACGGGTGCGCGCCCAGCACGGCGCCGAGGGCCTCATCGAAGCTCTCGGGGGTGAACGGCTTGGCGATGAGGAACGCCGCACCGGCGGCCTCCGCCTGGGCGCGCATGGCCGGCGAGCCCTCGGAGGTGACGAAGCCGAACGGCACCGTCCCGCCCGAGCCGCGCAGCGTCGTGAGGAAGTCGATCCCCGACATCTCGGGCATGTTCCAGTCCGACAGCACGAGGTCGGGGGCCTCACGTTGCACCGCCTCGAGGCCCTCTCGGCCGTTCTCGGCCTCGACGATGTCGTGGCCGCCGTGACCGGACTGGCGCAGGGTGCGGATGACGATCTGGCGCATGACGCGGCTGTCGTCGACGACGAGGATCTTCATCGGGTGCTCCTTGGGTGGCCCGTGCTCAGGACGGGTCGGCGGTGGGGGGCAGGTGGACCGTGACGACGACGGGCTCGCCGCGCCAGGTCAGCTCGAGACGGCAGACCTCGACCAGGTGCGACCCCGGTGAGATGTCGCCGTGACCGACCAGCGGCAGCGAGAGGACGGCCGAGCCGGCCATCAGGCTCTTCACGTTGCCGCCGACCATGTTGACCAGCTCACCGAGGGCGTCGCGGAGGTCCTCGTCGGAGCAGTCCTCGACGGGGCACATCAGCATGGTCGAGGTGACGGCCTGCGCCGCCCCGTCGGTGAGGTTGACGGTGATCTGGGCGTCCCAGCCTCCGCTGACGGTGATGGCTGCCGACCAGCCCCCGGGCGGCATCGGCGTGGCCAGCGGCAGGATCGGCTCCTCGGCCCCGAGGAAGCTCGACCACACCTCCTCGACGACGGCGTGCACGTCCCCCAGGGACGGCTCGAGGGTGACGGTCATGCCGGTACCTCCTGGGCGACGAGCCCGAGGAGCTCCATCTTCTCGATGATCGCGTCGGGCGTGAACGGCTTGATGACGTACTCATGTGCCCCGGCGGCCAGCGCCCGGACGATCTGGCCGTGCTCGCTCTCGGTGGTGACCATCATCAGCGTCACGTTGCGCCACCGGTCGTCGGCCCGGACCCGGGTGACGAAGGTGTAGCCGTCCATGAGCGGCATGTTCCAGTCGATGAGGCAGATGTCCGGGACCAGGCCGGCCTCCAGCGCGTCGAGCGCCTCCTGGCCGTTGCCGGCCTCGGTGGTCTCGAAGCCGAGCTCGGTCACGATGCGGCGCAGGATGCTGCGCATCGTCTTGGAGTCGTCGATGATCAGGGCGTGCACGGTCAGGCTCCTGTCTGACTGAGGGCGGGTGCGGTGCTCGGCGCGACGCCCGCGGTCGCGCGGACGGTGGTGCCGGCTGGGCCGGTGGTGCCGGCGGGGGTGCCGGCGGGGGACGCGCCGCGGGGGCGGTGCATCCAGACCCGGCCCGCGGCCTCGCGGGTCCAGGCGTCGTCGAGGTCCAGCGTCGTCTCCGAGGACCCCAGCAGCAGGTAGCCGTCGGGGGAGATCCGGCTGCTGACGCGGCGCAGGATGTCGCGCTTGGTGTCCATGTCGAAGTAGATGAGGACGTTGCGCAGGAAGACGATGTCGAAGACCGGCATCGGCGGGAACGGCGCCGCGAGGTTGAGGTGCTGGGTGGTCACCATCGAGCGCAGCTCGGGGGAGACCTCCCACTCGTTCCCGGCGCGGGTGAACCACGTGACCAGACGCTGGGCCGGCATGCCGCGGTTCATCTCCACCTGGGAGTAGCGGCCGGCCCGGACCCGCTCCAGCATCGACGTCGACACGTCGGTGGCGTGGATGCGTGCGGTCCAGCCCGGCGGCAGGTTCTCCTTCAGGAGCATGGTCAGCGAGTAGGCCTCCTGGCCGCTCGAGCACGCCGCGGACCAGATCTCGAGGTGCTTGACGTGCGCTCGTGCCTCGAGCAGCGGCGGCAGCATCGCCTCGGTGAAGGCCTGGTAGGGGGCGAGGTCGCGGAACCACGAGGTCTCGTTGATGGTCAGCGCGTCGATGGCCTTGGCCCGCTCGGACGGGTCACGGCCCAGGAGCGCGACGTAGCTGTCGACGTCCGGCTGGCCGGCGGAGCGGGCCAACGGGAGCAACCGTGCCTCGACGAGGTACTCCTTGCCCGGTTCACAGAGCATGGCAGTCTCTCGACGCAGCAGGTCCGCCACGTAGGCGAAGCTGGTGGGGGAGATCACGCCGGTCCCATCGTCCCCGGCCGGGGGCACCTGAGACCGTCTAGACCTCGGGCGGTCGTCCTCGGGGCCTTGGTCCCGAGTCGGAGCCGATGCCTCACGTCGGGTCGACTGGGGCCGATCAGACGCACGTGATCCGTGCACTGGTGGTCGACGACTCGGCCGTGCTGCGTCGCCTCATCGGCAACGTCCTGGCCTCCGATCCCGAGATCGAGGTCGTGGGGACCGCGGTGGACGGGCTCGACGCCATCGAGAAGGCCGACGTCCTGCGCCCCGACGTGATGACGCTCGACGTGGAGATGCCACGGCTGGACGGCCTGGGTGCGGTGAAGGAGATCAGCAGCCGGCACCCGCGCCTGCCGGTCATCATGTTCAGCACCCTGACCGAGAAGGGTGCCGGCGCGACGCTGCAGGCCCTGTCCAACGGGGCGAGCGACTACGTCGCCAAGCCCACCGGCGCGACGTCCTTCGCCGACGCGCTCGACATCGTGCGCGACGAGCTGCTGCCCCGGGTCAAGGCCCTGGTCGCGGCCCGGCGCATGGTGGCGGCAGCCCCGCCGCGCACCGTCGTTCCGGTCAAGGTCACCACGACCCCCGAGGTGCTGGTGGTCGCCTGCTCGACCGGTGGCCCGGACGCGCTCTCGACCGTGCTGGCCGAGCTGCCCTCGTCCTTCGCGCTGCCCGTCCTCGTCACCCAGCACATGCCTCCGGTCTTCACGACCCAGTTCGCCACGCGGCTGGACCGGGTCTCACCGCTGCAGGTGCGTGAGGCCGCGGACGGCGACGTCGTACGCCGTGGTGAGGTGCTGCTCGCGCCCGGCGACTTCCACCTGCGGCTCTCGCGGTCCGCGGGCGTGGTGCGGGCGACGCTCGACCAGGGCCCGCGTGAGAACTTCTGCCGTCCCGCGGCCGACCCGCTGCTCCGCTCGGCCGCGCAGGTCTACGGCCCCGGTGTGCTCTGCCTGGTGCTCACCGGCATGGGCTCCGACGGGCTCGAGGGTGCCCGCACGGTCGTCGACCAGGGCGGTCGGGTCGTCGTCCAGGACGCCGCGACCTCGGTCGTGTGGGGCATGCCCGGTGCGGTCGCCACCGCCGGGCTGGCGCACGAGGTGCTGCCGCTCGGCTCGATCGCACCGAGGCTGGCCGCGCTCACCGGGGCCGTCGCCATCGGCTGAGGCCCGACGACCCCTGAAGACCCCTGACGACCCCGTCAGGGACGCTTGCGCAGGGCCTCGGCGAGGTTGGCGACGGCGTCCTCGCCCGGCGACGCCGCAGCCTGGTTGCTGTTGGTGACCTCGGCCAAGAGCTCGGCGCGGTTGACCGCCACGGAGCGGGGCGCGTCGATGCCGATCCGCACGACGTCGCCGCGGACCTCCAGCACGGTCACGGTGATGTCGTCGCCGATGACGACGCTCTCACCGACGCGGCGGCTCAGGACCAGCATGGGGCAACGCTACCGGGCGGCGTGGTGGCCGGTGGTCAATCAGGCCACCAACGGCGTGGTGGTGGACAGCGCGGGGTCGTCGAGCACGACCTGCCGGGCGCGCTGGGTGCGGGTGTTGACCAGCAGCGGGGCCAGCAGGTTGGCGGTCGTGGAGACCAGGCTCTCGCCCGCGGTGAGGATGCTGAGCAGCAGCACGTCCTCAGCGGTCGTCACGCCGAGCTCGGCGGCGGTGGCGTCGTCGATGACGGGTGCGTAGTCGGGGAAGAACGCGTGCGGCGGGACCACGAGGAAGCGCAGGTCGGGGTCGTCCAAGGAGCGCAGGGCGCACAGGACGCCGTCGTCGTCGAGGCGGACCAGGGCGAAGCGCACGTGGGTGGGGAAGCCGGGCAGCGGCCGCACCAGCTCGATGACCGGCAGGTCGGGGACCGTCGGGTCGGCGTCGGTGGTCATCCCGGTGCGGTCCTCCTCGGCTGTGGTGCCGGCACCCTCGGCCGGCGTCGTGGCGATCATCGCAGAAAGTCCACGAGGCTCGGCTGCATGACCCGCGCGGTCGAGGCGAGGGCTGCCTGGTAGGCGACCTCGTGCATCTGCAGGTCGACCATCGCCTTGGGCAGGTCGGTGTCCTCGACCTCGGAGAGGGCCGAGCGCAGGGTGACCAGGGCGTCCTGGCCCTTGCGCTCCGCGGCATCCACCCGGTTGTACGACGCACCGACCGCGGCCTGGGCGTCGCTGACCGCGCGCTGCCGGTCGGTGATCGCGGAGATCCCGGCCTGGATGCCGGCCTTGTCGCCGAGGCGCAGGGCGTTCTCCAGGGCGGCCAGGTCGTCGAAGAGGTTCGCGCCGTTGGGGCCGACGACGGTGGTGCCGCTGACGTCGATGCGCACTTTCACCCCGTCGGCGACGCTGCGCTGCACGGGGGCGTCGGCGCCGACGTACGCGCCGCTGGCGTCGAAGGCCTCGGACCCGGCGGTGACGCCACCGAAGATCGGCCGGTCGAGGTAGGTGGTGTTGGCCTGGGCCAGCAGACCCTCGCGGATCTGGGCGACCTCGGTGGCGAGCGCGCCGCTGGTGGTGCCGGTGATGGAGGCGTTGGCGCCCTGCAGGGCCAGCTCGCTGACCCGGCGCAGGTTGTCGGCCATGCCGCTCAGCGTCGTGTCGGTGACGTCGAGCCAGCCCAGGCCGTTCTGCGCGTTGCGCACGTGCTGCTGGGTCTCGGCCAGCTGCACCCGGATCTTCATCGACGTCGTCGCGTCAGTGGGGGAGTCCGACGGCCGGTTGAGGTTCTTGCCGGTGGACAGCTTCTCCTGGGTCTGGGCCAGGCGGTCGAGCCCGGCCTGCAGGGAGGTCAGCGACCTGTTCGTCACCATGTTCTGGGTGACGCGGATCATCGCCATCAGCCGATTCCTGTCCTGTTGATGAGGGTGTCGAGGACGCTGTCCATGACCGACATGACGCGGGCGGCGGCCTCGTAGGCGCGCTGGGCGGTGAGCATCGCGACGGTCTCCTCGTCGAGGTTGACCCCCGAGAGCTGCTCGCGCGCGGAGTCGACCTGCGTGGTGAGCAGGGACTGGGTGCGCACGAGGCGCTGCGCGGAGGCGACCTCGGTGCCGAAGCCGTTGACCAGCCGCTGGTACGACGCCTCGGCGCTGCCCGCGGTGCCGATCACGTCGGCGTTGCTGCCGTCGAGCACGCCGCCCGGCAGCGAGGACGCGGCGACCTGGCGGGCGGTGACCGCGACGTTCAGCGTCGCGGCCGGGTCCGCGGGGTCGTAGGAGAAGAAGGCGGTGCCCGTGGTGCCGTCGAGGTCGTAGCCCGCGGCGTGGGTGGCGTTGACGGTGTCGGCGAGGTCGCGCGCGACCGCGCCGAGCCCGGCGGCGTACGCCGGCAGCGTGGTGTTGAGCAGGTCGGCCGAGGCCCCGACCTCGCCACGCACGTCGGCGGTGAGGGTCGTGCTGGTCGCGCCGTGGTCGATCGCGAAGGTGACGGGGGAGCCGTCCGGGCCGCCGGCGGCCGTGACGCCCGTCGCGATCCGCAGGGTGCCTGCGGTCGAGCCCGACACCAGGGAGACACCGGCGACGCTGACGTTCATCGTGCCATCGGGCTGGAGCAGCCCGACGCCGCCCGTGAGCTCGGCCAGCTTGAGGCCGAGCACGTCGCGGGTGTCGGCGAGGTCGGAGACGTCCACCCCGTCGAGCGCCGCGGTGGCGATGGCCCGGTTGGTGGCGGCGAGCTCCTTGGCCACGGTGTCCACCTCGGCGACCGAGCCCTGCAGCGTGAGGCGCTGGGTGGTCATCTCGGCGGAGACGTTGGCAGCCTGAGCGGCCAGGGCCCCGGCGAGGGACTCGGCACGGGCCAGGACCTGGCCGCGCGCGGCGTTGCCGCCGGGGTCGTTGGCGAGGTCCTGCCAGGAGCTGCGGAAGTCGGCCATCGCGGCGGAGACGCCGGAGTCACCGGGCTCGCCGACCCCGCTCTCCATCCGCGCCAGCGCGGTGGCCCGCAGCTGGAGGTAGGAGAGCGAGGAGTGCTCCGTGCGCGCCCGGTTGTCGAGCAGCACGTCGTTCATGCGGACGATGGAGGAGGTGCGCACGCCGGAGCCGGCACCCTCGTAGGTCGACCAGCGGGCGGGGACGACAGGGGCACCCATCGACTCGCCGTCCACGCGGCGGCGGTTGTATCCCTCGGTCGCGACGTTGGCGATGTTGTGGCTCGCCACGTCCATCGCGACGCGGTTGTACCTCAGCGCACTGAGTGCGGTGTTGAGGGAGGACAGGGTGCCGGACATGGGTCAGAGCGCGCTGTCGAAGAGCCGGGCGACCGGCGTACCGCCCACGGCGCTGCCGTCGGGGGAGTAGCCGTCGGTGGAGTCGCCGAGGTCGGCGAGGGCCTCACGGGCCTGGCGGTAGCCCTGGGTGAGCAGATCGCGGTTGGAGTCGGCCAGCGCGGTGATCTGCCGGGTCGAGGAGGCGAAGGCCTCGCGGTGCTCGTGCAGGATCGTCGACCACGGCTCCGGGGCGGCGTCGGCGAGCTGGCGCAGCGAGGGGTTGGGCGGGCAGCCGATCTCCGCCGCGGCGGCGTCGGCCGCGGTGGCCCGCAGCACCTCGGTCTCGCGCAACGTCTCCAGCACGGACTCGACGTCACGGGCGGCCCGCATCAGGTGCTCGGTGCGGTTGCTGGCCAGCACCAGCTGCTCGACCTCGAGGCGGTAGAGCAGGGTGTCCAGGAGCTCGCGCTCGCGCCACAGGACCAGGCACAGCTTCTCCACGGTGGGCTCCGACTCTGCTCGACGGAGACTCCCCCATG
Source organism: Actinomycetota bacterium (assembly GCA_036341255.1). Taxonomy (GTDB): domain Bacteria; phylum Actinomycetota; class Actinomycetes; order Propionibacteriales; family Nocardioidaceae; genus Nocardioides. The sequence goes on along the minus strand of JAYYWX010000006.1, from coordinate 803 downwards.
GGGCCTCCTGGGATGGCACACGCTGCCGAGGCTCCAGTCGGCTCCCGGTCAAGGGACTTGAGCACTTTCCAGAGGGTGTGTCCGGGCGGGTTCGGAGACCCAGGCCCTATATTCACGGCTCGCAGGCGGGATCGGGACCGCCATGTGTGGAAAGCATGAATGGTCCCTCGGACCGCTGGTCTAGCCCCTTCGGGCCAGTCCGGTCCAAAACCCTGTCGCCGATCGGTAAAGCGGCGCAACCTGTGACATGTGTCCCGGTCTGGGAGGTCCGAGGCACACCCCGTTGGTCAGGGAGGGCCAACGGATCGGAAGCACTGAGGGAGGCTCGCGTGACCAACGACGCGTGCGACACGAACACCGCTTCACAGGGGGCGGCGACACCGGTCGACGACGCCCGGGACCCGCAGCGCGAGGCGCTGGTGGTCGAGCACATGACGCTGGTGTCCCACATCGTCAGGGAGACGATGACCCGCGTCCCGGCGCACGTCAGCCGTGACGACCTGCAGTCCGCCGGCCTGACCGCGCTGGTCAAGGCCGCCCGTGCCTACGAGCCCGGCCGGGGCGTGCCGTTCACCCGGTACGCCGCCAGCCGGATCCGTGGGGCGATCCTCGACGAGCTGCGCCAGGTCGACTGGGCCTCGCGCTCGGTCCGTCGCCGCGGCCGCGACCTGGAGGCCGCCCGCACCGCCCTGGCCAACACCCTGGGCCGGGCGCCGGAGAACCACGAGGTCGCCGCCTCGCTGGGTCTCTCGGTCGCCGAGGTGGAGTCCAACGACGGGGACGTGGCCCGGGCCAACGTGCTG
>JAYYWX010000005.1:0-14892 GCA_036341255.1 Actinomycetota bacterium | reverse complement strand
CCAGCGGTGGTGCTGGCTAGGGTGCGGGCATGAGCGAGCACCCGGGCATCGCCCGCTTCCGCGCCGAGCACGAGCGGCTGGGCGGGACCGGCCGGATCGTCACGCTCCCCGACTCGGTCCACACCGCGGCGTTGGCCGCGGAGGCGCTGGGCTGCGAGGTCGGCGCGATCGCCAACAGCCTGCTCTTCGACAGCGGCGAAGGACCCGTCCTGGTCCTCACCTCCGGGGGCCACCGGGTCGACGTCACCGCCACCGCCGCGCGGATCGGGGTGCCCAGGCTCAAGCGCGCGAGCCCCGACTTCGTCCGCGAGCACACCGGCCAGGTGATCGGTGGGGTGTCCCCGCTGGCGCACCCGGCTCCGGTGCCGACGTACCTCGACCGCCACCTCGCCACGTTCGCGGAGATCTGGGCCGCCGCCGGCCACCCGGCCGCCGTCTTCTCCACGACGTACGCCGAGCTGCTGGCCATGACGGGGGCCACCGAGGTCCACGTGGGACCCGAGGACGCGTCGGCGTGAGTCGCGTCGTCGTCGTCGGCGGCGGCCTCGGCGGGATGGCCGTCGCCGCCCGGCTGGCCAAGACCGGCCACGAGGTCACCCTCCTCGAGCGCTCCCCCGACCTCGGCGGTGCCCTCGGCTCGGTGAGCGAGGACGGCTTCACCTGGGACGCGGGAGCGTCGTACACGTTGCTGCCGGCGGTGCTGCGTGACCTGTTCCGCAAGACCGGACGTCCCCTGGAGCGCGAGCTGGACCTCGAGCCGCTCGAGCTGGTGCGCGAGCACCGCTTCGAGGACGACACCACGCTGGCGCTGCCAAGCTCCCGCGCCGGGCAGCTGCGCGCGCTCGACGCCCTCGAGCCCGGGCTCGGCGAGCGCTGGACCGCGCACGTCGACTCCTTCACCGAGGACTGGGAGGTGCTGCGCCAGCACTACTTCGAGCATCCCTGGCAGCGCGCCACCCCGCCCGACGCCGTGCGCAGGCGCTTCGACTCCCGCGAGATGCTGCACAAGCGGTTGCGGAGGACCCTCAAGGACGAGCGGCTGCGCGACCTGGCCACCTTCCCGTTCCTGGCCGACGGGCACGACCCGCGCAACGTCCCCGCCTGGATGGGCCTGGTGGCCTACCTCGAGCAGCGGTTCGGCACCTGGCACGTCCCCGGTGGGATGGCACGCATCGCGGAGGTCCTCGGGAGCCGGCTCACCACCCGTGGGGTCACCGTGCTGCTGAGCACCCCCGCACGCGACGTCGTCGTGCGCGAGGGCCGCGCGGTGGCGGTACGCACCGACGCGGGCGACATCGAGGCCGACGAGGTCGTGGTCGCCGTCGACCCTCGAGGCCTGCCCGCCCTCGCCCCGCTCGTGGAGCGCACCATGCCCGCGATCCCGCCGGTGGTCTGTCACGTCGGCCTCGAGGGCGAGGTGCCCGACCTGCCGCACGAGGTGGTGCTGCACGGCGACCCGCTGCTCGTCGTCCGCACCGGCGGTCAGGCGCCCGAGGGCCGCCATGCCTGGACCATCCACGGGCGCGGGAAGATCGCCGAGGACCTGCTGCGCGCCCTGGCCCGGCACCGCATCGACGTCCGCGCCCAGCTGGTCCACCGCGTCGACCGCAGCCCCCGTGAGCTCGTCCAGCAGTGGGGCAGCTCACCGCTCGGCGTGCTGTGGCAGGGCCGCGGCACGGTCCGCGCCCGCCTCGGGCCGGACACCCCGATCCCCCACCTGCACGCCGCCGGGGCGCACGCGACGCCCGGCGCGGGGCTACCGTTCGTCGGCCTCTCCGCCGCGCTCGTCGCCGAGCGCATCGGCCCCGCCTGACGTCTTCCTCGAGGGCGGACGGGTGGGCCGGGATGTCAGGGGCGGACGTCGAGCTTCTCGAAGATCTCCAGCGTCGCCTTGGACCGGTTGAGCGTGTAGAAGTGCAGCCCCGGCGCACCCGCGTCGAGCAGGTCGCGGCACAGCTCGGCGGCCAGCGCGATGCCCTCGGCACGCATCGAGACCGGGTCGCCGTCGTGGCAGGCGATCCGCTCCACGACCTCGGCCGGCACCTCGGTGCCGATCAGCTCGCCCTGACGACGGATCGCGGCGAGGTTCAGGATCGGCATGATGCCCGGCAGGATCGGCAGGTCCACCCCACGGGCACGCACCCGCTCGACCAGGCCGACGTAGTCCTCGGCACGGAAGAACATCTGGGTCACCGCGAACTCCGCACCCGCCCTCGCCTTGGCGACCAGCACGTCGGCGTCGTGGTCCAGCGACGGCGAGGTGGGGTGCTTCTCGGGGAAGGCCGCGACCCCGACGCGGAAGTCCTCGCGGGCCGCGACCATCTCCACCAGCTCGCTGGCGTAGGTCAGGCCGCCCTCGGTGGGGGTCCACTCCGCCCGCGGGCCGCCCTCGGGGTCGCCGCGCAGCGCCATCACGTGGTGGACACCGGCCGCGGCGTACTCGTCGAGGATCTCCTCCAGCTCCGCGCGCGTGTGGCCCACGCAGGTCAGGTGGGCCATCGGGAGCAGCGAGGTCTCCTGCGCGATGCGCCGGGTGACCCGCACGGTCGTGCCGCGGCTCGAGCCTCCGGCGCCGTACGTCACCGAGACGAACGTCGGGTGGTAGGGCTCCAGTGCGCGCACCGCGGCCCAGAGCTGCTCCTCACCGGCCTCGTCCTTGGGTGGGAAGAACTCGAAGGAGAAGGACTGCTCCCCCGCCTCGATCAGCTCCTTCAGGGAGCGCCCACGGCCGATGCTCATGGCCACGAGTCTAGGTCGCACACCCCCACCCGGGCCGGTCGCGTCCACCCACCGGCGACCCCCGTACGCTGCTCCGGTGACCTGGGACGCGACCGAGTTCCGCCAGCGCGTCCAGGACGCCCTGGACGACTTCCTCGACCTGCAGGCGCAGCGGCTCGCCCCGCTGGGACCCGACGCCGAGCGACTGCTCGCCGAGGCCCGCGCGGCAGTCTCGGGCGGCAAGCGGTTCCGGGCGGCGTTCTGCTGGTGGGGCCACCTGGCGATCGCCCCGGCCGCCGACGAGCGGGCCCTGGCCCGCGCGTGCGCCTCGCTGGAGCTGCTGCACGCCAGCGCCCTGGTCCACGACGACCTGATGGACGCCTCCGACACCCGCCGCGGCCGCCCCGCGACGCACCGCGGGTTCGAGGCCGAGCACCGCGTCGCCGACGGCGGCCGGGGCTGGCGCGGCGACCCCGAGCAGTACGGCGCCGCCGCGGCGATCCTGCTGGGCGACCTGCTCCTGGCGTGGGCCGACGAGCTGCTGCGCACCTGCGGGCTGCCGCTGGAGCAGGTGGGCCCGGCGCTGGAGGTCCTGGACCGTACCCGCACCGAGGTCATCGCCGGTCAGTTCCTCGACGTCTCGGTCCAGGCCCGCGGCCGTGCCGACGTCGACGCCGCCATGACCGTGCTGCGCTACAAGTCCGCGAAGTACTCCATCGAGCGACCGCTGCACACCGGCGCCGCGTTGGCCGGGGCGGACGAGGCGACCACCGCCGCGCTGCGCTCCTTCGGGCTGCCGCTGGGTGAGGCCTTCCAGCTGCGCGACGACCTGCTCGGCGTCTTCGGCGACCCCGCCGAGACCGGCAAGCCCGCCGGCGACGACCTGGTCGAGGGCAAGCGCACCGTCCTGGTCGCACTCGCGCTCGACGCCGCCCCCGACGACGAGGCCGCGCGCCTCGACGCCGCGCTCGGCCGCCCACTGTCAGCTGCCCAGGTCGACGACCTGCGCGGGATCATCACCCGCAGCGGCGCCCAGCAGCAGGTCGAGGACGTCATCGCGGCGCTGACCGAGCGGGCGCTGGCGGTGCTCGACGAGGCCGGGCTGCGGCCCGAGGCCGATGCCGTGCTGCGTGACCTGGCCGCCGCAGCCACCCAGCGCAGCGTCTGAGCAGCAACAGCCCCCCTAGGGACTCGGCGTCGCCGTCGGCGACACCGTGGGGGTCGTCCGCGGCAGGTCCGGGTCACCGGTCTGCGAACCAGGGTCGCGCCCGGCGAGCAGCCAGATGCCGATGACGACGGCCAGCACCAGCACCATGGCGAGCGCGCCGGACGGGCCGCCGCGCGGCGGCCGGACGTTCTCGGGAGCGCGTCGGTAGAGCACGACCAGGACCTCGGACGGGCCTAGAAGGCCATCGACTGGGCCCGCCGCTTGACCTCCGAGCCACGGTTCTCCCGCAGCGCGTCGATCGGCCGGCCGGGCAGGTCGGCGTCGAGGAAGACCCAGGCGATGATCTCGCGGTCGTCGTAGCCGTTGTCGTGCATCATCGTGACCAGCCCGGGCAGTCCCTTGACCGGCTCGCCGTCCTGGATGAACAGGGCAGGCACCCGCTGACCGGCCCGCTCCCACGGGACCGCGGCGGCGAGCTGGTGCTCGCGGATCATCGTGCGCACCTTGCCGACGCTCACGCCGAGCTGGTCGGCCACCTCGGACCACTCCAGCCACTCGTCCACGAGGGCGGAGAGGTCGTGGTCGGCCAGGCGGGTCTCACTCATGACTCCATGGTGTCACTGCCGGGCAACGCCCTCCCGGGCGGGCGCCGCTCCTCTCCCCCGAGCGCCACGCCGGGCCGGGGCCAGCCCGGTCCCCGGGCGCGGCGACCGTACGATGGACGCTCCGGAACGCAGGAGGGTCCGCAGTGACAGACCGGGAGCCGCAGGGCCAGCTCCTCGACGGCCGCTACCGCGTGGGCCCGCGCATCGCCCGCGGGGGCATGGCGTCGGTCCACGAGGCCCTCGACCTGCGCCTGCACCGCACCGTCGCGGTCAAGATCATGCACCCCGGGCTGGGCGACGGCACCGACTTCGCCGCCCGCTTCGTGCGCGAGGCGCGCGCCGCGGCGAAGCTCTCCCACCCCAACGTCGTGGCCGTCTACGACCAGGGCGAGGACGACGGCACCGTCTTCCTGGCGATGGAGCTGGTCACCGGGCACACTCTGCGCGACACCATCTCCAAGGAGAGCCCGATGTCGCCGTCGCGGGCGCTGGCGCTGCTGGAGCCGGTCGTCTCCGCGCTCGCCGCAGCCCACCGTGCCGGCATCGTGCACCGCGACGTCAAGCCCGAGAACGTCCTGATCGCCGACGACGGGCGGGTCAAGGTCGCCGACTTCGGCCTGGCCAAGGCCGTCGGCACCGACACCCAGCACACGGCGACCGGCGGGGTGCTCATCGGCACCGTCTCCTACCTCGCGCCCGAGCTGGTCGCCGAGGGCACCAGCGACGCCCGCGCCGACGTCTACGCGGTCGGCGTGATGCTCTACGAGCTGCTCACCGGCACCAAGCCGCACGAGGGCGACACCCCGATCCAGGTCGCCTACAAGCACGTCCACGAGGACGTCCCGGCGCCCTCTCTGCGCGCCTCCGGCGTCCCGTCGTACGTCGATGCGCTGGTCGCCCGCGCCACCGCCCGGGACCGAAGCCAGCGCCCCGCCGACGCGAGCGTGCTGCTCCACCACCTGCACCGCGTCTCCCAGGCGCTGTCCTCCGGCGTCTCCGACGACGAGGAGCTGACCCAGGACCTCACCCCGCTGCTCGCGGCGATCCCCGCCCCCGTGGCGGCCGCGGCGCCCGTGGAGGAGCACCGCGTCGGCGACACCTCGCCGGAGGTCTGGGAGCCCGAGGAGCTGGCCGGTCTCACCCAGCCCGGGGCCGATCCCGAGGCAGCCACGAGCGCCGGCGCGGCCGGCACTGCAGGCGCAGCCGCTCCCCCGCGCCCACCCCGTCCTGCTGCCCGCCCCGCTTCCCGGCCGGCCCGCCAACCCGGCCGGCGTCGCCGCTGGAAGGGCCCGCTGGTCCTGCTGCTCGCGCTGCTGCTGGCCTCGGGCGTCGGCCTGGGTGCCTGGTGGTTCGGCTGGGCTCGCTACGAGACCGTCCCCACGGTGCTGGGCCAGAGCCGCGCGTCGGCGATCCAGGAGCTGGAGGAGGCCGGCTTCGAGGTCGATCTCGCCGACGGGGTCTACAGCGAGTCGGTGGACAGGAACCACGTGGTCAGCAGCAGCCCCGAGCCCGGGGAGCGGGTGCTGCCCGGCGAGACGGTGACGTTGGTGCTGTCGCTGGGCGTGGAGAAGTACCCCGTGCCCGACCTCGAGGGCCTGACCACCGACGCCGCCCGCGCGGCGCTGGCGGAGGTGCAGCTGGAGCTGGGGCGGGTGAAGGAGAAGTTCTCCGAGAAGGTCGAGTCCGGCCTGGTGATCCGCCACGACCCCGCCGAGGGCAAGCAGCTGCGCCCGGGCAGCGTCGTCGACGTCGTGGTCAGCAAGGGCCGCCGCCCCCTCAACGTCGGCGACTGGGTCGGCAAGCCCGCCGACCGCGCCCAGCAGACACTGGAGCGCAAGGGCCTGGTCGTCGACCGCTCGCAGGAGCAGTACGACAACACCGTCCCCGAGGGCTTCGTGATCGCCCAGAACCCCCAGGGCGGCACCCTCTTCCGCGGTGAGACCGTCAGCCTGGTCGTCTCCCTCGGCCCCGACCTCGTGACCGTCCCCAGCGTGCGCGCGCAGGGCGTGGAGTCGGCGCGTCAGGAGCTCGAGGCGCTCGGCTTCGTCGTCGAGACCCGGGAGGCCAGCGGCTACCTCGGGCTGGGCTACGTCTTCAGCCAGGACCCGTCCGCCGGGGAGCGTCTGCCGCGCGGCAGCACGATCACGCTCACCCTCATCTGAGATTTCACGGGCGGCGGCGTCCGCCCCGAGGATGCTCCGGTGACCTCCCCCAGCACCGACGCGAGCACCGCTCAGAGCACCGACCGCAACCCGATCGGCACCCACGTCCTGGTCGGCAAGGGCCTGGTGGCCGGCGCGCTGGCCGACGCCGAGCGGCTGGGCTGCGAGACGCTGCAGGTCTTCGTGGGCAACCCGCGCGGGTGGGCGCTGACCCCCGGCAAGCCGGCCGAGGACGAGGCCTTCCGGGTCGCCGCGCACGAGCGCGGCATCCGCACCTTCATCCACTCGCCGTACCTGGTGAACCTCGGCTCGCCCACCCCCAAGACCTACGAGAACAGCGTCGCCGTCGTGGCCCACAACCTGCGGCGCGCCGCCGAGATCGGTGCCGAGGGCGTGGTCGTGCACACCGGGTCGTACGTCGACACCCAGGCCGACCCCGAGGGCGCGGCGCAGCGGCACGCGGCCGCGCTGGCCCAGGTGCGCGAGGGGCTGCTGCCGATCCTGGAGACCCTCGGCGACGACGGCCCCTGGCTGCTGCTGGAGCCGACCGCCGGGCAGGGCCGCTCGCTGTGCGCGGGCGTGGAGGACCTCGGCGACTACCTCGGGGCGCTGGACCACCACCCGCGTGCTGGCATCTGCCTCGACACCTGCCACGTCTTCGCGGCCGGCGCACCGTTGGACGAGGCCGGTGGCGCTGCAGCCGCCGTCGAGCGGATCGCCGAGATCGCCGGCCCCGACAAGCTCCGCCTGGTGCACGCCAACGACTCCAAGGACGTGCGCGGCGCGATGAAGGACCGGCACGAGCAGATCGGCAAGGGCCACATCGGCCCCGACGCGTTCGTCGAGCTCTTCGCCCACCCGGCGCTGGACGGCGTGCCGTTCGTCCTGGAGACCCCCGGCTCCCGCGAGCCGGGCGGCGACGTGGACGTGCTGAAGGCGCTGCGCGACGTCGCCCGCCGCCAGGGCGGCGCCCATCTCGGGGCCCAGTGATGCGGCGGTGACGACCCGGCGTACCTCGCTGCTGGCGTCGCTGGCGCTGCTGGCGATGACCGCCTCGTGGGGGTCGACCTTCTTCCTCATCCGCGACCTGCTCGAGCGGGTGCCGACGCTGGACTTCCTGGCGGTGCGGTTCCTCATCGCCGCCGCCGCGATGCTGCTGGTCGCGCCGCGCGCGGTGGCACGGCTCAGCCCCGAGTCGCGTCGGCACGCGGTGGTGCTGGGAGGCGTGTACGGCGTCGCGCAGGTGCTGCAGACCGCCGGACTGGCCCACACCCCGGCGAGCGTGTCCGGCTTCATCACCGGGATGTACGTCGTCCTGACCCCGCTCCTGGCGGCGGTGCTGCTCCGCACCCGCATCGGTGGGCTGACGTGGGTCGCCGTCGCGATCGCGGCCGGCGGGCTGGGCGTCCTGACCCTCGACGGCGTCTCCATGGGCTACGGCGAGGCCATCACGCTGATGTCGGCGGTGCTCTACGCGCTGCACATCGTGGGGCTGGGCGCCTGGTCGGACCCGCGGCAGGCGCTGGGCATGTCGATCGTGCAGATCAGCGTCATCGCGGTGCTCTGCTCGATCGCGACGGTGCCCGACGGCGTGGTGCTGCCCAGCACCCGCGCCGACTGGGCCTCAGTGGTCTACATGGCGCTCGTCGCCGGTGCCGCCGCGATGCTGGCGCAGACCTGGGCGCAGGCGCACCTGCCGCCCACACGGAGCGCGATCATCATGTCGATGGAGCCGGTCTTCGCCGCGACGTTCGCGGTGTGGCTCGGCGGGGAGCCCACGACGCTGCGGATGGTGGGCGGCGGCCTCATGGTGCTGACCGCGATGCTGCTGGTCGAGCTGGCGCCCAGGCGCAAGGTGGAAGGCGAGGTCCAGCACCTGGTCGTGTGACCGGTCACACCCACCCCCCGGTTACGTTCGCACCCATGGTCGTCGTGATGTCTCCCGACGCCACGGAGGAGGACGTGGCGGCGGTCGTCGCACGCGTCGAAGCGGTCGGTGGCGAGGCCAACGTCAGCAAGGGCCTGACCCGAACGATCATCGGCCTGGTCGGGGACATCGAGTCCTTCCACCACCTGAACCTCCGCACCCTGCGTGGGGTGGCGGACGTGCACCGGATCTCCGACCCCTACAAGCTCGTGAGCCGCCAGCACCACCCCGACCGGTCCACGGTCTGGGTCGGCACCGGCCGCCAGGTGCCGATCGGCCCGGAGACCTTCACCTTCATCGCCGGACCGTGCGCCGTCGAGACCCCCGGCCAGACGATGGAGGCCGCGCAGATGGCCCGCTCGGCCGGGGCGACCCTGCTGCGCGGCGGAGCCTTCAAGCCGCGCACCTCCCCCTACGCGTTCCAGGGCCTCGGGGTGAAGGGGCTGGAGATCCTCGCCGGGGTCCGCGAGGCCACCGGGATGCCGATCGTGACCGAGGTGGTCGACGCCCGTGACGTCGCGGTGGTCGCCGAGCACGCGGACATGCTGCAGGTCGGCACCCGCAACATGGCCAACTTCGGGCTGCTGCAGGCGGTCGGCGAGGCCGGCAAGCCGGTGCTGCTCAAGCGCGGCATGACCGCGACCATCGAGGAGTGGCTGATGGCCGCGGAGTACATCGCCCGCCGCGGCAACCTCGACGTCGTCCTGTGCGAGCGCGGCATCCGCACCTTCGAGCCGGCGACCCGCAACACCCTCGACATCTCCGCCGTCCCGGTCGTGCAGGCCACCAGCCACCTGCCCGTCATCGTCGACCCCTCCCACGCCGCCGGCCGCAAGGACCTCGTCGTCCCGTTGGCCCGCGCCGCCATGGGTGTGGGGGCCGACGGCGTCATCGTCGACGTGCACCCCGATCCCGAGTCCGCCCTGTGCGACGGCCCCCAGGCGTTGCTCGGCACCGAGCTGCGGGAGCTGGCCTCCGCGGTGCGCAAGCTGCCCGCGGCGCTGGGTCGTCGCGACGCGTCGGAGCGCGTGCGCGAGGCCTGAGCGGACTGGTCAGGGGCCCGTCGGGCCGCACGGCTACGCTGCGCCCTGCCGGGACCGGTCCGGGACGGAGGACTTGATGAGCACGTGCGCGCGCTGCGGCGCCGAGCACCCCGTCGACTCCGTGGGCCGCTTCTGCACCAACTGCGGTGCCCCGCGCGGCGCCGTCGCCGGCCCGGTGTCCGAGCCGCCTCCCGTGCACCAAGCGCCCCCGCCGCAGCGGTTCCCGTTGTACGCCGAGGAGCCCGACTCCCCCGTGCCTGCCCCCGTGCCTGCCCCGGCTCCCACGCCGGTCACCCCCGACCCGCCGCCCCACGGCGGGCAGCACCGTCGGCGCAGCCCGCTGGTCTGGGCGGGGCTCGCGGTGGCAGCGCTCCTGCTGCTCGTGGTCGCGGTCGCGCTGCTCACCGGCGAGAGCGTGGAGGACCCCTCCGGGTCCGACCCCGCGGCCGGGACCTCGAGCGCCGGCGGTGACCCCGCACCCACCGCCGACCCCGAGCCCCTGGTCGACCGGGTGACCCCGGAGGCGCCGCGCGCCGATGCGGACAGCGTCGACATCTCGACGGGTGAGCCGACGTCGTACGAGGCGGGGAACATGGTCGACGGGGACCCCGAGACCGCCTGGCGGGTCAACGGCGACGCCTCGGGCGAGACGCTCACCTTCACCTTCGACGAGCCCGTGACGTTGACGAGCCTGGGGCTGGTCAACGGCTACGCGAAGACGTCGGTCGACGGCTCCGGCACCGAGTTCGACCTGTACGCCGGCAGCCGCCGCGTCCTGGAGGTCCAGTGGGTCCTCGACGGGGAGACGGTGATCGACCAGACCCTCTCCGACGGTGAGCGTGGGCTGCAGCGGGTGGACACCGGCGCGGTCGAGGTCACCGTCGTGGAGCTGCGGCTGGTCGAGGTCTCCGCGCCCGGCAGGGGGCCGGCTGCCCGCAACAAGACCGCGATCTCCGAGGTGTCCCTGGAGGGCTACCCCGGCTGAGCCCTGCTCCTGGCCTACTCCAGCCCGGCGAGCACCGAGGCAGCGCGCTCGGCGTCCGAGCGGCTGACGTCGAGGTGGGTGACGAGCCGGACCGTGGTGGGCCCGACGGTGGCGACCAGCACGCCGGCCTCCTTGGCCCGGGCCACGAACCCGGCGGCGTCGGCCTTCTCGACGACGACGATGTTCGTGTCGACCGAGGCAGGGTCGGTGCCGCAGGCCTCGGCCAGCAGCCGGGCGTGGGCGTGGTCGTCGGCGAGGCGCTCGACGTGGTGGTCCAGGGCGTGCAGACCCGCGGCGGCGAGGATGCCGACCTGGCGCATGCCGCCGCCCAGGCGCTTGCGGCGCACCCGGGCCTCGGCCATCGCCTCGGCGGAGCCCACGACCAGCGAACCGACCGGGGCGCCGAGCCCCTTGGAGAGGCAGACGGCCAGGGAGTCGGTCGCGGCGCCGTACTCGGTCAGCGGGGCGCCGGTGGCGACGTGGGCGTTCCAGAGGCGCGCTCCGTCGACGTGGACGGCGACGCCGGCCTCGTCGGCCAGTGCGCGCACGGCCTGCAGGTCCGCGAGCGGGAGGACGGTGCCGCCGGCGAAGTTGTGGGTGTTCTCCAGCGAGATCGCGGCGGTGCGGACGAAGAACGGGCCCATGTCGGGGGCGATCAGCCGGCGCAGGACCTCGAGGTCGACACCACCCCGCTCGTGGATCCAGGTGCGCATGGTGACGCCGCTGACCGCGCCGTGGGCGCCGAGCTCGGCGCGCGCGATGTGGGCCGAGGCCTCGCACAGCACCTCCTGCCCCGGCGGGACCAGCAGGCCCACCGCGAGCACGTTGGCCAGCGAGCCGGTCGGCGTGAACAGCGCAGCCTCGTGGCCGAACATCCCCGCGACACGCTCCTCGAGCGCACGCACCGTGGGGTCCTCGCCGTAGACGTCGTCACCGACCTCGGCGCGCGCCATCGCGGCGCGCATCGCCTCAGTGGGGCGGGTGAGGGTGTCGGAGCGGAGGTCGATCAGCGACATCAGGCGTTGCGCAGCATGTCGGCCACCTGGAAGGCCAGCTCGAGGGACTGCACACGGTTGAGCCGCGGGTCGACGACCGACTCGTAGCGGTGCGCGAGGCCGTGCTCGTCGAGCTCCTCGCCGCCGCCGATGCACTCGGTGACGTCGTCGCCGGTCATCTCGACCAGGATGCCGCCGGGCCACGTGCCGAGACTGCGGTGGACGTCGAAGAACCCCTGCACCTCGCCGACGACGTCGTCGAATCGACGGGTCTTGTAGCCGGTGGAGGAGGTGAAGGTGTTGCCGTGCATCGGGTCGCAGACCCAGGCCACCTGGACGCCCTCGGCCGTGACCTTCTCCACCAGGCCGGGCAGGCCGTCGCGGACCTTGTCGGCGCCGAAGCGGGTGATGAACGTGAGGCGGCCCGGGGTGTTCTCCGGGTTGAGCTTCGCCGCCAGGGCCAGCGCGTCGTCGGCGGTGGCCGTGGGGCCGAGCTTCACGCCGATGGGGTTGCGGATGTGGCGGAAGTACTCCACGTGGGCGCCGTCGAGCTGACGGGTGCGCTCCCCGATCCACACGAAGTGGCCCGAGACGTTGTAGGGCTGCTCGGTGCGGGAGTCGACGCGGGTCATCGCGTGCTCGTACTCCATCAGCAGCGCCTCGTGGCTGGAGTGGAAGTCGACGCGGCGCAGCTCCTCGGGGTCGGCGCCGATGGCCTTCATGAACGACAGCGCCTTGTCGATCTCGCCGGCCAGCTGCTCGTAGCGCTGGCCCGCGGGCGAGGTCTTCACGAAGTCGGTGTTCCAGGTGTGGACCTGGCGCAGGTCGGCGTAGCCGCCGGTGACGAAGGCGCGCACGAGGTTGAGCGTCGCGGCGGAGGCGTTGTAGGCGTCGAGCAGCCGCTTGGGGTCGGGGATGCGCGCCTCGGGGGTGAACTCGAAGCCGTTGACCACGTCGCCGCGGTAGGCCGGGAGGGTGACCTCCTGGCCGTCGACGACCCGGGTCTCCTCGTCGGAGCTGCGCGGCTTGGCGTACTGGCCGGCCAGCCGGCCCAGCTTCACGACGGGCACCGAGCCGGCGTAGGTCATGACGACGGCCATCTGCAGCAGCACCCGGAGCTTGTTGCGGACGTTGTCGGCAGTGACCTCGGCGAAGGTCTCCGCGCAGTCGCCGCCCTGCAGCAGGAACGCCTCGCCGCGGGTGACCGCGGCCAGCTTGTCGGTGAGGTCGTCGCACTCGCCCGCGAAGACCAGCGGGGGCATGGTGCGCAGTCGGGCCACGGCGTCGTCGAGCGCCCCGCGGTCGGGGTACGTCGGCTGCTGGAGGGCGCCGATCGCGTGCAGGCTCTCGAGGGTCGGGATGCTCACCGATCCAGGGTACGTCGGGCCCCACCCCGGCTCCGAGTCCGCGGCGCGACGTGGACAGGCCGTCGGCCCTGGTCGAGGTCTACTCGCGCAGCGCGTCGGGGTCGCGGAACCCGGTCTTCTTGGCGCGGATGCCGCGGTTGGTGAGCCAGGTCAGCACCCACAGCACCACACCGATGGCCAGCAGCACCCCCGCGATGCGGTACTGCACGTGGTCCTCCGCGACGCGCGCCCAGGGACCGACCAGGAACGCCGCGCTGACGGCACCGACGTGCGGCGTCCAGCGCGGCGCGCTGAAGCCGTCCGTGTCCCCGGGGTCGCGACGACGCAGCACCAGGCAGGCGACGTTGACCACGGCGAAGACCGCGAGCAGCAGCAGGCCCGTCGTGCCGGCGAGCGCGGAGACCACCTCGGTCTCCGAGCGCAGCCGGACGAACGTGATGAGCCCGAGGGCCATGAGCGTGGTGAAGGCGATCGCCGCCCACGGGGAGCGCCGCCCGGGCAGCACCGCCGCCAGGGAGCGCGGCAGGACGTCCTGCTTGGCCATCCCGTAGACCAGTCGGCTGGCCATCAGCATGTTGATCAGGGCCGTGTTGCCGACCGCGCAGATGGTCAGGAAGGGGAAGACGTCGTCGATCGGCAGTCCGGGGGCACCGACCCGCACGACGTCCAGCAGGATGCCGGCGTCCGGGTTCGCGGGATCGGCGATGTCGCCGGGTGGGATGACGACGACCACGGCCAGGGCGACCAGCACGTAGACACCGGCGCAGATGCCGAGACCGGTGAGCAGGATGCGCGGGAAGGTGCGCGAGGGGTCCTTGACCTCCTCCACCATGTTGACCGAGTCCTCGAAGCCCACCATCGCGAAGAACGCGACGGTGGTGGCGATGGTGATCGCCAGGAACGCCGACTTCTCCCCCGGCGTCTCGAAGACCACCACGCGGCCGACCTCGCCCTCACCGCTGACGACGGCCCATGCGCCGATGGCGATGATCACGGTGAGCGCCACGACGACCACCGAGGTCAGCACGACGTTGAGCTTCACGCTCTCGCCGACGCCGCGCAGGTTGACCGCCGCCAGGACCAGCATGAAGCCGAGTGCGACGGCGAGCGTGGCGCCGGTGCCGGTGGGGACACCGCCGAGGAGGTTGTCCAGGCCCAGCAGCAGGTTGGAGGCCACGAGCCCCGAGGACGTCGAGGCGCTGGTGATGCCCGAGCAGACGACCGCGAAGGCCACCAGGAAGGTCAGGAAGTGGGTGTCGAAGGCCTTGTGGACGAACAACGCCGCGCCGGCCGCCTGCGGGTGCCGCGTCACCAGCTCGAGGTAGCTCAGGGCCGTGAGCCCGGCCACGGCGAAGGCCACGAGGAACGGCAGCCACGCGACGCCGCCCACCTGCGCGGCCACGTCGCCGGTGATGGCGAAGACACCCGCTCCG
Organism: Actinomycetota bacterium; assembly: GCA_036341255.1. Classification (GTDB taxonomy): domain Bacteria; phylum Actinomycetota; class Actinomycetes; order Propionibacteriales; family Nocardioidaceae; genus Nocardioides. The sequence goes on along the minus strand of JAYYWX010000005.1, from coordinate 489 downwards.
ATGATGTCGCCGACGACGAAGAAGAGCAGCAGTCGCGGGCCGATCGCCCGTTTGAGCTGACTCCCGTCGCCCGCGTCGCTCGACGTGTCCACCTGCGTGGCGCTCTCGCTGGTCATCGGAGCCCTCCCTGCCCGGAGCCGGTCCCGGCCCGCTCAACCGCAGATGCTCTCCCGACGACGGGCACGGCAAACCCCCTGGGGCGCCGCCGCGGGTCTGCGCGAGAGCGGGCACCCGCCGCGGGCAGCCGTGCGGGTGGTCATCCCTCGACGCGGCGCCGCGCGCAGGCGAGCACCTCGTCCAGGTCCAGCCCGTACGTCGGCGGGTCGCCGTCGGCGTACGCAGCGAGGCGGCCGGCGGCGCGGTCGAGCAGTCGCCGGGCGCCCACCGCGTTGCCCCGCTCGGCGTGGGTGAGGGCCACGCACAGCTGGGCGAGCCCCTGCCAGAGCGGGCGCTCCTGCTCCGGGCAGGACTTCCAGCGCACCTCCAGCG
>JAYYWX010000004.1:0-19013 GCA_036341255.1 Actinomycetota bacterium | reverse complement strand
CGGAGGTCGGGGGCGCTCAGGCGGCGCGCCTGCCCGAGCGCCGACCCTCACGGAACCCCGCTCGCCGAGCCGGCGTAACAATCCGCCGGCTCGACCCGACCGGACTGCCGAACCGGCGTATCAATACGCCGGCTCGGCGTGGGGGTCAGGGTCGGGGTCGGTCCAGGCGCATGGCGGCCAGGATGCGCTGCTCGGAGCCCTTCACCGTCGCGCAGACCGCGAGCGCGGCGCTCGCGATCGTGGCGGAGAACGCCAGCGCCTCCAGCCACAGGCGCAGGGTGCGGTGCGGCTGGTCGTCCAGCACCAGGAGCATCACGACGAACCACGTCACCGCCGTGACCAGTGCCGACAGGATCGCCAGGACCCTCAGGTTGTAGGCGTCCAGGCCGGTGTCCACGAGATCGTCCTGCTCCATGCGCCCACGCTACCGCCGAGCCGGCGTGTCAATACGCCGGCTCGGCGGGAGGACGGGGACGTGGACGGGGAGGGTCAGGAGCCCTCGGCGAGCTGGCGGGAGCGGTCGCGGGCGGCCTCCATGGCGGCGAGGAACGCGGCACGCACCTTGTGGATCTCCAGCTCGCGCAGCGCCGAGGCCGTGGTGCCGCCGGGGCTGGTGACCTGCTCGCGCAGCACGGTCGGGTGGGTGCCGGTCTCCTGCAGCATCTTCCCGGACCCGACGAGGGTCTGGATGACCAACTCGGAGGCCGTGGAGCGCGGCAGCCCGAGGTGCACGCCGGCCTCGATCATCGACTCCACCACGAAGAAGATGTAGGCCGGGCCGGACCCGGAGATCGCGGTGACGGCGTCCTGCTGCCGCTCGGGGATGCGTACGACGCGTCCGACCGAGGCCATCAGCGCCTCGGCCTCGGCCAGCTGGGCCTCGGAGCAGTGCGACCCGGGCGAGACCGCGGCCATGCCCTCGTCGACCAGGGCCGGGGTGTTGGGCATGACCCGGACGACCGCGACGCCCTCGGGCACGCGGGACTCGATGAACCCGGTGGTGATGCCGGCCGCGAGGCTGACCAGCAGCTGACCTGGCCGCAGCGCCGGGGCGATCTCGGCGAGCACCTCGCCCATGTCCTGGGGCTTGACCACCAGGGCGACCGTGTCGGCCTTGGCTGCGGCGTCGAGGTTGGAGACGACGGCCACGCCGTACCGCTCCTCCAGCTCGGTGGCCCGCTCCTGGCGCTTCTCGCCGACCAGCAGCGCGTCGACCCGACGCCCGGAGCGGACCAGGCCGGAGAGCAGGGTCTCCCCCATCACGCCGGCGCCGATGATCGCGGTCTGGCCGGCGGGCTGGCTCGAGCTCATGGGGAGTCCCTACTTCTTGGAGATCAACGACTTCACGAAGAATGACAGGTTCTGCGGGCGCTCGGCGAGGCGACGCATGAGGTAGCCGTACCACTCCTGGCCGTAGGGGACGTAGACCCGCATCGTCTCCCCGGAGGAGGCCAGGCGGCGCTGCTCCTCGGGGCGGATGCCGTAGAGCATCTGGAACTCGTACGTGCCCGGCGCGCGGCCGTAGCGGCTGGCCAGGGAGGCGGCGATCTCCACCATGCGCGGGTCGTGGGTGGCGATCATCGGGTACCCCTGGCCGGCCAGCAGCACCTTCAGGCAGCGCACGTAGGACTTGTCGACGTCGAGGCGGTCCTGGAAGGCGACGGACTCGGGCTCGGCGTACGCGCCCTTGCACAGCCGCACCCGCGACCCCTCGTAGGCGAGCTGGCGGCAGTCGGCCTCGGTGCGGTGGAGGTAGGCCTGCAGGACCGCGCCGGTCTCGGGGAAGTCCTTGCGCAGCTCGCGCAGGATCGAGAGCGTCGAGTCGGTGGTGGTGTGGTCCTCCATGTCGAGGGTCACCGTGGTGCCGGCGTTGCGGGCCGCGCGGCAGATGGTGCGCGCGTGCTCGAGCGCGATGCCGTGGCCTCCCTCGGGCAGCGCCTGGCCCACGGCCGACAGCTTCACCGACACCTCGGCACCGTGGGCGAGCCCCTGCGCGCCCAGGGCGCCGAGCAGCTCGACGTAGGCGTCGACGGTGGCCTGCGCCTGGGCCGCGTCGAGGGTGTCCTCGCCGAGGAAGTCCAGCGTCACCTTGAGCCCGTCGGCCTCCAGCGCGGCGGTCGCCTCGACGGCGGCCTGCGTCGTCTCGCCGGGGACGTAGCTGTGCACGATCCCCGAGGAGACCGGCATCGTCGAGACCACGCTCTTCACCGCCCCACTGCGGGCGAGCAGGAGCAGCGGCTGGCGGAGCAACGACATGCGCGCCAGGGTACGTCGGCGAGGTCGGCCGACCGACATCCCTCGCCCCAGCCTCGCCCTTAGGGGGTACGCCGACGCAGCGTGACCGCCCCCAGGGCCAGCGCCGCCATCGCGAACCCGGCGACCACCGCCAGGTCCGCCCACACCGACCCGCCCGACCCACCGCCGCCCGCGGTCAGCACCCCCATCGCGTCGACCGCGTAGGACAGCGGCAGCACGTCCGAGACGGCCCCGAGCACCGAGGGCAGCGCCTCGCGGGGCACGAACAGCCCGCACACCAGCAGCTGCGGGATCACCACCAGCGGCATGAACTGCACCGCCTGGAACTCGGTCGTGGCGAACGCGCTCACGAAGAGCCCGAGCGCGCACCCCAGCACCCCGTCGACCACCGCCACCAGGCCCAGCACCGCCAGCGAGCCGTCGACCTCCAGTCCCAGCAGGCCCACCGAGACCGCGACCGCCAGCGCCGACTGCACCAGCGCCACCAGGGCGAACGCCAGGGCGTAGCCGCCGAGGAGGTCCAGGCGCCCGGTCGGCATGGAGAGCAGTCGCTCCAGGGTGCCGCTGGAGCGCTCGCGCAGCGTGGTCACGCTGGTCACCAGGAACATCACGGTGAACGGGAAGATCGCCAGCAGCGCCGGCCCGACCCGGTCGAACGCCGAGCCCGAGGAGTCCCCGGAGAACACCCACCACAGCAGAGCGATCAGCGCCGTCGGCAGCACCAGCAGCATCGCCAGCGTCCGATGGTCGCGGCGCAGCTGGGTCAGCACCCGGGCGGTCACGGCCAGCAGGATCCGTGGGCTCATGCCGTCCCTCCCCGCACCAGGGCCAGGAACGCCTGCTCGACGGTGTCCACACCGGCGGACTCCTTGACCGCGGCCGGCGTCCCGTCGGTGAGGATCGCGCCCTCACGCATCAGCAGCAACCGGTCGCAGCGCTCGGCCTCGTCCATCACGTGGCTGGAGACCAGCACGGCCGCGCCCTCGTCGGCCAGCTCGTGGAACAGCCGCCAGAGGTCCTCGCGCAGCACCGGGTCGAGGCCGACGGTCGGCTCGTCGAGCACCAGCAGCTCGGGGCGACGCAGCAGGGCGACGGCCAGGCTGACCCGCGAGCGCTGCCCGCCGGAGAGCCGGCCGACCACGTCCCCGGACCGGTCGGCGAGGTCCACCTCGGCGAGCACCCGGTCGACCCGCTCGGCGGGGACGTCGAGCACGCGCGCGAAGAAGCGGAGGTTCTCGGAGACCGTGAGGTCGTCGTACACCGAGGCGGCCTGGGTGACGTAGCCGACCCGCGCCCGGATCGCCGCGGCGCCGGCGGGGTGGTCGAGGACGGTCACGGAGCCGCCGTGGGTGCGTTGCACCCCGACCAACGCACGCAGCAGCGTCGACTTGCCGCAGCCCGACGGGCCGAGCAGGCCGGTGACGCCGGGGCCGACCTCGAGGTCCAGGCCGTCGAGCACGGTGTGCTGGCCGCGGCGCACGACGAGGCCCTCCACCGTCACCACCGCGGCGCCGCTCATCGCTCGGCGCCCTCCGCGGCCGCGGCCGTCGCGGGGACCGTGTAGTGCTCCCGGGCGAAGGCCAACGACTCGGCCAGGTCGGCCTCGCGCTCCTCGACGCTGTCGCAACGACGGGTGTTGATCTCCAGCACGATGTCCCCGCCGTAGCGGTCACCGAAGCCGTCGGCGGCGAGATGGCGCAGGAAGGCGTCCGCGCCCATCTCACCTCGACCGGGCACGAGGTGCTCGTCCTTGGCCGACCCCGACCCGTCGGTGAGGTGCACGTGGTGGAGCCGGTCGCCCAGACGCTGGGCCATCTCGACGACGTCGTCGTGGGCGATCGCGGCGTGGGAGAGGTCGATGGTGGCGTGGGAGTACTCCTCCCCGGAGGGATCCCACCCGGGGAGGTACATCTCCATGCCGGCGTTGCGGCCGCGGACCTGCGCCTTCCAGGGGTACATGTTCTCGACGGCGAAGGCCAGACCGGTGGACGCCTCCAGGGCCGCGATGCCCTCCACGAACCCCTGGGCGTAGTCCTTCTGCCACCGGAAGGGCGGGTGCACCACGACCGTGCCGGCCCCGACGGCCTGCGCCATCTCGGCGGAACGCTCGAGCTTGCCCCACGGCTCGGTGCCCCAGACCCGCTGCGTCAGCAGCAGTGTGGGCGCGTGGATGGCGCAGATCGGGATGCCGTGGTGCTCGGAGAGTTGGCGTACCGCCGCGGTCTGCTGCGACAGCGCGTCGATGCCGACCATCACCTCGATCGCGTCGTAGCCCAACCGCGCGGCGTAGGCGAAGCCGTGCGCGGTCGACTCGGGGTAGACCGAGGAGGTGGAGAGTCCGATCCGGGCGGGCATGCGTCTCAGTGCACCAGGTCGCTGCTCAGCCCAGCACCGGCAGCTGGTCGAGCTTCTCGAGGATGACGCCCTCGCGCAGCGCCCACGGGCAGACCTCGAGCGCCTCGAGGTCGAAGATGTCCATGCACGCCTCGGCGACCAGCGCCCCCGGCACGATCTGGTGGCTGCGGCTGGAGGAGACCCCCGGCAGCGAGGCCAGCTCGTCGTGCTGCATCTGCACGAGCTTCGGGATCCACTCGCGCAGCTCCTTCAACGGGAGCTTGCGCGGCACCAGCGGCCCCTCGGAGGACGGCGCCGCGCCGCAGATGCGGGCCAGCGAGCGGAAGGTCTTCGACGTGGCCGCCGCGTGGTCGGGCGGGCCGACCCGCAGCAGGTGGCCGGCGTCGCGGGCGATCTGCGCGCGGATGGTCTTGCGCAGCTTCTTGATGTCGTCGGCGTCGGGCGTGGCCCCACCGAAGTGCGCCCGCGCCAGGCGAGCAGCCCCCAGCGGGAGCGACCAGGCGACGTCGGGCGCCTCGTCGGAGCCGCCGGCGATCTCCAGCGAGCCGCCGCCGATGTCGAACACCGCGAGCCGCCCCGCGGACCAGCCGAACCACCGGCGTACGGCCAGGAAGGTCAGCCGGGCCTCGTCCTCGCCGGAGAGCACCTCGATGCGCACGTCGGTGCGCTCGTGGACGTGGTCGAGGACCGCGTCGGCGTTGACCGAGTCACGCACCGCCGAGGTGGCGAAGGCCAGGATCTCCTCGCAGCCCTTCTCGTCGGCGACCTCGAGGGCCTGCGCGGTGAACGCGGTCAGCGCGTCGATGCCCGCCTCGCTCACCGCACCCTCGTCGGGGCCGTCCGGCACGAGGTGCTCAGCCAGTCGCAGCGGCTCCTTGTAGGAGTACGCCGGCAGCGGCGCCGCACCCCCGTGGGCGTCGACGACGAGCAGGTGACCGGTGTTGGAGCCGATGTCCAGCACTCCCAGGCGCATGGGACCACCGTACTGTCCTCCGGTCACCGGGTGCCGGGTGCTGGGTGCCGCGTGCCGCGTGCCTGCGTAGCCTGTGCGCCGTGCCCGAGGTCCCGCTCGACTTCCCCCGTGCGTGGGTGGAGTTCCCCAACCCCGCCGACGCCGACGAGGTGCTGCGCTGCGACCTGACGTGGCTGACGTCCTCGTGGACGTGCATCTTCGGCACCGGCTGCGCCGGCATCTACGCCGACGCCCCCGACGTCGGCTGCTGCACGCTCGGCGCGCACTTCGCCGACGACGAGGACGAGGAGCGGGTCGCCGCAGCGGTCGAGCGCCTCGACGCCTCCCTGTGGCAGCACAAGCCCGAGGGCAGGCTCAAGCGCAGGCACTGGGTGGAGAAGGACGACGAGGGCGCCCGCAAGACGCGCACCATCGAGGTCGACGGCCAGCAGGCCTGCGTGTTCGCCAACCGCCCCGGCTTCCACCCCGGCAACGGGATCGGCGGTGGCGGGTGCGCCCTGCACGCGCTGGCGGTGCAGGAGGGACGCAACCCGCTGGAGACCAAGCCGGACGTGTGCTGGCAGCTGCCGGTGCGGCGCACCTTCCGTGACGTCGAGCGACCCGACGGTTCGACCTACACCGAGGTCTCGATCGCGGAGTACGACCGGCGTGGCTGGGGTGCTGGCGGCCACGACCTGGACTGGTACTGCACCGGCAACACCGAGGCGCACGTCGCCGTCGAGCCGGTCTTCGTCACCTACGGCCCCGAGCTCACCGAGCTGATCGGGCCGGCGGCGTACGCCGAGCTCGTGCGCCACTGCGAGGCCCACGTGCGCTCGCGGTCGGAGCTGGCGCTGCACCCCGCGTCCTGGGCCCAGGAGGAGTAGCACGCCGGAGTCTCCTCGGGGCTCTCCTGACGCTCTCCCTACGCCCTCTCGACGCTCTCTCGACGTCGAGAGACTCCGACCCCGATGTGACCCGGCAAAGAACCGTCTTCCACACTGGAGGGCATGCGCCTGGACCATCTGTCGTACGCCGCCGGACCCGACGGTCTGGAGAGCACCGCCCGCCGCATCGGCGCCCTGCTCGGGCGTGAGTTCCTCGACGGTGGCGTCCACCCCCGCTTCGGGACGCGCAACATGGTCCTCCCGCTGGCCGACCGCACCTACCTCGAGATCGTCGAGGTGCTCGACCACCCCGCCTCCGACAAGGCGCCCTTCGGTCAGGCCGTCCGCGCCCGCTCCGCCCTCGGCGGCGGCTGGCTCGGCTGGGCCGTCGAGGTCGCCGACATCGCGGTCCCCGAGCAGCGCCTGGGTCGCGCGGCCGCGCAGGGCAGCCGGCACCGTCCCGACGGCGTCGAGCTGCGCTGGAAGCAGATCGGCATCAACGGCCTGATGGCCGACCCGCAGCTGCCGTTCTTCATCCAGTGGGAGGTCGAGCCCGACCTGCACCCCAGCACCGGTGCCGACGAGTCCCTCGACCTGGCCTGCCTGGAGATCGCCGGCGACCCGCAGCGGGTCTCGGAGTGGCTCGGCGAGCCCGTCGAGGCGCCGCTGGAGGACGTCAAGGTCGAGTGGGTCGCCCCGCACGGCACGCCCGGCATCATCGCGGTCCAGGTGCTGACGCCGAACGGTCTCGTCCGGCTCTGAGCACGCCCGCTCCCCCACCGCCGCACCCGGACCCGGCGGTGCCCGACGGCACCAGGCCGTCGCCGAACATCTGGCACCACACCGAGACCTACGAGGTCGAGAACCGCGCCTTCGACCCCGACGGGCTCGTCGAGGACGCGATCGCCTCCGTCCAGGACTGGGCCGACCTCGACGTCCTCGACCTCGGCTGCGGCACCGGCTTCCACCTGCGTCGCTTCGCCGCCTCCGCCCGCAGCGTGACGGGCGTCGAGCCCCACCCGGACCTGCGTGCCCTCGCCGCCCGGCGCACCCGACGCCTCCAGCACGTCGCCGTCGTCGAGGGCACCGCCCAGTCGGTCCCGCTGGCCGACTCCTCGGTCGACCTCGTGCACTCGCGCTGGGCCTACTTCTTCGGGCCCGGGTGCGAGCCCGGCCTGGTCGAGGTCGACCGCCTGCTGCGGCCCGGCGGCGTGCACGTGGTCGTCGACAACGACGCCTCGCGCTCGACCTTCGGCGGCTGGTTCGCCCGCGGCTTCCCCGACCTCCCGGGGCCCGCCGAGAAGCAGGCCTTCTGGGCGTCGGCCGGCTACCAGCGCATCCCGGTCCTCACCCGGTGGTCGTTCGAGACCCGCGCGGACCTCGAGGCGGTCGTCTCGATCGAGCTGCCGACCACCGCCGCCCGCGAGGTCCTCGCCGACCTGCCGGCCACCACGCTGGAGGTCGACTACGCCGTCGACGTGTGGTGGCGGCGTACCTGAGGACCGAACGGTCACTCACGCACGGCCGAGGAGTCGCTCGCGCACGGCCCCGAGGGGTCAGCGGCGGTCGGGGCCGGAGGAGTCGCGCACCTCGAGCGTGGGCGTGAGCAGCACGCCGGAGTGGGCGACGCGGGGGTGGCCGAGGAGCCCCTCCAACGCCTTGACCACCTCGACCGCGACCTCCTCGAGGGGCTGGCGCACCGAGGAGAGCCCCGGACGCACGACCTGCGCGACCTGGGAGTCGTCGAACCCGACCACGGCCACGTCGTCGCCGGCGCGCAGCCCGCGCTCGTGCAGGGTGTGCAGCACCCCCATGGCGAGGGTGTCGGAGGCGCAGACGAACGCGGTGGGCCGCGCTTCGTCGAGGAGTACGCCGGCAGCCGAGCGTCCCGAGACCACGGTGTCCTCCACGCGCGAGGCGAGGCCGGTCGTGGGCAGCCCGCGGGCGTGCATGGCGCGGTGCCAGCCGGCTCGACGGTCCTCGCCGATGCGGGAGTCCTTGCGCCACCCGATCCACGCGACCCGCTCGTGGCCCTTGTCGAGCAGGTGGTCGGTGGCGAGCTGGCAGCCTGCGGCACCGTCGACGTCGACCCAGGCGTGGGTCGCCGAGGGGTTCTCCCACGGGCGGCCGAAGGCCACGAACGGCGCCCGGCGCGAGTCCAGCCAGCTGGCCTGCGGGTTGCCGAGGTAGGTGTCGGTGACGACGAAGGCGTCGACGGCGGTGGAGCGGAGCAGGTCGTCGTAGCCGGCCAACGGCTCACCGGGCTCCCCGGAGAAGAGGAGCACGTGGTAGCCGGCCTCACGGGAGGCCTCGACCAACGAGTGCACGAAGCGGTCCATCGTCGGGTTGGCGGTGCCCTCGAGGACCGGCTGGATCCTCAGCCCGATGAGGTGGCTGGCGCGGGTGCGCAGGTTGCGGGCCGCGCGGTTGGGCAGGTAGCCGAGCTCGGCGATGGCCTCCTGGACCCGCGCGAGGGTGTCGGCGCGCAGCAGGTCGGGGTTGTTGACGGCGTTGGAGACGGTCTGCCGGGAGACGCCGGCGCGCTCGGCGACGTCGGCCAGGGTGGGGGGTGTGGTCGGGAGTCGACCGGGCATCGATGCCACCTGACCGCACCTCCTGCCATGGATCGATCCAACACGCGTTCGGGGCAGCATATCCGCGCTGCTGCCGCACGTCCCACGCTCGGTGGGCCGGAGCCGTCAGGCCCGGTCGCACCGACCGATCCAGCAGGGTCGCACCGACCGATCCAGCAGGGTGGGTCCGACCTGTCCACAGGCGAGGCGCCGCACCTGCGCGGGAGTGTCGGTGCGGTGACCTAGCGTTCCCGTCATGCCCTCCGCCCGCCCCGCCCGTCCGCCCAAGCCCGCCTACCGCTGCTCGGAGTGCGGCTGGGAGACCGGCAAGTGGGTCGGCCGCTGCGGGGAGTGCCAGGCCTGGGGCTCGGTCGCCGAAACCGCTGCCCCCACCCTGCGCGCCGCGGCCGCGCCCGTCACCGCACCGGCGGTCCCGATCGGCGACGTGGCCGTGGAGGCCGCGGCCTTCCGCACCAGCGGGGTGCCCGAGCTCGACCGGGTGCTCGGCGGTGGTCTCGTGCCCGGTGCCGCGATCCTGCTCGCCGGCGAGCCGGGGGTCGGCAAGAGCACCCTGCTGCTCGAGGTGGCCGCCCAGACCGCGCGCTACCGCCACCGCACCCTCTACGTCACCGGCGAGGAGTCCGCCTCCCAGGTGCGGTTGCGCGCCGACCGCACCAACGCCGTGGAGCCCGAGCTGTTCCTGGCGGCCGAGACCGACCTCGGGGCGCTGCTCACCCACGTCGAGGAGACCCGTCCGACCCTGCTGGTGGTCGACTCCGTGCAGACCATCGGGGCCTCCGGCGTGGACGGGGTCCCCGGCGGCGTCACCCAGGTCAAGGAGGTGGCGGCGGCCCTCATCCGGGTCGCCAAGACCCGCAACATCACCACCATCCTGGTCGGCCACGTCACCAAGGACGGCTCCATCGCCGGCCCGCGGGTGCTCGAGCACCTCGTCGACGTGGTGCTGCACTTCGAGGGCGACCGCAACAGCCGGTTCCGGATGGTCCGGGCGATGAAGAACCGCTTCGGTCCCGTCGACGAGGTCGGCTGCTTCCAGCTCGACGCCAGCGGCATCGAGGCCGTCGCCGACCCGACCGGGCTCTTCGTCGAGCAGCACCACGGCCGGGTCCCCGGCACCTGCGTGGCGGTGACCATGGAGGGCCGTCGACCCCTGCTCGCGGAGGTGCAGGCCCTGGTGACGCCCAGCGCCCTGGACAAGCCGCGCCGCACCGTCAGCGGGCTCGACTCCTCCCGGACCGCGCTGGTCCTCGCGGTGCTCGAGCGGCACTGCGGGTTGCGCCTGCACGGCTGCGACGTCTTCGCCTCGACCGTGGGAGGGGCGCGGCTCCACGAGCCGGCCAGCGACCTGGCCCTCGCGATCGCGCTGGTCTCCTCCCACCTCGGGGAGGCCGCCCCCACGGGCACGATCGCCATCGGCGAGATCGGCCTGGCCGGTGAGCTGCGCCGGGTCCGCGACCTGCCGCAGCGACTGGCCGAGGCCGCCCGACTGGGGTTCCGGGTGGCCGTGGTCCCCGCGGAGCCGGGGCAGCGCTCCTCGGCGGCCAAGCCCGCGCGCACCGTCGACGGGATGCGGGTGCTCGAGGTGCCCGGGGTCCTCACCGCGCTCGACGTGCTGCGACTGACCGCCCGCAGCGGCCGGGTCCCGCCGGCCCCCGAGTTCTGATCCACCGCCCCGTGGTCCCACCCCGGCACCTCCCGTGCCCCGTGCAGGATCCCGGGAGCGCGCCGGGCGCCCCGGCTTTACACTGGCTCAGCGGCGCCCTCCGGTGCGCCCGGAGCGCTGGAGGAGATCCGTGGGGACCGACCGCACCGACGACACGCTGAGACTGCGCGAGACCCTCGCGTCGATCGCGCCGGGCACGCCGCTGCGCGACGGCCTCGAGCGCATCCTGCGTGGTCGCACCGGCGCGCTGATCGTCATCGGTCGCGACCGCACCGTCGACGCGATCAGCACCGGCGGCTTCGAGCTCGACGTCCCCTTCACCGCGACCGGCCTGCGCGAGCTGGCCAAGATGGACGGCGCGATCATCGTCGACCGCGACCTCACCCGGATCATCCGGGCCGCGGTCCACCTGATGCCCGACCACACGATCCCGTCGGAGGAGACCGGCACCCGGCACCGCACCGCCGACCGCGTCGCCAAGCAGACCGGGTTCCCCGTGATCTCGGTCAGCCAGTCGATGCAGATCATCGCGGCGTACGTCGGCGCCACCCGGCACGTCCTGGAGGACTCCGGCCAGATCCTCTCCCGTGCCAACCAGGCGCTGGCCACCCTCGAGCGCTACAAGCTGCGGCTCGACGAGGTCTCCTCGACCCTCTCGGCGCTGGAGATCGAGGACCTCGTGACGGTCCGGGACGTGGCCGTGGTCGCCCAGCGCCTGGAGATGGTCACCCGCATCGCGCGCGAGATCGAGGACTACGTGCTCGAGCTCGGCACCGACGGGCGCCTGCTGTCGCTGCAGCTGGAGGAGCTCATCACCGGAGTGGACTCCGAGCGCGAGCTGGTCGTGCGCGACTACCTCCCCGATGCCCACCCGCTCGACAGCCCCGCTGACCTGCTCGCGACGATGGCCAGCCTCTCACCGACCGAGCTCGTCGACCCCGCGGCCGTTGGCCGGGTGCTCGGGCTCGGCAACGGCGAGCACCTCGATGGTGCCGTCGCGCCGCGCGGCTACCGCCTGCTGGCCAAGGTGCCCCGCCTGCCCGGCAGCGTGGTCGACCGGCTCGTCGACCACTTCGGCACCCTGCAGAAGCTGCTCTCGGCCGGCGTCGACGACCTCCAGGCCGTCGACGGCGTCGGCGAGCTGCGTGCCCGCTCGGTCCGCGAGGGTCTCTCGCGGCTGGCGGAGTCCACGATCCTCGAGCGGTACGTCTGAGCCGGCGGCCGGGTTAGTCCGCATTCGACTTCCTCCTTGCTGTTCAGTAAGCAGGACAAGGGATTCGTCGTAACCCGGTCCGCCCGCCTACCCCCTCAGGACCGCCAGCCCCTCCTCCAGCAGCACGGGGACGGCCTGGCCGGCGGTGTCGAAGCCGGCACCGGACGTGGCACCGGCGCGGAAGCGGTGGTCGATGCCGGCGGCGATGACGGCGAGCTTGAGGTAGCCCAGGGCGAGGTGCTCGTCGAGGTCGACCAGCGGCACGCCCCCCGCCGCCTCGTACGCCGCCGCCAGGCCCGCCGCCTCGGGCAGCCGGGGACTGGTCCACGCGGTGGGCTCCCCGATGACCTGGTCGAACACCGGGTGCCGGTAGACGCACATCATGGCGACGTCCGCGACCGGGTCGCCGATCGTGGAGAGCTCCCAGTCCACGACGGCCGCCACCGCAGGCACACCCGCAGGCCCACCCGCAGTCGCGGACCCGGACCCGGACCCCGGGAGCGCCAGCAGCGTGTTGTCGATGCGGTAGTCCCCGTGCACGACGCCGGTCGACTCCTGGCGCGGCAGCCGGTCGCCGAGGGCGGAGACGAGCGCAGCCGCGGAGGACTCCACCGGGTCGGGGAAGGCCTCGCCGACGATCTCCCACTGGCTCGACCAGCGCTTGAGCTGGCGGGCGGCGTACCCGTCGGGTCGGCCGAGCCGCTCGAGCCCGGCGGCCACGTGGTCGACCCGGTGCAGCGCCGCCAGGGTGGTGGCCAGCGCGGAGACGACACCGGAGACGAGGTCATCGTCGACCTCATCGAGCTGGGCCGCGGTCTGGATGGTGGCACCGGGGACGAAGCCGGACACCGCGAAGGGCCCACCGATCAACGACTCGTCCTCGCACAGCACCACCGCGGGCGGGACCGGCACGTCGGTGGCACCCAGCGCCGAGGTCACCCGGAACTCCCGGGCCACGTCGTGGGCCGAGGGGGTTCGGCCGGCGCGGGGCGGGGTGCGCATCACCCAGGCCGACGATCCGTCGTCGAGCCGGAAGGTGAGGTTGGACCGCCCGCCGGCGATCAGCCGCGCGGTCAGCGGCCCGGCCAGGTCGACCCCGGCCCCGGCCATCTGGGCCGCGACGGCCGAGAGCTCAAGGGCCGTCAGGTCCGCGGAGCCCACGGACCCTGCGGCCCCGCTCACGAGCCCTGCTCGGCGGTGATGGCGCGCACGGCGCGCTTGGCGATCGACCAGCGGTGCACCTCCGAGGGCCCGTCGTAGATGCGGAAGGGCCGCACCTCGCGGGCGATCTTGGCCACCGGCAGCTCGGTCGAGACGCCGAGGCCGCCGCACATCTGCTGGGCACGGTCGGCGACGCGGTGCAGCGCCTCGGCCGCGAAGGTCTTCGCGATCGAGGTCTCCTTGTTGCCGCGGCCACCGTCGTCGAGGACCCGGCATGCCTCCATCAGCAGGGCGCGTGTGGCCGCCAGGTCGATCTCGTTGTCGGCGATCAGCTGCTGGATCATGCCCTGGTCGGCCAGCCGGGACCCGAAGGCCTCGCGGCCGGCGACGTACGCCACCGCGACCTCGTGGGCGCGGCGCACGGCGCCGGTCCAGCGCATCACGTGGGTCATCCTGGCCGGTCCGAGTCGGACCTGGGCGTACGCGAAGCCCTCGTCGACGCCACCGAGCACGTCCTCGTCGGGCACGAAGGCGTCCTCGTAGAGGACCTCGCAGTGGCCGCCCAGCATGGAGGTGTCGACCATGCCCACGTGCCGGGTGACGGTCAGCCCCTCGGTCGAGGCGGGCATGAGGAACATGGTGGCGCCACCGGCACCGCCCGGCTCCCCGCTGGTGCGGGCCATGGTGATGAAGAAGCCGGCCCCATCGGCGCCGGTGATGAAGCGCTTGAGGCCGTTGACGACCCAGCCGCCATCGACCTTGGTCGCCCGGGTGGCGAGCATCGAGGGGTCGGCGCCCGCGCCCGGCGCCGGCTCGGTCATCGCGAAGGCCGAGCGCACGTCGCCACGGGCGAGCGGCTCGAGGTACTTCTCCCGCTGTGCGGTCGAGGCGATGTGGTCGAGCATGTGGATGTTGCCCTCGTCGGGGGCGTTGATGTTGAGGGCGACCGGGCCGAAGAGCGAGTAGCCGGCCTCCTCGAAGACCGGCGCCCGGTCGACCATGCCGAGCCCCAGACCACCGCAGTCGACGGGGGCGTGCGGCGCGAAGATCCCCGCCTCCTTCGCCGCTGCCTGCAGCCGCGCACGCACGGGCTCGCCGCCGGCGGCCTCGATGTCGCCGTCGTGCGCGTCGTCGAGCGGCAGCACGACCTCGCGCACCAGCGCACGGGTGCGCTCGACGATCGGCTGGACCTCCTGCGAGACCTGCATGGCTCTCCTCCTCCGCGCGCGGGTCGGGCCCGACCTCCGGGCGCCCCGACCGATCACTCGCTCGGTAGGCAGGATGCCACGGCGTCAGGCCGGTGCGCCAGCCATCCGCCGCGCGAGCACCAGGTGGCGCTGTACCAGCTGGTCGGGGGTGAGCGGCCCGTCGGGGCGGTACCACGACGCCACCCCCACGCACAGCGAGGAGATCGCGCGCGCCACCTCGTCGGGATGCTCGGCACTGAAGCCGCCGGCCGCGACCCCCTCGGCGACGGCCTCCTCGAGGAGGCGTTGCGCGGCGTCGCGCCGGGCGACGTACGCCGCTCGGTTGTCCGCTTCGAGGCTGCGGATCTCACTCGATCCGACGAAGGCCTGCGGGCGGCGGAACATGTGGAACCGCACGAACGACTCCACGAGGAAGTCGAAGCGGGCTGCGGGGTCGGTGCCCGCGTCGCGCAGCGCGGCCCCGCAGCGACCGAGCAGCTCGTCCATGGTCGCGTCCATGAGCGCGCGCAGGATCTCCTGCTTGGACCGGAAGTGGTGGTAGACGCCGGGGACCGAGAGCCCGGAGGCGCCGGCGACGTCGCGGATCGAGGTGCCGTGGTAGCCGTGCTCGGCGAAGGCGACCAGGGCCGCCCCGAGGATGCGCGGCAGATCGGCGGCCGGGTCGGCGTCGTACTCGCGCCAGCGCTCCCACGCCTGCCGTTGGACGTGGCCGCGGGTCGGGGCCTCCTCGGTGCTCACGTCGCGCACCGTAGCCGAGTGACGCCTCCCACGCCGCCTCTCCCCGAACGGGGGAGACGGGGCCGACGGGGGCGCAGGGCCCTCGACCCCGGGACCTTCGACCCCTCCCCCGGACCGGACGGAGGGATGTACTGGTCGTAGAGCGACGGGGCGAGGTTCCGAACCAGTGGCCACACGGCGCGGCACCGGCCGAGCCACGACTCATCACCCCGAGGGAGTGGGACCGCCCCGTCGCCCGCCTCCTCGGCAGCGGAGCCGGCCCGCCTCGTGCGCCCGCGCAGCCACGGAGCTCAGGCGGTCTCCCACCCGGCTGCCCCGCTGAGCCGGGCGACGTCGTCGGCGATGCCGGCGACGTTGTCCAGCGCGGTGATCAGCGCGCCGTAGAGCGGCCAGCGTCGGTCGGGCAGGTCGGCCACGGAGAGGTCGCGCACGAGGTCGTCGAGGCCCGGCGCGCCCCCGGTGTCGCGTCCCGGGTCGGCGACCCGCTGCCCGACCCGCTCGAGGACGTCGGTCCAGCGGCGGCGGAACTCCGGGTCCCACTCCTCGGCCGCCACCACCGACTCGTGCACGATCCGGGCGACGGCCCGCGCCTGGGCGATCCCGTCCTCGAGGCGGTAGATCACCGCCTCGGCCTGGTCGGGGTCAGCCGTACGTCGGGAGCGGTGGCGCAGCGGGTTGGCCCACCGGCTCTCGCGGGTGAAGGCGAGGTGCTGCTGCGCGCGGTCCAAGGAGTCGTCGAGGTCGCGGGTGGCCTCGAGCCACTCCTGGGACACCCCTTCGTCCACGTCGCCGCGCAGGTCCTCGGCCATCCGCACCAGCAGCTGCCCCAACCGTCTGGTGACGTCCGAGGTGGCGCTGTCGACGACCCGGTCGTCCAGCGGCGGCGCCACCAGCAGGTTGACCAGCAGCCCGGTCGCGACCCCGACCAGGGTGTCGAGGAAGCGGTGGGACAGCATCATCTCCTCGGCCGCCTGGTGCGAGCCGTATCCGGCGGTGATGACGAACAGCGCCGTGGTCGCGACCGCCACGCCCTCGTCGCGAGCGAGGAAGGCGCGCGCGAGCAGCAGCCCGACGAGCACCGAGACGACCAGCGCCGGGGTGGCGACGAGGTCGTAGCCGAGCAGCTGGACCGCGACGTAGGAGACGACCAGCCCGAGCCCGGAGGCCAACACCGCCTGGCTGCCCCGCCAGACCGTGCGGTAGACGGTCGCGTGGACGGTCAGCAGCGCCAGCCAGGGCGCGAGGAAGGCCTGCTGCAGCTCGAGGACGTGGGCGGCGACGACCCACGCCACACCGGTGGCCAGGGTCGCCTTGAGGATCTGCAGCAGGTCGGTGCGGCTGTCGGGTCGCGGCGCGCGCATTCCTCCAGCGTGTCAGGCGCGGACACGGAGCGGGGCACCCGTCGGGGCGGTGTCCGACGACTGCCCCCGACGACTGCCCCGACGACTGCGCTGGCCGGCGGCCCGGTGATCAGCGCCCGAACAGGCGCCCCAGGACACCCGTGCGCTGACCGCCCTCGGCGGGCGCGCAGTCACCGTTGCACCACTGGTCGGCCGGGACCATCGCCTTGACGCTGGCGACGTGCTGGCCGCAGCCGGCCCAGGTGGTCTTCTTGCAGTTCTTGCAGGTGGTCGGACGGCACATGGTGGCTCCTCGGCGGTGGTGACGGGGTGGTAGTGACGGAGTGGTGGTGACGGGGTGGTGGGTGGCGGATCGGGAGGGGCGGGGCTCAGGTGGGCAGCAGCCCGCCGAGCACCTCCGGGACGGCCCGGACGGTGGTGTACATCGCGACGACGAGGACCAGCACGGCGAAGGCGGCCTGGAGCCTGGCGCCGGAGACACGGTGGCCGACCCGGGCGCCGAGCACGGCGCCGACGGCGGCCACGGCGGTCAGCACCAGGACCGGCGGCCACTCCGGCACGACGCCCGCACCGTGCCGGACGGTCAGGGCGACCGCGCTGGTCACGGTGATGACGACCAGCGAGGTGCCGACCGCGTCGGCCATCGGCAGGTCGAAGGCCAGCAGCAGCGCGGGCACGACGACGAAGCCGCCACCCACGCCGAGGAACCCGGTGAGCAGGCCGACCACGGTGGCGGTGACGACCAGCTTGGCCAGGCGCGGGCAGTCGCAGACGAACCGGCCCTCGCCTCGGTCGAAGGCGACGATCGGGTCGTCGAGCCGTGGTCGCTGTCCCTGGCCGCTCTCGCGGTGGCGGCGCAGCCGGCGCACCATGAGCGCACCGACGAGCAGCATCAGCAGCGCGAAGAGCGCCATCAGCACGTCGGCGGGCACGACGGCGGCGGCCCGGGCACCGCCGACGGCGCCGCCGACGGCGATCAGCCCGAACGTCAGCCCCTGGCCGAGCCGGACGTGCCCGGCGCGGCCTGCGGCGACCGCGCCGACCGCGGCGGTGAGCCCGACGACGACCAGCGACCCGGTGGTGGCCTGCGTGGGCGACTGCCCGAGCAGGTAGACGAGCACCGGGACGGCGAGGATCGATCCCCCGCCTCCCAGGGCTCCCAGCGACAGGCCGATGAACAGCCCGGCGCCGGCCGCGACGACCAGCACCGTGATCAGGCCTCCGGGCCGACCATCGGCAGGCCGGCGGGCGCGGCGTTGTCGAACTCGTCGTCCACGGCCACCAGGTGACGCCCGGCGGCGGCGAGGAACGAGGCGGCGACCGAGGCGCGGTAGCCCGCGGCACAGTGCACCCAGACCTCCCCCTCGGGGACCTCCGCGACCCGCTTCGGGATCTCGTGGATGGGGATGTTGACCGCGCCCTCGATCCACACCTTGTCGTGCTCGTCCTCACGACGCACGTCGAGCACGACGACCTCGCGGTGGTGGCGCACGGCGGCGAGGTCGGCGAACGTCGCGGTCTCGAAGGAGCGCAGCGGCTGGTCGCTCCAGTCCTCGGGCCCGCCGGTCGCGTGGGCGGCGGGGCGGTCGATGCCGATGCGGACCAGCTCGCGCTGGGCCTCGGCGACCTGGTCGACGGTCTCGCCGAGCAGCGTCACCGGGGTGCCCCACTCGATGAGCCAGCCGAGATAGGTCGAGAAGGCGCCGTCGAGGCCGAAGTTGAGCGAGCCCGGGGCGTGGCCGGCCGCGAAGGCCGTGCGCGAGCGCAGGTCGACGACCCACTCGCCCGCCTCGATACGGCGACGCAGCTCGGCGGCGTCGGCGAGCTCGGGCAGCGAGAGGTCGGGCGCCTCCGGGCCGGCGGTGTTCCGCGGCCCCATGTGGGCGTAGTAGGCCGGGTAGGCCGCGAGCCCGTCGAGCAGCTCACGGACGTAGGTCTCCTCGTCCTGGGTGAGCACCGGGTTGCTGCGCTTCTCGTGGCCGATGGTCGAGGAGGTCGCCTCCGACTGGCTGGCCGAGCAGAAGGACCCGAAGCCGTGGGTCGGGAAGACCGCGGCATCGTCGGGCAACGCGTCGGCGAGCTTGCGGGCCGAGGCGTGCTGGTGCCGGACGAGCGCGTCGGTGTGGTCCGGGCCGAGCAGGTCGGGGCGGCCGGTGGCGCCGTACAGCAGCGAGCCGCCGGTGAACACGCCCACCGCCGTCTCGCCGTCAGCCGAACGCTCGGCGAGGGCGTAGGAGAGGTGGGTGAAGGTGTGACCGGGGGTGGCGAGCACCCGCACGCGCATCCGCTCGCCGACCTCGACGACGTCGCCGTCGCGGACCGGGGTGCGCTGGAAGGAGACCTCGTCCTCGGCGTTCACGTGGTACGCCGCACCCGTCGCCTGAGCGAGCGCGAACCCGCCGGTGACGTAGTCGTTGTGGATGTGGGTCTCGAAGATGTGCGTGAGCCGCACGCCGTCGGCCTGGAGCACGTCGAGCACCCGGTCGATGTCGCGCTGGGGGTCGACCACCAGGGCGACCCGCCCGTCGTGGACGAGGTAGCTGCGATCACCCAACGACGGGGTCTCGATGACCCGCACGGTCAGCGCGGAGGCCCGCGGGTGCTCGACCGGCTTGCCGGACTCGA
>JAYYWX010000003.1:0-21167 GCA_036341255.1 Actinomycetota bacterium | reverse complement strand
GTCGCGCCAGCTGGAGGTCTCGGAGTTCTCCCGGCAGATCAAGCTGCTCGCCAAGGAGCTCGAGGTCCCGATCATCGCGCTCTCCCAGCTCAACCGTGGCCCCGAGCAGCGCGGCGACAAGCGGCCGATGATGAGCGACCTGCGTGAGTCGGGATCAATCGAGCAGGACGCCGACATGGTGATCCTCTTGCACCGCGACGACGTCTACGAGAAAGAGTCGACCCGCCCCGGCGAGGCCGACCTGATCGTCGCCAAGCACCGCAACGGCCCGACCCGTGACCTCACTGTCGCCTTCCAGGGGCACTACAGCCGCTTCGTCGACATGGCCCACTGACACCTGCTCCGCCGCCAGCGTCGGACTCCGGCCGGCAAGGAACCGACCTTCGGCGCGCGACACGCCGCTGGAAGCGAACCGAAGGTCGGTCGCTCGGCTGTCGGGTGATCGGGCCGGGTGGCACCCTGGGGCGGTCGGACTCGTCGTACGCACGCCTCGGGAGCAGCGCATGGACACCTCCACACTCAGGTCGGGCCTGAAGGCCCACCCCCTGCTCGCGGCTGCGGCGGGGCTCGTCTGCTTCGCGCTGGTCGTCGTGCTGGTCCTCACCCTCACCGGCAGGCTCGGGGGTGGCACCGAGCGCCGTGACCGCACGGCCGACGCGGCCGTCGCGGCAGCCGACGCCGAGCACGTCGCCCGCGCGCTCGAGGAGTACCGCGAGACCCACGGCACGTACCCGAAGTCCCTGCTCGACCCCGAGATGAGCGCCCTCGTCCACGGCGGCGGCAGCGACGCCGGCGGTTCGGAGGCTGACCCCACGACCTCGCTGGTCTGGTCGTGGGCGAACAAGCAGCGGACCCGGTTCCGGTTCTGCATCGGCTACCACTCCACCCATGCGGCCTTCGACTCCCGTAGAGGCACGGTCACCAGCAGCACCAAGCCGCGATGCCCCCGTGCACCCGTCGGAGCGAGGTTCGAGCTGTCGATGATCTGGTCCCGCTGGAACTAGGCCCGGCCGAAAGGCCCGCTGCCGGCCGCCGGCACGGTGCACACTGCGAGGTGTGAGCCGCTTCGGACGCCGCGACGAGCCCGGTACGCCGCTGGGCGCGGGTCGCCTGGCCGACATCAACGACCCCGCCGTGCCCGACTCGCTGCGGCGCATCGTCCGGCCGGCCGGTGGCCGGGCGCACCCGCACTTGCTGCGGATGGCCGGGGACCACCCGCGGGTGCTGGTGGCGGCGCGTCCGGAGGCACTGGTCCACGTCAGCTTCGCCGACCAGGGCGACGTCGAGGCCTCCGCGGCCTGGTCGGTGGCGTTCGTGCCGTGGGCGCAGGTCGAGGAGATCCGGGTGACCGGGGTGTCGATCACCTTCCGGTGGCCCGGGCACAGCGTCTCGGTGGACATGACCACCCACGAGGAGGCGCTGCAGACGGTGCTGTTCTTCCTCGACGTGCCGCAGGGCTAACGTCGGGATCGATCCGCGGAGGACAGCGTGAGGTAGGACCGCGACCGGTGCTTGCGCCCGTGCTTGAGCACGGTGACCAGCCCGCCGAGCAGGTGCTGGGTGAACCGGTCGTCGTAGTACATCGTGATCTCGTGGCCCAGCGCGGTGTACCAGGACCGCCCACGTCCGACGCGGTGCGTCCAGGCCATCGGGTGGTCACCCATGACCCCACTGACACCGGGGTAGGTGGGGAAGGGGTTCTCCGGGCCGGTCGGCAGGTTCGAGGTGTTGGGGTCCTGCAGGTAGCTGGACTCCTCGATCGACAGCAGCACCCGTGACCGGCCGCGGACGCTGGAGGTGAAGGAGTAGAACTCCTCGATGGGGATGAGCCACTGCTCGGGCAGGTGCCGGGTCGAGCGGTGGGTGGCGCTCTCGGTCACCATCAGCCCGGGCTGCTCCAGCGGGTGCGCGAGGAACCGGCCGCCGGCCAGCAGCCGGGTGTAGAAGGGGTTGGAGTACTCCGTGTCCGCCGCCGAGTGGACCCCGGCCCAGCCGCCGCCGCGGCGTACGAACCTCTTCAGGGCGGCGCGCTGGGCGCCCTCGAGCACGTCGCCGGTGGTGTTGACGAAGGCGATCGCGTCGTAGCCGTCGAGCCCACGGTGGGTGAAGGCGGTCGGGTCCTCGGTGGCGTCGACGTCGAAGCCGTGGGCGGCGCCGAGGTCGGTGATCGTGGCGACCGCCGTCTCGATCGACATGTGCCGGAAGCCGGTGGTGCGGCTGAAGACCAGCAGCCGTGGCCGCTCGATCCCCGCCCAGGTCGGGGGCGTCGAGAGCATCAGGGGCGCGACCGGTGCCGCCAGGGCGGCACCCAGCAGGGCGCGCCGGCTCGGGGTGGGGCCGGTGCCGGAGGAGCCGGAGCAGGTGGAGTCGGTGCACATGGGGGTCTCCTGGAGCGGCTCAGACGGCCGAGCCGTCGGCGATGCCGCGGGCGATGCGGATCGAGTTGGCCATGATCGTCAGCGTCGGGTTGAAGCCGGGGAAGGTCGGGAACGTCGAGGCGTCGGCGACGAAGACGTTGTCGACGTCGTGCAGTCGCCCCGAGGAGGCGCACACCGAGGTGCGCGGGTCCTCGCCCATCCGCGCGGTGCCGGCCAGGTGCGCGGTGTAGGTGATGCCCTGGTTGATCAGCGGGAACGGCAGCACGATCGCGCCGATCGACTCCGGGGTCGCCTGGTGGGCGGCGAGCATCTGCGCGCCGAGGTAGGTCGCGGCCGCCTGCTCGTGCCGGTGCGGGGAGTAGGTGATCCGCGCCGCCGGGTTGCCGAGGAAGTCGGTGACGTCGGGGTCGAGGTCGACCCGGTTCTCGGCCTGCGGGAGGTCCTGGTGGACCAGCTGCGAGCCGGCCACGCCTGCGTGCGGACCCACGCGCATCGCCGCCTTGTGGGCGGCGCCGTAGCCGGCGAAGCCCGCCATCAGCTGTGCCCCGTTGATCGGCGGACCGCCCGAGCCGAGCTGGATGATGCCGCCGACCAGGTAGGGGACGCCGAGCGCGCTGATCTCGGGTCCGGTGAACGGGCCGACCAGGTCGTCGATCTGCAGCGTCGTGGACTGCGCGCGCAGCGGGTGGACGGTGAAGGGGAAGAACGCGGCGGCGATCGTGAAGTTGTGGAACATCATGTTCCGCCCGACCTGGTCCGACCGGTTGCCCAGCCCGGTCGGGTGGGCGCGGTTGGCCGACATCAGCAGCAGTCGCGCGGTGTTGATCGGGCTGCCGGCCAGCACCACGGTCGAGGCGGGGATGCGGTGCACCTTGCCCCGGACGTCGCGGTAGCGCACCGCCCGGGCCCGACGGCCGTTGCGCGTGGTCTCCACCCGGTCCACGAACGCCCGCTCGATCACCCGCACCCGACCGGTCCGCATCGCCGGGTTCAGGAAGGACACCAGCGCGTCGCCACGGGCGTTGATCGGGCACCCGAAGCCCGAGCACATCCCGCAGGAGTTGCACGCCGGACGGCCCTTGCGGGGCTCGGAGTTCACCGCCGCGGGGTAGGGGTAGGGCTCCATCCCGACCAGGCGCGCCCCCTGGGCGAGCAGGCCGGCGGCGTACCCCGTCGGGTTGGGCGGCATCGGGAAGTCGCGCCGGCGCGGGGACTGCTCGAGGGTGCGCGCCGGCATCGCGGAGCGGTCGCCCTGGACGCCGACCTGACGCTCGACCAGGTCGTAGAACGGCGCGAGGTCGTCGTAGCCGATCGGCCAGTCCGCGACCTGGGCGCCGTCGATCGGTCCGTGGTCGGAGAGCAGCGAGAAGTCCTGCTTCCAGAAGCGCGGCGTCTTGGCGTTGTAGTGCAGGCTCGTGCCGCCCACGGCCGCGCCGAGCTGGCCCAACGCGCCCTGCGCCGAGCGGGCGACCCCGGAGGAGGCCTCGGCCTGGGTCCGTGTCGTGTACGGCTCGAGGTCGCCGTCGGGGAACCCGAAGCCGCGGTAGCCCTTGACCTCGTCGGAGCCGTACTCCGTGCCGAGCCGACCGCTGGGCCGCTTCCCGAGCCCCGGGCGCAGGTTGCGGCCGCGCTCGAGCACCGTCACGTCCCAGCCCTGGCGGGCCAGCTCCCACGCCGCCGCGGACCCGGCCGCGCCGGACCCGACGACGACCGCCTCCCGGCTCACAGCAGGTCCTCCACGTCCGCGAGCAGGCCCTGCAGGCGCTCCGCGAGGACCCGGACATCGCCCTCGGCCTCGGCGAGCAGACCCATCGAGGCCTCGGACGTCGCCAGCGCCATCGCCGGGCCGTACGCCGCGAGTGCGCGGGTCACGTCGAGCAGCGGCAGCATCTCGATCTCGGGGTCGGTGACCTCCTCGTCGGTGTAGCCGCGGGGCTGCCGGTCGCCGTCGAAGCCGATGCCCTCCCAGCCCAGGCCGTCGCGGTTGCCGCCGTACTCCGGCGCGCCCCACGTGCCCTCGAAGGCGTGGGTGACCGCGACGCCCATCAATGCGGTCACGTCGGGGTCCTGGGTGGTCTGCAGGGCCAGGTCGCGCAGCGGCCCGGGCAGGTCGGCGAAGCCCGGGACGCTCGCGGCCAGCGCGTCGAGGCCACGGGTGTAGACCTTCTGCAACCGCCGGACCCGGCGCTTCCAGGCCTTGCGCTCGTAGGCGTCCAGCGGCAGGAACCGCTCGAAGTCGTTGCGTCGGGCGCCGCCCCGGTCGGAGAACGGGCCACCTGCGTAGATCCGCGGCGGGTCGGTGCGGAAGGCTCCGAGCAGCGCGTCGATGCTCTCGTGGGCACGGGCCGCCAGCGCCCCGGGTGCCCCGTCGTCGGCGGGCACCACGCGGTCGACCACGGCGGCGAGCGTCGCCAGCTGGTCCTCGTCGAGGTAGCGCGCGCGGTCGCGGCCGACCGGCACGGCCACCGCCGGGAGTCCGGGTACGGCGAGGAGCGCGACCGACCCCGCGGCGCCGGCCAGCAGGCCGCGACGGGTCGGCTGCGCTGAGTGGCCCGGCCGGTCCGGCAAGCCGGGCCAGGGCAGGTCGATGGGGCCTGTGTCCGTCGTCACACCCGGACAACGCGCAGAACTGGAACTGGTTACACCTGTCGGCCGGGGCAGCCGCGGGACGTCATACGTCCCGCGGCAGTGGACGTCCCGTCCGTATGACGTCCCACGTCCGCAACCGCTCCGGGAAGATCAAGTCTTCAACCAGTGTTGGGTGGGCATGACCAAGAAGATCGGCTTCCTCTCCTTCGGGCACTGGACCCCCTCCCCGCACTCGGCGGCCCGCTCGGCCTCCGACGTGCTGCTCCAGTCGATCGACCTCGCGGTCGCGGCGGAGGAGCTCGGCGTGGACGGCGCCTACTTCCGGGTGCACCACTTCGCCCGGCAGCTGGCCTCGCCGTTCCCACTGCTGGCCGCCGTCGGCGCGCGCACCAGCCGCATCGAGATCGGCACCGGCGTCATCGACATGCGCTACGAGAACCCGCTGTACATGGCCGAGGACGCCGGCGCCGCCGACCTCATCAGCGGGGGCCGGCTCCAGCTCGGCATCAGCCGCGGCTCACCGGAGCAGGTCGTCGACGGCTACCGCTACTTCGGCTACGAGCCGGCCGACGGCGACCACGCCGCGATGGCGCGCCAGCACACCTCGGTGCTGCTCGACGTGCTGACCGGCAAGGGGTTCGCCGAGCCCAGCCCGCGCCCGATGTTCCCGAACCCGCCGGGACTGCTGCGCATCGAGCCGCACTCGGAGGGTCTGCGGGACCGGATCTGGTGGGGCGCCGGCTCCCGGTCGACCGCGGAGTGGGCCGCCGAGCAGGGCATGAACCTGATGAGCTCCACGCTGCTGACCGAGGACACCGGCGTACCGTTCCACGAGCTGCAGGCCGAGCAGATCGAGATGTTCCGCAAGGCCTGGGAGGCCGCCGGCCACGAGCGCACCCCGCGGGTGAGCGTGAGCCGCAGCATCTTCCCACTCGTCGACGACCGCGACCGCGCCTACTTCGGCACCCAGTCCGAGAGCCGCGACCAGGTCGGGCACATCGACGGCGGCATCGCGCGCTTCGGCAAGACCTACGCCGGTGAGCCGGACCGCCTGGTCGAGGAGCTCGCCGCCGACGAGGCCGTCCGCGCCGCCGACACGCTGCTGCTCACCGTGCCCAACCAGCTCGGCGTGGACTACAACGCCCACGTGCTGGAGTCGGTGATGACCCACCTGGCGCCGGCCTTGGGCTGGCGCTGAGGCCCGGTGCGTCGAGACCCAGGTGGTCTGCGCACCTCAGGCCTCGTCGGTCTCCTCGACCGAGTCCGGGTGCGGCTCGTGCTCGACGGCCTGGGCGGGTGACTCGAGCACCTCGGCGAGGTGGACCACCGCGTCGCCCGAGGACACCAGCGGCGCCTCGGTGCGACCGACGACGATGCCGTCCCGGTCGGCGTGGACCAGCCGGACCCGCTTGCCGAAGGAGTCGAAGAGCCCGCCGAGGCGCTCGCCCTTGGTCACCCGCTGACCGAGCTCGGCCTCGAGGTGGAGCATCCCGGTGCCGCGCGCGCGGACCCAGCCCGACCGCCACGACTCCAGCGTCGGCGCGGGCGGGTCCTCCTCGGGGGGCTCGATCATGCCGAGGTGGGCCAGCACGCGTCGTACGCCGCGGACGCCCGCGTCGACGGCCCAGCCGTCCATCCGCCACGCCTCGCCGGCCTCGTAGAGCAGCACCTTCGCGCCGGCCTCACGAGCGGCGGCGCGCAGCGACCCGTCGCGCAGGCGGGCGTGCATCATCACCGGTGCGCCGAAGGCCAGCGACAGCTCGCGCGTCCGCTCGTCCTCCAGGTCGGCGCGGATCTGCGGCAGGTTGGTGCGGCGGTCCGAGCCGGTGTGCAGGTCGATGCCGACCTCGCACTTGGCGACCACCTCGGTCATCATCAGGTGTGCGATCCGAGCCGCCAACGAGCCGCGGCGCGAGCCCGGGAAGGACCTGTTGAGGTCACGGCGGTCGGGCAGGTAGCGGTCGCCGTTCATGAACCCGAGCACGTTGACGATCGGCACCGCGATGAGCGTGCCGCGCAGCGACTTGGCGTCGAGGTCGGCCAGCACCTGGCGGACGACCTCGACGCCGACCGCCTCGTCGCCGTGGATGGCGGCATCGATCCAGACCGTCGGCCCGTCGTGGCGTCCGTGGACGACGCGGATCGGCAGGTCGACGTCGGCGCCGGTCACCAGACGGGTGATGGGGAGCGCCAGAGCCTGCTTGCGCCCGGCGCGGACCCGGACCGGGCCGATCTCGAAGGAGTCGCGGGGCACGCTCACCGCCCCCGGTTGCGACGTCGTACGGCGACGGGCGGGCGGGGACCGAGGTAGGACCGTCCCGGGTCCACGGCGTACCCCTGCCGCAGCGCCTCGCGCCCGACCAGCATCCGGAAGCCCATCTCGTCACGCCGCGACAACGTCATCTCCGCGGTCACCCTGCGCTCCATCAAGGTGATCTCCATCGGCACGACGTAGCGCTCCTCCGCGTGACCGGAGGACGAGCGCACCTCACGGACGTCGAGCACGGGGCAGCGGGCCTGCACGGCGTCCTCGTCGGTGCCCTGCCACGGGTGGATGGAGAAGCTCACCCAGCGCCGACCCTCCACCTCCTCCTCGACGAGGTCGAAGGCGTGGATCGCGCTGGTGCGTGCGCCGGTGTCCAGCTTGGCCTTCACCCACGGGACCCCGATCCCCGGGAGGCTCACCCATTCCCGCCAGCCCGCGAGGGTGTAGGAAGGAACAGGGGGCTGGTCGCCCGTCGGCTCTGCTGGCACGCTGGCTCGTCCTCTCCATCGCTCGGCACCCGTCGGGCACATGGTGGTCCACACGTCCGGCACTCACACTCGGGTGGTCATGAAACTAGCGATCCTGTCCCGCGCGCCCCGCTCGTACAGTACGCAGCGCCTGCGCACGGCGGCCCTGGACCGGGGGCACACCGTCAAGGTGCTCAACACGCTGCGCTTCGGCATCGACCTGTCGGGCGACGAGCCGGACCTGCAGTTCCGCGGCAAGCAGCTCTCGCACTACGACGCGATCCTGCCGCGCATCGGCAACTCCATCACCTACTTCGGCACCGCGGTGGTGCGGCAGTTCGAGCAGATGGACGTCTACACGCCGAACACGTCGTGGGGCATCTCCAACAGCCGCGACAAGCTGCGCGCCACCCAGATCCTCTCCCGTCACCAGATCGGGATGCCGGCCACGACCTTCGTCCAGGGTCGCAACGACGTGATCCCCGCGATCGAGCGGGTCGGGGGCGCGCCGGTCGTCATCAAGCTGCTCGAGGGCACCCAGGGCATCGGCGTCATCCTCGCGCCGACCATCAAGGTCGCCGAGGCCATCATCGAGACGCTGCAGTCGACCAAGCAGAACGTCCTGATCCAGCGCTTCGTCGAGGAGTCCAAGGGCCGCGACATCCGTGCCCTCGTCGTCGGCGACCGGGTGGTCGCCGCCATGCGACGCGTGGCCAAGGGCGATGAGTTCCGGTCCAACGTGCACCGGGGCGGGTCGGTCGAGGCGGTCCAGCTGGACCCGGCGTTCGAGCGTGCGGCGGTGCGCTCCGCGCAGATCATGGGTCTGCGCGTCGCCGGTGTCGACATGCTCGAGGGCAACGACGGCCCGCTGGTGATGGAGGTCAACTCCTCCCCGGGCCTGGAGGGCATCGAGCGGGCCACCGACCTCGACGTCGCCGGCGCCATCATCGACTACATCGACAACCAGGTCGCCTTCCCCGAGATCGACGTGCGCCAGCGGCTGACCGTCTCCACCGGCTACGGCGTCGCGGAGATCCTGGTCTTCGAGGCCTCCGACATGGTGGGCAAGACGCTGGGTGACTCCGGGCTGCGGGAGCGCGACATCACCGCCCTCACGCTGCACCGCGGCACCCAGGTCATCCCCAACCCCAACGCGCGCCACGTGCTGGAGGCCGGTGACCGGTTGCTGTGCTTCGGCAAGCTCGAGGAGATGCGCTCGATGATCCCGAGCCGCCGCAAGCGGATGCGCAAGCCCAAGAAGCTGCCCGCCGAGCCGATCCACGACGCCTGAGACCCGCGACGGGGGCGCCCACGTGAGGCGGTGGCGGGCCGCCTCGGCTCAGGCCGGCACGAGCTGGAAGCGTCGTCCGGTGACCGCGTCCGGCACGATCGCCACGACCTCCCACTTGGGCGTGGCCACCCACGGCACCAGCGGCAGGTCGTCGTACCGGTGTGCCTCGTCCTCGCCGAGCACCCGCGCGTGCCCGCGCACCAGCACCGACCAGGCGACCCGCCGCCCGTCTGCGAGCGACTCCACGGAGTCGATCTCGAGCGCCACGTCGGACTCCAGCGCGGCCGCCAGGAGCTTGTTGCCGGCGTCGGTGCGGATCAGCAGCGTGCGGTCGACGACCGCGTAGTTGACCGGGACGACGTGGACCTCGTCGACGAGCCGGTAGCCGATCCGGCCCAGCTCGTGGTCCTCGAGCAGCTCCCAGCACTCCTCCGCGGACAGGTGCCGCACGAGGGTGTCGGCGCCCTCGAGACCGGGGTCGCCGACGCTGCCAGCAGTGGTGTCGCGGGTGGTGTCGCGGGTGGTGTCGTGGTCGATGGTGCTCATGCCACCACGCTGCGCCGGCGTCCTGGTCCGGGGTAGGGACGGAGGTCCCGCCGACGCGGGACCCCCGGCGCCGGGTGCCGACACGGCCGGGTGAGCAGGTGGCGCGGCGTGGTCGGCAGGGTCGGGCGCATGAGTGATGTCGAGCAGCCCGCGGAGTCCGTCGCCCTGGTGCTCGACGCCGGTGGGGCTCGGTCGGCCTACCAGGTCGGGGCGCTGGAAGTGCTGCTGCCGGCCCTGGAGCGACACGGCCACCGTCCGACGGTGCTGGTGGGCACCAGCGCCGGTGCTCTCATCTGCGGGGGCCTGGCCGGCGTCGCCGATCGCACCGCCGACGAGCAGTCCGCGGCGCTGCGCGACCTGCTGGACCGGGTCACCAAGCCGGCGGTCATCACGCCGCTGTGGCGTCAGGTCCCCGAGGTGGTGGCGAGGTACGCCTCGGAGACCCTGGGCCTGAGCAGGTTCCGCCTGCGCGGGCTCTTCGGGACCGACCCGCTCCGGTCGACGCTGGCCGGGTCGCTGGACTGGGAGGCCGTGCACCGGCACCTGGCGGACGGGACGCTCGACGCGGTCGCGGTGACCGCGACGACGGTGCGGACCGGTGAGGTCACGATGTTCACCGAGGGCCGGGGCACCGACCTGCCGCGCCCGGCGACGGGTCAGCACCGCCGCTACGTCGAGGCGTCCCTGGACGTGGAGCACCTGATGGCCTCGGCCGCCATCCCTGCGCTCTTCCCCTCCGTCGAGGTGCACAGCCCCGAGGCGGCCGCCGGCTGGTACGTCGATGGAGCCACGCGCCGGCGGCACCCGCTGGTCCCCGCGCTGGAGCTCGGCGCCACCCACGTCGTGGCCGTCGGCACCGGCAGCCTGCGCGCACCGGCCGTCGATCGCGGGGCGGACCGGGAGCCGGTCGACCTCGGGGACGGCGTCGCCACCCTGCTCGGCGCCGTGATGGACGACCCGATGCGCCACGACCTGCGGCGGCTGCGGCAGACCAACCGCCTGCTGCAGGACCCGGCCACCGCGCAGGTCGTGCAGCGGATGCGTCGCGAGGAGGGGGAGCGGGACCTGCGGGTGGTGCCGTACGTGGCGGTCGCCCCGGACCGGGGGGAGGAGCTGGCGGCTGCGGCGATGGAGGTCTTCGACCGCAACCACCGCACCCTGCTGGGCACGGCGGCCGACCCGGACCTGCAGGTCGTGCACCGACTCCTGGGCGGTGACAGCCCGCTGCAGGGGGAGCTGCTGTCCTACCTGCTCTTCGACCGCGACTTCTTCGACGCCGCGGCCGACCTGGGCCGCCGCGACGCTCGCCGGTGGGTCGAGGAGCACCCCGACCTCTGGGCCACCTGACCCGACGCCGGACCGCCGGCCCAGGCACACCGCCGGACCGGACGGTCCCGGGCCCGGACGGGCCCGGGCCGGCACGGGCCTACTTGGTGCCGGCCGAGAGCCGGTAGCGACGCACCGAGAGCGGCACGAAGACGACCAGGATGATCGCCACCCACAGCAGGGTGTAGAGCACCGGGTGCTGCATCGACCAGGCGTCGGGCACGGCACCGCGCGGGTCGACGTTGCCGAAGAGCTCGCGGCTGGCCTGGGTGAGCGCGGAGACCGGGTTCCACTCCACCAACGTGCGCAGGACACCGCTGAAGGACTCCAGCGGCACGAAGGCGTTGGAGACGAAGGTCAGCGGCATGATGACGATGAACGAGGCGTTGTTGATGACCTCGACGCTGGGCACCATCAGGCCGACCCAGGCCATCACCCAGCTCACGGCGTAGGCGAAGAGCAGCAGCAGCGCGAAGCCGAGCACCGCGTCGAGGAAGCCCTCGCGGATGCGCCAGCCCACCAGCAGGCCGGTCAGCGCCATGATCGCCAGGCTCAGCACGTTGTAGACGACGTCGGAGGTGGTGCGACCGACCAGCACCGCGGCCTGCGACATCGGCAGCGACCGGAACCGGTCGATGATGCCCTTCTGCATGTCCTCGGCCAGGCCGGCGCCGGTGAAGGTGGCGCCGAAGACGACGGTCTGGGCGAAGATGCCGGCGATGAGGAACTCGCGGTAGCCGACGCCGCCGGTGTCGATCGCGCCGCCGAAGACGAACGCGAACAGCAGCACGAACATGATCGGGCTGATCAGCACGAAGACGAGCACCTCGGGCACCCGCTTGATCTTGATCAGGTTGCGCTTGGCGACGACCCAGCCGTCGGTCAGGGCGCGGACCACGCCGGTGGGGCGGGACTGCTCCAGGGTCGGGGCGGGCGTGCTCATCGGGTCACCTCGGCGGTCTCGGTGGAGTCGGTCGTGGGGTCGTCGGACTCGGTCGCGTGACCGGTCAGGCTGAGGAACACGTCGTCGAGGGTCGGACGGCGCAGGCCGATGTCGAGCACGGCGACGGACTCGCGCTCGAGGCCCTCGAGCACCCGGCGCAGCGCCCCGACGCCACCGTCGACGGCCGCGGTCAGCTCACGGCCGTTCTCACCGACGCCGACCTCGCCACTGGCCACCTCGGCCAGCAGGGAGTGCACCCGGTCGCGGTCGGCCGGGTCGGCCAGGACGACCTCGACCCGCTCGCCGCCGGTCTGCGACTTCAGCTCATCAGCGGTGCCGCGCGCGATGGCACGACCGTGGTCGATGACCAGGATGTCGTCGGCGAGGCGGTCGGCCTCCTCGAGGTACTGCGTGGTGAGCAGCAGCGTCGCGCCCGAGGCGACCAGCTCGCGGATGACGTCCCACATCTGCACCCGGCTGCGCGGGTCGAGACCGGTGGTGGGCTCGTCGAGCACCAGCACCGGCGGGGCCGCGACCAGCGCACCGGCCAGGTCCAGACGCCGGCGCATGCCGCCGGAGTAGGTCTTGGAGGGTCGGTCGCCGGCGTCGGCGAGGGCGAAGCGCTCCAGGAGCTCGCGCGCCCGGGAGCGGGCCTGGGTGCGGCCCATGCCGTAGAGCCGACCGACCATCTCGAGGTTCTCGAAGCCCGTGAGGTGCTCGTCGACGGCGGCGTACTGGCCGGACAGGCCGATGCGCGAACGCACCCCGTCGGGGTCGGCCAGGATGTCGACACCGGCGACGACCGCGGAGCCCGCGTCGGGCTTGAGCAGCGTCGTCAGGACGCGCACGGCCGTGGTCTTGCCGGCGCCGTTGGGGCCGAGCAGGGCCAGGACCGTGCCCTCGGGCACGGAGAGGTCGAGGCCGGCGAGGGCCTCCACCTCCTTGTAGCGCTTCACCAGGCCGGTGGCCGTGATCATGTCGGTCATCGCGTCCTCAGTCGTCGTGGGAGGGGTGGCTCGAGGGGGTGCTCGAGAGGTGGCAGGGCATCGCCCGAGGATGCCGTCGCGACGCTACTGACCGCCACCGACATCCGGACTCATCGGTGCCCCCTGGGTGAACGGGCTCCCGGTCCGGGACGGTGGACGGGGTTCTGGACAGCACGCGTGCGGTGCGTCAGCGTGACCCGCATGAGCATCGGGACGGTGACGTTCACACCACGCGGAGCCGACAGCTGGGCCGACCCCTGGGGTGAGTACGCCGCGCTGCGCACGCACGACCCGGTGCACCACGTGGTCCCGCCCGACCACCCCGACCACCCCGAGCGCGACTACTACGTGCTGTCCCGGCACGCCGACATCCTGGCCGCGGCCGTGGACACGCAGACGTTCTCCTCCGCGCAGGGCCTGACGACGGCGTACGGCGAGATCGAGGCCATCGGCCTGGCCGAGCCGCCGCTGGTGATGCAGGACCCGCCCGCGCACACGGCGTTCCGCAAGCTGGTCGCGCGCGGGTTCACCCCGCGCCAGGTCGCCGACCTGGAGCCGGACGTCCGCGCGTTCGTCCGCGAGCGGCTGCCCGCGCTGGCCGACGGCGGGGACGTGGTCGAGGCGTTGTTCAAGCCGCTGCCGAGCATGGTGGTCGCGCACTACCTCGGGGTGCCCGAGGAGGACCGGGTCGCCTTCGACGGATGGACCGAGGCGATCGTCGCGGCCGGCGGCTCCGGCGACTCGCTCACCGCGGCCGACGCCGCCGGGGAGATGCTGGCCTACTTCGCGGCGCTGGTGGAGCGCCGTCGCCGCGAGCCGCTCGCCGACCCCGGGCCGGACACCGTCGCCCACCTCGTCGCCGCCGGCCGGGCCGACGACCAAGACGGCCTGGTCGCGGTGCTCGGCTACGTCTTCACCATGGTCACCGGCGGCAACGACACCACCACCGGGCTCCTCGGCGGCGCCGTGCAGCTGCTGGCCGCCGACCCGGCGCAACGGGCGCGGCTGACCTCCGGCGAGGTGCCGGTCGAGGTGGCGCTCGAGGAGCTGCTCCGCCTGACCTCCCCGGTCCAGGGGCTCGCCCGCACCACCACCCGCGACGTGACGCTGCACGGGGTCGAGATCCCCGCCGGGCGCAAGGTCCTCCTGCTGTACGCCGCCGGCAACCGCGACCCCGAGCGCTACGGCCCCGACGCCGACTCCCTCGACGTCGGGCGGCGCCCCTCGCAGATCCTCACCTTCTCCCAGGGCAGCCACCACTGCCTCGGCGCGGCCGCCGCCCGGCTCCAGGGGCGGGTCGCGCTGGAGGAGCTGCTGGCGGCGTACCCGGACTTCGAGGTCGACCCCGCCGGTGTCCGGTGGGCGCCCGGTCCCTACGTCCGACGGCCCGCGGCGGTGCCGTTCGTGGGCCGCCCATGAGGGGGACCCACGTGGTGGTCGTGGGCGGCATCAACGCCGATCTCAAGGCCCGCACGACCGCGCCGCTGGTCCCCGGCACCTCCAACCCCGGCACCGCCACGCTCACCCCGGGCGGGGTGGGGCGCAACGTCGCCGAGAACCTCGCGCACCTGGGCCGCCCGGTCGCCCTGGTGGGCGTGGTCGGCGACGACGACCTGGGCCGGCTGGTGCTGGAGGCGACCGCCGCGGCCGGGGTCGAGGTGAGCCACGTCCGCACCCACCGCGGGCCGACCGGGTCCTACACCGCCCTGCTCGACCACCGCGGCGAGCTGGTCGCGGGGATCGCCGACATGGCGGCCGCCGATTCACTCGCGCCCGAGGACGTGCGGGCCGCGACCGACACCGTGGCAGGCGCGGGGATGGTCGTGCTCGACGGCAACCTGCCCGTGGCGACCTTTGCCGTCGCCCGCGACCTGGCGGCCGAGCACGGCGTGCCGGTCGTCGTCGACCCGGTGAGCGTCCCCAAGGCGGTCCGGCTGGCCGACGAGGTGCGGGACCTGCTGGCGGTCACGCCCAGCCGCGGCGAGCTGGAGGCGCTCGGTGGCGTCGACGCCCTGCTCGCCCGCGGGGTCGCGCTGGTGTGGGAGCGGCGCGGGGCGTCCGGCTCGGTGCTGCACGCGGCGTCCGGCGCTGGCGCGGTCGAGCTGGCGGCGCCGGTCGCCGAGGTCGTCGACGTCACCGGCGCCGGCGACGCGATGCTCGCGGCGTGGTGCCACGCGGTGCTGTCCGGGCAAGGCCACACCGAGGCTGCGGCGTACGCGCACGAGGCGGCGGCGCTCACCGTCGCCTCCCCGCTGACCGTCCGTCCCGACCTGGGGGAGATGCTGGCCCGGTGACCGCTCACCGGATCCACCCCATGCTGACCGTGACCGACGAGGTCGCGACCGCGCTGCACGAAGGCCGACCGGTCGTCGCGCTGGAGTCGACGATCATCAGCCACGGGATGCCCTACCCCGACAACGTCGCGATGGCGCTGGAGGTCGAGGCGATCGTGCGGGCCGGCGGGGCCGTGCCGGCGACCGTCGCGGTGCTCGACGGGCGGCCGCGGGTGGGGCTGTCGGCCGAGGACCTGGAGCTGCTCGCCAGCCATCCCGACGTGGTGAAGGCCAGCGTGCGGGACCTGCCGTACGTCGCCGCGCGCGGCCTGCACGGCGCCACCACCGTCGCCGCCACGATGCGGCTGGCGTCGATGGCGGGCATCGAGGTGTTCGTGACCGGCGGGCTGGGCGGCGTGCATCGCGGCGCGGAGACTTCGATGGACCTCTCCGCCGACCTGACCGAGCTCTCCCGCACCCCGGTCGCCGTCATCAGCGCCGGGGTGAAGTCGATCCTCGACATCGGGCTGACCCTCGAGGTGCTCGAGACGCTGGGGGTGCCGGTGCTGGTCGAGGGGGCTGACGAGTTCCCGTCGTTCTACTCGCGGGCCAGCGGGTTCGCCGCGCCGATGCGGGTGGACGGTGCGGCCGAGGCGGCCGCGGTGGCCCGCGCGACGTGGGACCTCGGGCTGGAGTGCGGTGTCGCGCTCGCCCACCCCGTGCCCGTCGAGGACGAGATCCCGGCCGAGGAGATCGGCGTGGTCATCGAGCAGGCGCTGGCCGACATGGATGCACTCGGCATCACCGGCAAGGCGACCACGCCCTACCTGCTCGGCCGCATCGTCGAGCTGACCGGTGGGTCGTCGCTGGCCACCAACATCGCGCTGGTGCGGGCGAATGCGGCGTACGGCGCGGCGGTGGCCGTCGCGCTCGCCGGCTGACGCCGGGGGCGGTGCGTGGTCAACCGTTCTGCTCGGGCCGTCGGTTGATGGCTCACCGCTCGACGCGGCACCGGCCGGGGCGGTGAGTGGTGAACCGATCCGGGTGGACCGTCGGTTGAGTGTCCACCGCCGGTCACGGCCTGCCCCGAGGGCGGTGCGTGGTCAACCGCCCCGGCCGGGGAAAGCGTTGAGGACTCACCGCCCACCCAGCGTCAGCGGGCCGTGGCCGTGACCCGGTAGCGCACGAACGACGGCACGACCAGCGCCGCGACGACGACGCCGACCACGACGAGCACACCACCACCGGCGGCCGCCGCGCCAGCACCCACGGCCGCGGCGGTCGCCCCGTGCGCCACGTCGGCGACCCGCGGGCCACCCGCGACGACCACGATGAACACGCCCTGCAGACGACCGCGCACCTCGTCGGCCGCGGCGCTCTGCAGCATCGAGGACCGGAAGGCCGCCGACGCCATGTCGGCCGCACCACCCACCACCAGCATCAGCAGGGCGGTGAGGAGCATCGCCCGCTGCCAGCCCGCCCCGCCGGCGTCGGCCAGCAGCACCGCGACGCCGAAGCCGGCCATCGCCACGCCCCACACCACGATGCACACGACGACCGCCAGGCCCTGGCGCACGATCCGCGACACCCACCCGCTCAGCACGCCGCCGACCACCGCACCGGCCGGGATACCGGCGAACAGCAGGGCGAAGGTCAGGCCGCCCTCCTCGGGCCCGCCGAAGTCCAGGTGCGCGATCTCGGGGAACAGGGCGCGCGGCATCCCGAAGACCATCGCGATGATGTCGACGACGAACGACATCAGCAGCACCGGCTGGTGCCGCAGGTAGGCGAAGCCGTCCACGACCGCCCGGACACCGGGTACCGCGGCCGCCACGCCCTCGATGCGCAGCGACGGCAGCCGCACCACCGCCCACAGCGTCGTCAGCAGCGAGACGGTGTCGAGCGCGTAGAGCCAGCCGAACCCGGTGAACGGGATGAGGATGCCCGCGACCAGCGGGCCGGCGATGGCGCCGGCCTGCATGACGGTCATGTTGAGGGAGTTCGCCGCGGGCAGCTGCTCGGGCGGCACCAGCCGGGGGAGCAGTGCGCTGCGGGTGGGCTGGTTGACCGCGAAGAACGCCTGTTGCAGCGCGAACAGCCCCAGGAGCAGCCACACGTCGCCCACGCCCGCGAAGGCCTGCACGGCGAACAGGCCGCTGGTGACGATGAGGCCGATCGTGGTGACCAGCAGGATCGTGCGACGGTCGAAGACGTCGGCCAGCGCACCGCCGTACAGGCCGAAGACGACGAGGGGCACCAGGCCGAAGACGCCGGTCAGCCCGACGTACGCCGAGGAGCCGGTCATCGCGTAGATCTGCGCCGGGACCGCGACGACCGTGAGCTGGGCTCCGATGACCGTCACGATGTTGGCGGTCCACAGGCGCCGGAAGTGCGGCTCCTTCAGCGGCCGGGTGTCCGCGGTCAGCCCGCGCCAGCGGCCGGCGGGCACCCCGGCCGTCGCCCTGCCCGCCCTCGCCACGCGCCAGAACCTACGCCTGCCGGTCACGACCTCCGGCGCCGAGGGTCACGAGCCCACAACGAACGGGCGCCGACCGTTGCCCCCGCCGCACCCTTTACTGTCTGCTGGCCCACGGACAGGAGGTCATCAGGTGACGGTCGTCGATGCCGACGTCGACTTCGGGGAGCTGGACAGGCAGGGCGGCCTGGGCGTGCGCTGCCTGGGGGTCGTGCACCTCTACCGCACCTTCGAGGGCCACGACGTCGTCGCGCTGCAGGGGGTCGACCTGTCGATCCGACCCGGCGAGCGGGTGGCGTTCCTCGGGCCGTCGGGTTCGGGCAAGTCCACGCTGCTGACGCTGCTGGGAGGCATCCAGCGCCCCAGCGCCGGCCGGATCTTCCTCGGCGAGGCCGAGATCTCCCGGCTGCCGGAGCCCGAGCTGGCGCGGCTGCGATCACGCCGGGTCAGCACCATGCTGCAGGGCGCGACGCGCAACCTGCTGCCCTACGCCACCGCCCGCCAGAACATCGCCTTCGCCCGGCTCGCCCTCACCGGCGCCGAGCGGAAGCAGGCCGTCCCCGACCGTGACCTGCTCGCCCGGGTCGGCCTCTCCGCCGTCGCCGACCAGGTCGTCTCCACCATGTCGGGCGGCCAGCGGCAGCGGCTCGCCCTGGCCTGCGCGGTCTCGACCGGCCCGCAGCTGCTGCTCGCCGACGAGCCGACCAGCCAGCTCTCCCACGAGGACCGCGACGCCGTCATCGGCCTGATCCACGAGCTGGGTGACGAGCTCGGCACCACCATCGTGGTCGTCACCCACCAGCCCGAGGTCGCCGCGACCTTCCCGCGCACCATCACGATGAAGGGCGGCCGGGTCGGTCTCGAGGGGCGCGACGGGGCGGAGTACGTCGTCATCGGCGCCGAGGGCGTCGTCCACCTGCCCACCCACCTGGCCGAGCAGTGGCCGCAGGGCACGCTGGTGCGCATCGAGCCCGAGGACTCCGACCGGCTGCTGGTCTCCCGCTCGGCAGAAGCTGTCACGGGGACCGCCGAGGGAGAGGCCCCCACCGCGTGAGCGACCTGCGACTGAGCGGGGTGCGCTACGAGCTGACCCGCACGCTGCTGCACGACCTCGACCTGACCTTCGCTGCCGGGCGGATGACCGCGCTCTCCGGCCCGTCCGGCTCCGGCAAGACCACGCTGCTCTCCATCGCCGGCGGCCTGCTCCGCCCGACCACCGGCGAGGCGACGTACGCCGGAGCGCCGATGTGGCGCGGCACCGGGGACCCGCGCCCGGAGGTGTCGTTCGTCCTGCAGGTCTACGGCCTGGTGCCGATCCTGTCGGCCCGGGAGAACGTCTCGGTCGCGCTGCGTGCCCGCGGAGTCGACCCCGACGAGGCCGACGACCGGGCAGCGCACGCGCTGGCGCGCTTCCACATCGCCGACCTCGGCGACCGCCAGGTCGAGGAGCTGTCGGGAGGCCAGATGCAGCGCGTGGCCCTGGCGCGCGGCCTCTGCGTCGACGCCGGGGTGCTGCTCGCCGACGAGCCGACCTCCGAGCTCGACGAGGGCAACCGGGGGCTGGTCCTCGCCGAGCTGCGCCGCGAGGCCGACCGGGGCGCCGTCGTCGTGGTCGCCACCCACGACCCCGCCGTCGTCGACGCCTGCGACGACCACCACGCCCTCGACGAGGGACGCCTGGTCGACCACACCGAGCCGGTGCACCTGCCCGCGGAGGGGTCTCGTGGCTCGCTGCGCTCGCACCTCGACCAGCAAGATGAGGTGGTCGAGCAGCGAGGCGACCACGACGAGCAAGCCCCGGTGGTCGAGCAGCGAGGAGCGCCAGCGACGAGCGGGCGTCGAGACCACGCGGCCGACGCCCCCGACCGGCACGAGGACGGCGACGACCCCTACGAGCTGTTCCGCCGACCCCCGGGGAGCCCGTGAGCGGCACGCGGCCGCGGCTGCGGTCCCGCACCCTGCAGGGGGCGTGGGCGCGCCGGGGCACGCTGCTGCCCCTGTTCCTGCTGACCGTGGTGGTCGTCGGGGGCGTCGTGGCCGTGGTCGGGTTCGCCGCCGCCGCGGGGACCTCCCGCCTGCTGGCCGTGCCGCTCCTGCTGGTCGGAGCCGTCGCGGTGCCGGCCACGGGCCGCGAGCTGGCTGCCGCCCGGCGTACCGAGATCGCCCTCGCCCGCCTCCGCGGTCTCGAGGGCGGCGAGCTGTTCACGCTGCTGCTCGTCGAACCGCTGCTGGTGCTGCTCCTGGGTGCCGCGGCCGGCACCGGAGCCGGCCTCGTCGTGTCCGACCTGGCCGCCCGGGCCTGGATCGGCGACCCGATGGGGACCCCGGGTGCCGATGTCGCGGCGGCCGTCGCGGTGGTGCTGGTCGTCGCGCTGGTCGCGGCGCTCCTCGGCATGGCCGCCGCGTTGCGGGAGCCGCTGGTCGCCCAGGTCCGCGGCGCCGCCCGCCCCCGGTCCTCGGGGGTGGCCTCGGTGTTCGCGCAGGTGCTCGTGGTCGTCGGTGCGGTGGTCGCGGTCTACCGCG
This sequence comes from Actinomycetota bacterium, assembly GCA_036341255.1. Taxonomy (GTDB): domain Bacteria; phylum Actinomycetota; class Actinomycetes; order Propionibacteriales; family Nocardioidaceae; genus Nocardioides. The sequence goes on along the minus strand of JAYYWX010000003.1, from coordinate 1,103 downwards.
CCCGCGTCGTCGACGGCACCCAGTCCGACCTGCTGGTCCTCGCCGGCCCGGCCCTCATCGGGCTCGCCGCCGGGCACGCGGCGCTGTGGCTGATGGGCACCCTCGCTCGCGTCGGGGTACGCCGGACCGGCCGGCGTGGTCTGCCGGCCTACCTCGCCACGCGTCGACTGGCACGCTCGGCCGATGCCGCAGCGCCTCTGCGGGTGCTGGTCGCGGCGGGCGTCGTGGCCGGGCTGGCGGTCACGGGTGCGGTGCAGGTGGCGGCCTGGGCCGACGAGACCGCTCGGCTGCAGGCCGGTGCTCCGCTGCGCTACGACCTCGAGCGGGGCGCCGGCGGTGACGCGGCCTCGGTGCTGGCGCTGACCGAGCGTCTCGACCCCGAGGGCGCGTGGCTGATGGGCGCGGTGCTGGTCCCGGGCGAGGGCTCGGTGCCCGCGCGCCGCGCGTTCGTCGACGTGGACCGCGTCGACGCGGTGGTCGGCGACTTCTACGCGGGCACGAGCGCCGCCCGGATCGGCGAGCTGGCCGACCGGCTGGTCGACCCGACGTCCGCGGCGAGCGTGCCCACGCCCGCGTCGCGGCTGCTGGTCGAGGTCGCGGGCGTGAGCCCCCGGGAGGAGGGCCGACTGCGGCCCCGTGTCGAGGTCGCGCTGCGGCGCTCCTCGGGGCAGGAGCTGCGGGTGCGGGTGGAGGGCGAGCTCGGGCTCGACGGTGCGTCCCGGACGGTCTCGTCCCCGGTGGACTGCGTCGAGGGCTGCACGGTCGTCTCGATCACTCTCTCGCGCGCCGACGACGACCGCGCACTGCCGTTCCTGGTGACCGACCTGCGGCTGGGGTCGACCTCGGTGCTCGACCGGCCCTGGTCGCCGGCCGAGGCCGCCAGCGCGGCCGGCCCGGGCGGACCGGTCGAGGTGGCCGAGGGGCTGCTCGCGCCGGCGTCGGAGGAGCCGCTCACCGCCGTACCCTCCCGGGGCGAGGGCGCGATCCCGGTCCTGGTCACCCGCACGGCCACGTGGGACGGCGAGCCGGTGCTGGAGTCGCCCGGCGGCGAGGACCTGCCCGCTCGCGTGGTGGCGCGGTTCCCGGCACTGCCGCTGGTCGAG
>JAYYWX010000002.1:0-33616 GCA_036341255.1 Actinomycetota bacterium | reverse complement strand
GGGTGCTGGGGTGCTCAGCGGCCGGGCAGGGTCACCGAGCGCAGGATCTCGCCGGTGCCGCACTGCACCAGGTCGGCGACCTGGGCGTCCCCGGTGGCGGGACGGAAGACCAGCACCGCGGGAGAGCGCTCGTAGAGCACCGCGACGGGGGTCCCCGGCCCCCAGTCGGCAGGGGCGCAGCCCTGCCAGGCGCGCTGCACGCGCGGCGCGGCGCGGCGCAGGGAGGTGGTGTCCTGGGGGGCGACCTTGGCGTCACGGCCGATCACGAGGCGCTGGATCCGGGTCGCGGCCCGGGTGAAGCGCTCCTCGCGGACGTCGGCCAGACGGCCGCGGAGGACCACGAGGTCCTCCAGGGCGGAGAACTCGGCGGTGGCACCGTCCGAGAGCAGCTCGGCGCCCGCGGCAAGGTCCTCGTCCAGCCCTCCGTCCAGCTCGTCGGTGGCCTCCCCGCCCCCGGTCGCATCGAGGTCCTCGCCGGAGGCTCGGCCCTCGGACCGGTCGGCGGACTCGGCGCTGTCGGCGCCGTCGTCCCCGGCAGCCGTGTCGGACTCGGCCATGAGGGAGTCCTCGCCGGCACTGCTGCCGACGACCTGACCGAGGCCCACGCCCACCACGGCGACCGCAGCCGCGGCGGCGAGCATGGTGGCGGCGGTACGACGACGACGTGCGGCCAGCGCGTAGATCTCGGCCTTGCGGGCACGGGGCCCGGTGAGCTCGGGGTCGCCGGCCTCCAGCCGGGCCAGGACACCGTCGAGGTGCTCCGCCACGTCGTCGGGGACCCGTTCGTCGTGGCGCGAGCGCGCGAGCAGCCGGCGCAGGCGCGCTTCCTGCTCGGGGCTCAGGTGCTCGGCCACGACGGCTCCTCGTTCCTGGTGGTCGTCTTCGGGGGTGGTGCTGCTGGTGTGTGCTGGTGCTACGTGTCGGTGGGCGATCAGGTCTGCCGGGTGGGCGGCCCGCGTGCGTCCGTGGGTCCGACGTCCGGCTCGCCGGAGGGGTTCCGTGACCGGGCGTGTCCCCGCTCACCCGCCTCGAGGTCCGCCAGCAAGGGTGCCAGCACGGTGGCCAGGCGTGCCCGCCCCCGTGAGCACCGGGACTTCACCGTGCCCACGGCGCAGCCGAGGATCGCGGCCGCCTCGGCGACCGGGTAGCCCTCCATGTCGACCAGCACCAGCGCCGCACGCTGGTCCGCGGGCAGCGCCGCGAGCGCGCCCAGCACCAGTCGCCGCTCGTCGGACCGGACGGCAGCCGCGTCGGGTTGCTCGGGTGCGGCCGCCTCCCTCGGGAGGGCCAGGCGAGCGCCGTACTCCTCGAGGTCCTCGGGCAGCGGTTGGGCGCGTCGCACCTTGGCGGCGCGGAGCCGGTCGAGGCAGGCGTTGACGACGACCCGGTGCAGCCAGGTGGTGACCGCGGCGTCGCCGCGGAAGGAACCGGCCCGTCGGTAGGCGGCGATCATGCCGTCCTGCAGGCCGTCGGCGGCGTCCTCGGGGTTGCCGGTGGTGCGCAGGGCGACGGCCCACAACCGGTCGCGGTGGCGCCGGAAGAGCTCACCGAAGGCACCCTCGCGTCCCTCGACGTGCGCCGCGAGGAGCGCGCGGTCCTCGAGGGCGGACCAGTCCGTGGGGGCCTCCGGCCCGGTGGAGGTGCTCATCCGCGCGGGACCACCTCGGCGACCTCGCTGCGGAACCCGTCGGAGACCGAGGGCAGCGAGGTGATCCACACGACGAGGTAGCGGCCCGACGCGGGCTCGTCGAGCACGACCTCCTCCTCCGCGGCCGCCGAGACGGTGGCGGCGGGGGACAGCCCCTGCTCGGAGGGTACGCCGGTGGGCGGCTCGTCGACGACGTACAGCTCGAGGTCCGTGGGCGACCCGACCAGGCGCAGCGCCACCTCGGCGACGCTGCGGGGCTCACCGAGGTCGAGCACGAGGCCCACGCCGTCCTTGAGCCCCCCGGGTCCGAAGTCCTGTCGGTAGGTCGAGGTGCGCCAGGCGGTGCCGGGGTCGCCGTCGACGACCAGGCCGGTGAGCTCGGGGTACTCCCCACCGTCGCTGCCCTGCGGGTCGAGGTCGCTCACCGACGCGACGTCGAGCGGGCGGACCTCGGCGGGGGCGGAGGCGCTGGCGGACGGGGACTCCTCCTCCTCCGGGACCGTCCCCAGCGGCGTGCGGCCGCGACCGAGGTTGAAGGCGACGGTCACGGCGACGAGGACGACGAGGGCGGCGAGCAGGATCGCGGCCACCCGGAAGGAGCTGCGGCCCGGCACCTCCTCCTCCACGACCGGACCGGTGCCGGTGGGCCACCCGGTGTCGACCCAGCCACCGCCGGCACCGCCGGTGCGGGAGCCGGCCTCGGTGTCCCACGGCCAGTACTGCTGGGAGTCCCTGCCGGGACCGGGCTGCCGGCTGCGGCGCACGGGAGCACCCTCGGGAGGGTCGGGGGCGAAGAGTGGCCGGGCCGGCGGCTCCTCGAAGGGCGGCGGTGGCGCTGGCGCGGCGTCGGCGTCGGCGACGAGGAAGCCCGGCATCTCGGCCTGGGTGACCTCTCCGGTGAGCTCTTGGGGAGTCCCGCCTCTCGTCTCGCCCGTCGTGTCTCCCGTGGTCTCGCCCGGCTCCTCCGCGTCGTCGCCGGCGGTCGACGGCTGCTCGCCCGGAGACGGCTCGGCCCGCCCCGACGGAGCGGACCGGGTCAGCTCCTCGGCCTCGCGGACCGTGAACTCGGGGACCTGGGGCAGGACGACCGTCTCGTGGCCGCCGCTGACCAGCCGGGAGGTCATCGACTCCTGCAGGCCGGTGGGGTCGCCGACGAACTCCTCCAGCACCGCCCGGAACGACTCCGCGGCCATGGTGCCGCAGCCGGGCTGGGGGTTGAGCACCTCGTCGCACAGCGCGTCGAGGTCGCGGGGGATGCCGGCGCGGACCTGGCGCGGCCGCAGCACCCGCCCGTGGTCGGTGGGGGCCGACGGGACCGCCGAGCTCGACGGGCCGGCCCAGCGGCCGGTGAGGGCGGCGTACAGCAGGCCCGCCAGGTCCGCCACGTCGTCGGCGACGCGGCCGGACGGTCGGCCGTGCAGCGCCGCGTCGACGCACCAGCCGATGACGCGGACGGCGCCGGAGGTGTCGATGAGGACGTTCTCGGGGTTGAGGCGGCCGTGCGGCACGTCGGCGGCGTGCGCGCGGGCGCAGGCCGCCGCGACCTCGCCGACGAGCCAGGCCGCGCGCCGCGGGCTCAGCTCGCCGCCGGCCGCCAGCATGATGTCCAGCGAGGTGCCCGAGCCCCACTCGTTGACGACGTAGCAGAGGTGGCCGCTGCGCTCGGCGTCCAGCACCCGCAGGATGTGCGGGTCGAGGATGCGCGCCGAGCGGCGGGCAGCGGCCAGCAGCCCCTCGGCCCGGTCGTCGTCGGCGGCGATCACGTGCAGGGCGACGTGGCGCTCCAGGACCCGGTCGTGTGCGCGCCAGAAGCGGCCGTTCCCGCTCTCGCTGAGCAGGTCGACCAGGCGGTACCGGTCCGCGAGGACGTCTCCGGGCCGGATCGAGGCGGGCACGCGGCTCCTCACAGCTGCAGGTCGTGGGGTTCTGGCTGGCTGGTGCGGGCACCCTCCCGGGTGCTCCCCGTCATCGTAGGGCGGGGCGGGCCGGGAGCGGGGAGGGCCCGCTCAGCCGCGTCGCGCGACCAGCGCCAGCACGGCGGTGACCTCGCGGATCCGCAGCAACCGGGCCAGCAGCAGGAACACCACGACGTCGACCGTGCCGACCGCGGCGACCACGAGCACCGACCAGAGCCGACCCGGGAGCGGTGGTGCGTCGCCGCCCCAGGCCCCGAGGCCGGCGTGCACCGCCCAGGCCAGCGCCGTGGAGACCGCGACGACCAGGCCGATGCGCACGCAGAAGCGCAGCAGCTGCGAGCCGTGGAGGCCGCCCACCCGTCCCGAGAGGACCTTGAACGACAGCACGGCGCCGACGAGGTACGCCGACCCGTAGGCCACCACGAGCCCCGGCGAGGTCCACGCGGCGTCGGTCCGGGTGACGACCGCGACCGCGACCACCACGTTGGTGGCGGCCACGGCGCACTGGTTCCAGAACACCGTGCGGGTCTGCTCCAGGGCGTAGAAGCCGCGGAGCACCAGGTAGTGCGCGGTGAAGAAGAGGACCGCGGGACCGAAGAGCGCCAGGGTCGGGACGTAGTTGTCGACCGTGTCGGCCGCCGCGCCGTAGCCCAGCAGCAGCCGGGCCAGCTCGGGGGCGAGCAGCGGCAGCAGCGCCGCGAACGGCACCATCACGGCAAGCGAGGTGCGCATGGTGCGGGCCAGGGTCGCCCCGAGGGAGGCGAGGTCCCCCTCGGCCGCGGCGCGGGAGAGCCGCGGGAGGATCGCGGTCGCCAGCGAGACCGTGATGATCGAGTGCGGCACCATCACGATGAGGAACGCCGAGGAGTAGACGGTGTAGCCGGTGCCCTCGGGGTCGCCCGTCCCGGTGCCGGTCGAGGCCAGCCGCACGACGACCGTGTAGGCCAGCTGGTTGACGATGACGAACAGCACCGTCCAGGTGCCCAGGCGCAGGGTGTGGCCGAGGCCGGTGTCGCGGAAGTCGAAGCGCGGGCGGTAGCGGAAGCCCGCGGCCCGCAGGTAGGGCAGCAGCACCAGCAGCTGCACTGCGATGCCCAGCGTCGAGCCGAGCCCCAGGAGCAGCTCCTGGCCGCTGGTGTAGCCCGCCGTGCGCTCGGCGCCGTCGGCCGCACCGAACACCACGAGGTAGACGACCAGGGTGGCGACGGAGATGACGTTGTTGGCGATCGGCGCCCACATCATCGGACCGAAGCTGCCGCGGCTGTTGAGGATCTGCCCGACCAGTACGAACATGCCGTAGAAGAAGACCTGCGGCAGGCACAGGCGGGCGAAGGCGACGGTGGAGTCGATGGCGTCCGGCGGCCAGTCGTCGGAGGTGTACAGGTCGACGACCCAGGGGGCGGCCAGGACCAGGGCGATGGTGACCGAGGCCAGGAAGAGCGCGGCCAGCGTGACGATCCGGTTGGTGTAGGCCTCGCCACCGTCGGCGTCGTTGCCCATCGCCCGGACCAGCTGCGGGACCAGCACGGCGTTGAAGACCCCGCCGGCCAGCAGGATGTAGAGCATGTTCGGGATCGTGTTGGCGATCGTGAACACGTCCGCGTGCACCAGGTTGCCCAGCGCCGCGGCCAGCAGCACCGAGCGGATGAAGCCCGAGAGCCGGGAGAAGGTCGTGCCCGCCGCCATCACGGCCGAGCTGCTCAGGACCGAGCGCTCCTCGGCCGCCTCGCCCGTCGGCGTACCGCTCACGAGGGCTGCCCCGCCCGGTCCGCACGACGGGCCTCGCGGACCCGGCGCACCAGGCGCAGGCCGATCATCCCGAACAGCAGCACCGCGCCGCTGCCCATGATCAGCCAGATGACCCGGCTGACCTGGGCGGCGCGGATCGGCAGGTCGGCGCGGCCGCCGAGCGGCACGCCCTCCACGGAGGTGACGAGCAGCGAGACGTTGTGGATGCCCTGGCGCTGGGTGGTGGCCTCGAGGAGCACGCCGACCCGGCCGCCGGCGGGCACCAGGATGGAGTCGGGCACGCCGAGGGTCATCGGGAGGTCCGACCGTGCGTCGAGACGCACCGTCACCGGCTCGTCGAGGTCGTTGACGATCGTGGCCGGCAACCGACCGCTGGCGCTGGAGAGGGTCACGCCGGTCGGCGTGGTGACCCCGATCCGGGTGAGCAGGTCCCGCACCGCGCGGGTGCCCGAGGTCAGGCTCTCGCGCGCCCGCCGCCGCACCGGCCGCGTGGTGTACGCCGCAGCCGCGAACGCCTCCCCGGCCACGACGTCGCCGACCCGGTCGTTGAGCGTCAGCACGTCCTGCAGCACCTCGCCCGCGTCGACCAGGTCCTGCACCGCGGCCACGGCGCCGGCGTCGAGCTCGGAGGACTGCTGGGAGGCGGGGTAGCGCAGGTCGCCCGGGGCCACCTCGGTGGGCTCGACGCCCGCGACGGCGTCGGCGACGGTGTCGAGGTCGACCCAGGAGGTGTCGAGCTCCTCGACGACCTCGCCGGGGTCGTCAGGTGACCAGCCGGGCGGCAGGACGACGACCAGCGGTTGCGGGTCGGGGTCGAGCAACCGCAGTGCGGCCTCGCTGAGGATCCGCTGGCGCATCGAGATCGCGCTGAGCCGACGACCGGGTCCAGGACCGCCCTGCGCGGCGCCGGAGGAGGTGACGACCACGTCGCGCCCGTCCACCGAGACGACGCTCGGGGCGCGGCCGTCGTCGTCGAGCCCGACCTCGAGGTCGGTCATCAGGATCGTCTCGGCGGGGTCGGCGATGCCGATGGCCGTGGCGTCGATGTAGCCCAACGGGGAGGAGAGCCCGGGGTCGGTGTCGGCGCCGACGCGGGGCAGGGTGCCGCCGCTGAGGCGGCGGGCCTGGGCGTAGAGGCGCGGCTCCTGCTCGGCGGCCCCGGCGACGTCGAGGTCGCCGAAGGGCAGCGCGAGCACCTGGTGCCCGCCGCGGACCGCGTCGGAGAGGGAGTCCAGCCAGCCCTCGGCGGCGCGGGCGAGCGAGCGGACCGCCGGGTCGAGGTCGTCGGTCTCCACCGGGTCGGGCGCCAGGGACCCGGACGGGGAGGGGGACGCGGTGGGCCCCAGGGACTCCTCGTCCTCGCCGTCGAGGTCGGTCGTCCCGTCAGCGGTGGGCGAGGGCGTCTGGTCGCTCTCGGCGACGTCGGGATCCTCGGCGTCGGGGTCGACGGTCGGCGACAGCGACCGGGCCGGGTTGCCGGCGGCCAGCTGTGCCGCGGCCACGGTGAGAGCCGGGTCGACCAGCCAGGTGATCGGTGCGCCGTCGGCCTGCGCTCCCATGCTCACCAGCCGTCCGAGCGTGCCGTTGCTGCCGAGCTCGTCGGCCCACACGTCGGGCTCGGCCAGCGAGCCGTCGGCCTCGTGCAGGACGCGCCGTCGCAGCGGCACCACCAGCGCGACCGGCACCGGCGTGGTCACGTCGGCGCCGTCGGGACGGCGGGGCTGGCCGGGCCCGTCGTCCCCGGAGCCGGGGCCGCTGGAGCCGGAGCCACTGGCGTCCTGCTCGACCAGTGGGAGGAAGGTGCGGGCGCGACCGTCGGCGACCGAGTCGCGCCCGGCGGTGTCCTGGCCCAGGGCGTGCACCCCGAACCAGTAGACGCCGCGGGCGGTCGCCTCGAGACGGGAGCGGGCCACGGTGAAGGAGTACGTCGCGCTCTGGCCCGGCTCGAGTCGGTCGATGACGGCGTACGGGCCCGGCGAGGTGATGCGGTCACCGACGTAGGCCAGCGGGTCGGTCCGGCGGGCCTCCCGCAGCTGCGCGGGCGTGGTCATCGGCTCGCCGCCCAGCAGCGGGTAGAGGTTGATGGTGGTCCAGGTCTCGTCGTCGACGTTGGTGACCGTGCCGCCGACCTCGATGGTGCCGGAGCTGGGGATCTCCCCCGGCGTCAGCGTCTCGATGGTCACCTCCAGGGGCTCCACGGGCTCCGGCGGCACCGTCGCGACGGCGGTGGGTGCCACGGGCAGCAGCAGGACGGTGAGCGTCGTCAGGACGAGCGCCAGGAGGGTCGCGACCGCGCGCAGGGCAGGCGAGAGCGACCGGGGGACCACTCGGCGAGGATAGTTGCTGGACGGGCGGCACCCGGTCAGGCGGGGCGGGAGCCGACTGTCTATAGACTGCTCGCCCGTGTCCCACGCAGAGCCGGCCCCCCTGAGCATCGTCGAGGTGCAGCGCGCGGTGGCCGAGGAGCTCGACCGCCTGGCTCCGGTCATCGACGAGCTCGGTCGGCGCTTCGCCGACGCCGGCCACGAGCTCGCTCTGGTCGGTGGCCCGGTGCGCGACGCGATGCTCGGTCGTCGTCACACCGACCTCGACTTCACGACCTCCGCCCGCCCCGAGGAGACCGAACGGCTGCTCAAGGGGTGGGCCGACGCGCTGTGGGACGTCGGCCGCGAGTTCGGCACCATCGGCTGCCGCCGCGGCGAGTGGCAGGTGGAGATCACCACCTACCGCGCGGAGTCCTACGACCCGGCCTCCCGCAAGCCGGAGGTGTCCTACGGCGACGACCTCGCCGGCGACCTGGGCCGGCGCGACTTCACCGTCAACGCGATGGCGGTGCGGCTGCCCGGACGCGAGATCGAGGACCCGTACGGCGGCGTGGTCGACCTCGCCCACCGCGTGATCCGGACCCCGGGCGCTCCCGAGGACTCCTTCTCCGACGACCCGCTGCGGATGATGCGGGCTGCACGGTTCGCTGCCCAGCTCGGCTTCGAGGTCGACGACGCGGTCGTCGAGGCGATGACCGCGATGGCCGAGCGGATCGACATCATCTCCGCCGAGCGTGTGCGCGACGAGCTGGTCAAGCTCGTGACCGCGCCGTGGCCGCGCCGTGGCCTGACGCTGCTGGTGCGCACCGGACTGGCCGGGCGGGTGCTGCCCGAGCTGCCGGCCCTGGCGCTGGAGCGCGACGAGCACCACCGCCACAAGGACGTCTACGAGCACACGCTCACCGTCCTGGAGCAGGCCATCGACCTCGAGCACCGCCTCGGGGGCGAGCCGGACTTCGTCAGCCGCTTCGCAGCGCTCATGCACGACGTGGGCAAGCCGCGGACCCGACGCTTCCTCGACGACGGCACGGTCACCTTCCACCACCACGACGTGGTCGGCGCCAAGATCACCCGCAAGCGGATGAAGGCGCTGCGCTTCAGCAACGACGACATCGAGGCCGTCTCGAAGCTGGTCGAGCTGCACCTGCGCTTCCACGGCTACGGCTCCGGTGAGTGGACCGACTCCGCGGTCCGGCGCTACGTCCGCGACGCCGGCGACCAGCTCGAGCGGCTGCACATCCTGACCCGCGCCGACTGCACGACCCGCAACCGGCGCAAGGCCGAGCGGCTGCGGCGCACCTACGACGACCTCGAGGCCCGGATCGAGCGGCTGGCCGAGCAGGAGGAGCTCGACTCCCTGCGCCCCGACCTCGACGGCAACCAGATCATGACCATCCTCGGCATCGGGCCCGGCCGCGAGGTGGGCGAGGCCTACCGGCACCTGCTCGAGCTGCGCATGGACCACGGGCCCCTCGGCGAGGAGCGGGCCACCGAGGAGCTGCACGCCTGGTGGGCCGCACGCGGCTGACCGCTGGTCGGCCACGGGTTCCACGCGCGACGTACCGGCGGTACGGTCCGGTCTCATGACGACCCCTCAGACCAGCTCCGACGAGCTCACCGCGAGCATCGAGATCGACGCCGCCCCCGCCCAGGTCTGGGCCCTCCTCGCCGACCTGCCGCGCATGAGCGAGTGGAGCGACCAGGTGGTGCGCACCTGGATCGTCGGCGGCGAGGTCAAGCAGGGCGCCCGGATGATCAACCTCAACCAGCAGGGCTGGAAGCGCTGGCCCACCAACGCCAAGGTCGTGCGCTTCACCCCGCACAGCGACCTGGCCTTCCGGGTCACCGAGAACCGCACGATCTGGTCCTTCCAGCTCGAGCCGCTCGACGGGGGCGCCCGCACCAGGGTCACCCACCGTCGCGAGGCCCCCGACGGCATCTCCGGGCTCTCCAAGGGCCTGACCAAGGCCGTCCTCGGCGGCATGGACAACTTCGCCGCCGAGCTGACCACCGGCATGGGCAGGACCCTCGAGCGCGTGAAGGCGGCCGCCGAGGCCTAAGCAGCGATCGAGCCGGCGTACTGATACGCCGGCTCGGCACCCTCAGGCCCGCCGGACGCGCGGTCGCGGTGCGCGCCGCCCGCGCCGAGGACCGGTCACCGGCTCGGGCGAGAGGACCGGCGCCAGGTGCGGGGCACCGCGAGCCGTGGTGTGCTGCGCCAGCAGCGTCTGGTCGGTGGCCACCACACGCTGGGGCGTGCTCCAGCACTCGATGACGGCCTGGTCGGGCTGCACGGAGACGATCGTGTGCCCGTAGTCGGCGCGCCAGTTGAAGTAGCGCAGGTGCGGGTTCGCCACCCTGGCGGCCGCCTCCAGCGCGAGCGTGGGGGCCAGGGCGGCCGGCCGGTACTGCGTGTCGAAGCCCTCGGCGTCGGCGAAGGCCGCACCCCTGCTCCCGCCGACGGCCGCGAAGTAGAGCTCCTCGGCGATCACGTCCTGCCCGCCGGGACGCCCCGCCGTCGAGCCGACCATCTCCACCCCGACCGCGCCCAGGGTGCCGCCACCGGTCAACGGCTCGTACGCCGGGAGCTGCGGATCCTCGACCAGGTCGTTGCCGAAGAACCCGTGGCTGTCCCCGGAGAGCACCACGTTGTCGATCACCCCCTGCTCGCGCAGCCAGGAGAAGAGCCGCGTCCGTTCGGCGGGCTGACCGCCCCAGGCGGTCGTGTAGATCTCGCCCTGCGGCGCGTTGGGATCCATGCCGAAGGCCTGGGCGAAGGCGGAGGCGGCGGGCAGGTTGAACGCCCGCAGCTGGCCCAGGTTGACCTGGTTGACCACGACCCGGAACGCGGCCCGGTCACGCGAGTCCAGCAGGGTGCGCTCCAGCCACGCCCACTGCCGGTCTCCGAGGACCTGGGATGCCTCCCCGTCCCGACCGGCGAAGCGGCGTACGTCGAGCAGGACGACGTCGGCGAGGTCACCGAAGGGCAGCACCCGATAGCTGAGCAGGCTCGCCTCGCCCCTCGGTAGTGGCACCTGGCGCCGGGGGCCGGGGGAGGCCGGGAAGCGCCCGCTGCCGTCCGGGAGCGGTGGCCGCACGGGCGTCCACTCGAAGAAGACCCGCCCCGCCTGCTCCGTGGAGAGCGTCGTGACGCCGTCGGTCGAGGACGGGTCGTAGTCGTGCTGGTCGGCCATGATCGCCCAGGGGGCCGCGTGGTGGGCCGCCATCAGCTGCGGGTCGGCGTAGTAGAGCGCGTACCGGCGCCGGAGCTCGGCCGGCGTGCGGACGTCGGCGTTGTCGACGTCGGTGTCCCAGGACCACTGGTCGGCCCAGACCCGCGAGGCCGGGTGACCCCCGGAGTTGTCGTAGACGTGGTCGCCGGCGTGGGTGATCAGGTCCAGGTCGTCTCGCTCGGCCACCCGCGCGAAGGAGTTGAAGACGTCGTGCCACCAGGAGGTGCAGGCGAAGTGCGCGATGGTGAGGCTGCCGACGTCATCCCCCGGTGCGGGCGCGGTGCGGGTGCGACCCACGGGGGAGCGCCAGCCCAGCGCCTCGAACGCGTAGTAGAGCGTGGTGGCCGACGGCAGCCGGTCGGCGTCGACCTTGACGGTCCAGTCCCGCGCTGCGCTCGTGGTGACCCGTCCCCGGCGTACGACGCGGCGCAGCCCCGGGTCCCGGGCCACGACCCAGCGCACCGTGACCCGACGGAAGCCCTGCGGGTCGCGGACGACGGAGGCGTCCCACCCCCGGCGGTCCGGGATGGTGAGCCGTGTCCAGAGGATCACCCGGTCCGCCAGCGGGTCCCCGGACATCACCCCGTGCCCGAAGGGGAGCAGCTCCTCGGCCACCGGGTAGGTCCAGCCCTCCGGCAGGCGGCGTCGGTACCGCCGCGCCGCGCGGCCCTCGGCCGCGGTCGCCGCCAGCGCCGGCGTGGCGGCCAGCCCCAGTGCAGTGCCCGAGCGCAGGAAGCCCCGGCGGTCCATCGGTGTCATCGTCTCGCACCTCCGGACGTGGAACGACCGGCGCTCCCCGTGGGTCACGGGTCGCGCCGGCCGTTCACCGGATGTTCGGCTCCGGTCGGAGCCGCGGCTCAGTAGCCGTAGTCGTACCTCCCGCAGCCCTTGCCGAGCTTGAAGGAGACCGTGCCGGTCAGGTCACCGTTGGACTTCGCCGGCCCGTCGGTCTCGCCCGTCATCGACAGCACCTTGAAGGACAGGCAGCCGTAGTCGAAGAGCCAGTCGGTGGTGGCCTCGCCGCTCTTGGTCTGCCCGCTCGGGTCGCTGTAGTTCTCGACCCAGCCGGAGCCGAAGTCGGAGAAGGTGTTGCGACCCTCCACGGCCCGGAACGACGCGTCGTCGAGGTCCGGCGAGGAGCTGCCCGGCTCCGGGACGGAGTCCAGGACGGTCTGGGCCGGCGGGTCGTCGGTGCCGGCGTTGCCGTAGCCGTGCGCCTCGTCGGTGTACATCAGCGACAGTCCCGCCTGGAAGCCGATCGGGTCGCGGTCGATCTGGCCCTGACCGTCGAGGTCGAAGCCGGAGCGGTCGCGCATCTCCAGGTAGTAGGCGTGGTCGAAGTCGGCCTCGGCGCCCGCCTTCACGTACTGCCAGGCCAGGGTGCAGGCACCCGGGCTGTCGGGCTTGCAGGCACCGTTGAAGACCTGCGGGTCCTTCGGACCGCCGGACTTCTCGAAGTCGCTCGCGAAGAGCTTCCTGGTCTTGCCGTCCGGGAGGGTGGCGACGACCTCGAGGTCGTCGATGAACCAGCCGGGTCGGGCCAGGCCCGGGTCCGTGGAGTAGCTGAACCGCAGGATCGGCGCCTGCGCCCCGACCAGGTCGGAGACGTCGAAGGAGTCGGCGAGGAAGATCGGCTCCGGGGTGTCACCGGTCTTGCGGTCGAGCGCCTCGGTGCCCGCGTCGTAGGAGCCGGAGGTGCCGGTCAGACCGTTGTCGTACGCCGCCTGGCAGCCGTTCTGGTTCGGGTTGCCGGCCAGGGGGTCCAGGTTGGAGGTGGTGTAGCCGTTCTCCGAGGCGTGCGAGGTGAAGGTGCGACCGTCGCCCGAGGTCAGCACGAAGCCGTAGTCGTAGTCCCACTCGATGTCCCAGTAGGACTTGAACGACGCCGAGATCGTCGTGCCGGCGGGGAGCTTCTTCGCACCCGGCAGCGAGATGTCGAGGTTGCGACCGCCACCGTCGGTGGCGCACCCGAAGTCGTTGCCCGACCCCGAGAACCAGGCGGTCTTCTTCGACGCGCCGTCCCCGGACCCGAAGACCGCTCCGTCGATGAGCGTGCGGCCCGGCAGCTTGGCGACGTACATCTCGGAGTTGCGCACGATGCCGTCGCGGCCGTTCTTCAGCGTGTACTTCTTGCCGCTGGGGGTCCGCCAGTGGATGCGGCCGGTGTTCTGCTTGGAGTCCTTCCAGTTCTTGACCGTCTTCTTCTTGCCCGGCTTCAGCACCTGGGGCACGACCCAGCCGAGCTCCTGGCGGCCGTAGCCGTCCATGTTCTGCGACTTGTCGGTGGCCATCAGGTTCCAGTCGCCATAGGTCTCACGACCACCGAGCGAGTAGTAGTCGGGCAGGCCGAGGGAGTGGCCGTACTCGTGGGAGATCACCGAGGCCGCGTCGATGGCCGTCTCGGGGTTCACGTTGTAGGGGCCGACCCGGACGAAGACCTTGCGCGGGGTCTTCTTGGTGGTCATCTTCCGGTACGAGTCGTCGGTCCAGTAGAGCGGACGACCCTCCAGGTCCTTGAGCTGGTCGTCGGTGGTGATGCCCGACAGACCGGTCTCGGGGTCGGTGAAGTAGGACTCCAGCGAGGAGGAGTGCGGCCAGATGTTGTCGTAGGGCAGCAGGTCGCTGGGTGCGTCCGAGCAGGCGGCCAGCTGGCTGGCGCCGTTGCCGCCGCAGCCGGCGAAGACGGCCATGAAGAAGTCGACGACGCCGTCCTTGTCGGTGTCGAAGTCGGAGTAGTCGATCTCCGGGTCGGCCAGGACCACGGCGTCGGCGACCAGCTTGCCGGTCGGGCCGCAGCCGCTGTCGATCTGCTGCAGCGCCGCGACGCCGGCCAGGGCGCCGATGACGGCCGAGCCGTTGGCGTCGGCGCCGTAGTACTGCGTGGTGCCGGGCAGGTTGTAGACGCCGTTGGTGATCCGCTCGGGGTAGAGCGGCGTGCCCAGCGCCAGGTCACCGAGGTCGGCGAAGGTGGCGCCGGTGCAGGTGTTCAGCGAGGCCGGGTCGGTCTGGTAGAGCGGGAAGCCCGGCTCGTAGTCGAAGTCGGCCGTCGCGATGCCGGCCGAGGGGACGGTGCCGTTCGGGAAGAGCTGGCCCAGGGACATCTCCTGGAAGAGGTTGAACGTCGAGCCCTTGAACTTCTTGGAGTTGATGATCTCCTCGAGCTGCTCGCCGGTGTGGTCGGCGGTGTACGCGCGGTCGGTGTACTGGACCGGCACCACCGGGAACGGGCGGTCGCCGTAGCGCGCGGTCTCGAACCGCTCGGCCGGGGGGATCACCTTGGGACCGTGGCTGGTCGAGGTGGAGGTGCGTCCGCCCGCCTTGAGGGTGGCCTTCGTGGACAGGTCGCGCCACACGATGGTCGGCAGTGTCCTGACCGACGCGGCCCTGGACTCCACGACCAGCCGCACGGTCCGGCCGGCCTTGACCTTCGGGACCCTCCAGGTGATCGTCCGCGACGAGGTGCGGTGCGTGCCCGGTCCGGAGCTCTTCTTGAACGCGGTTCCCTTCGGCGCCCTCACCGCGACCGTGCCGCCCTTGAGCGTCTTCTTGGTCGGGTTGGCGACCGTGATCGTGGAGGGGTACTTCTCGCCCGGCTTGACCCAGCCGACCGAGGAGACGAAGGAGTTGTGCACGGTCAGGCCCGTGGCCTTCGAGGCGACCCGCACGGCCGTCGCGCCGGCGTCCTCGGCCGAGAAGCCGGCGTACGACGCGTCGACCGCACGGACCGCGAGCTGGACGGCTCCGTCGGTGGCGTCGACGGCGGACAGCAGCGAGGCCGGGATGGTGGACGCGAAGGAGCCGTCGGGCTCGGCCACGACGTCCTCGGTCGCGAGCACGTCGCCGGTGGCGTCGACCAGCTGGAGGGTGAAGGTGGCGGCGACGGCGTCGCCGACGGCGCCGATGCGGGCCTGGGTGACCTTGGCGACCGAGCCGGTCACCACGAGGTCCTCACCCGGGACGACCTCGGCGAGGTCGTCGAAGGAGACGGTCAGCAGCTTCTGGCCGATCGTGCTGGCCAGGGAGTCGGGGCGGTCCGCGGCCGTGGCCGAGGACAGCGTGAGAGGTGCGGCGGCGCCGGCGAGCACCGCCACGGCGAGACCCGCCGTGAGAGCGCCCCGCAACCGCCTGGAGCTGGAGGTGGTGGACATGAGGACCTTCGGTGTCGGGTAGGCCACCGTGGGTCGGGCGGCCAGCGGGGACCGCGCGGATCCCGCCCGGTCCACATCGGCCAACGACGCGGGCCCGTGAGGCGTTACGCCACCAAGGTCTCGTGACGAGAACATCTGCGTCACACGCACGACGCCCCGCCAGGATCTCTCCTGGCGGGGCGTCGTGGTGGGACAGGTGTCAGGGGCTCACGCCCTGACGCCGGTGATCAGCTCACTCGTCCCCGGCGATGAAGGCCTCGACGCGGCGGCGACCCTCGTCGTCGGGAAGCTGCACCGGCGGGGACTTCATCAGGTAGGACGACGCCGAGATGATCGGGCCGCCGATGCCGCGGTCCTTGGCGATCTTGCAGGCGCGCAGGGCGTCGATGATGATGCCGGCGCTGTTGGGGGAGTCCCAGACCTCGAGCTTGTACTCGAGGTTGAGGGGGGCGTCACCGAAGGCGCGGCCCTCGAGGCGGACGTAGGCCCACTTGCGGTCGTCGAGCCACTCGACGTGGTCCGAGGGACCGATGTGGACGTTGCGGTCGTGGACCTTGCCGGCCAGCTCGCCCTGGAGGTTGGAGGTGACGGCCTGGGTCTTGGAGACCTTCTTGGACTCCAGGCGCTCGCGCTCGAGCATGTTCTTGAAGTCCATGTTGCCGCCGACGTTGAGCTGGTAGGTGCGGTCCAGCGTCACGCCGCGGTCCTCGAAGAGGCGGGCCATCACGCGGTGGGTGATGGTCGCGCCGACCTGCGACTTGATGTCGTCGCCGACGATCGGGACGCCGGCGTCCTCGAACTTCTTGGCCCACTCGGGGTCGGAGGCGATGAAGACGGGCAGCGCGTTGACGAAGCCGACGCCGGCGTCGATGGCGCACTGGGCGTAGAACTTGTCAGCCTCCTCCGAGCCCACCGGGAGGTAGGAGACGAGCACGTCGACCTCGGCGTCCTTGAGCGCCTGGACGACGTCGACCGGCTCGGCGGCCGACTCGTCGATGGTCATCCGGTAGTACTTGCCCAGGCCGTCCAGGGTCGGGCCGCGCTGGACCTCGACACCCAGGGTCGGGACGTCGGCGATCTTGATGGTGTTGTTCTGCGAGGCGTTGATCGCCTCGGAGAGGTCCTTGCCGACCTTCAGGTCGTCGACGTCGAACGCGGCGACGAACTGGACGTCGGAGACGTGGTAGTCACCGAACGTGACGTGCATGAGACCCGGGACGGTGCCCTGGGGGTCGGCGTCCTTGTAGTACTCGACACCCTGCACGAGGGAGCTGGCGCAGTTGCCCACTCCGACGATTGCTACTCGAACCGAACCCATCGGGTCGTTCCCTTCCGTGTTGGCCTGAGCCCCGCCGAGGGCGGAGCGGTCAGTGGCTGGTTGATCGATCTGTGGTCTGGGGGCGGCCGTCAGGAGTGACGACTGCCGGTCTCGGTGCTGCTCGTGCTGCTGGTGGTGCTGGACTCGGGAGCGGCGGCGGCGTTGCCGCGCTCGGCGTTGATGAGGTCCGAGAGCCACCGGACCTCACGCTCGACGGACTCCACGCCGTGGCGTTGGAGCTCGGCCGCGTAGCGGTCGACCTCCTTCTGCGTCATGGCGAGCTGCTGCTGGACACGGTCGAGCCGTTCCTGCAGCCGGGTGCGCCGCCCCTCCAGCACCCGCAGCCTGATCTCCATGTCGGTGCGCCCGAAGAAGGCGAACCGGATGTCGAAGTTGTCGTCCTCCCACGCGGCGGGGCCGACTTCTGACATCAGCCGCTCGAACTCCACGTGACCGGCCTCGGTCACCTGGTAGACGATCCGCGGCCGCTTGGTCACCGGCGTCGAGGACACCGAGGTCTCCTCGATGAGGTTGCTGCGCAGCATCTTCTTCAGCGTCGGGTAGAGCGAGCCGTAGGAGAGCACCCGGCCCCAGCCCAGCATCAGGTTGAGGCGCTTGCGCAGCTCGTAGCCGTGCATGGGTCCCTCGTGCAGCAGTCCGAGGACTGCGAGCTCGATGGTCTCTCCACGACGTGCCACGAGATGCATCGTAGCGATATATCCACGCAATGCGAACCTGAGTGATATCGAGATGTACGCCACTGTTCACCGCGACCCGGTGGTGGGCAGCCTCGTCCACGGCGGCCGGTCCCCCTCGTCCCGGTTGCGTACCCTTCAGTGGCGGTCCACCCTTCTCGGGGCAGCGACCACCAGGTCCCGACCCCCGAGCAGCAGCGGAGCGACAGACACGTGACAGGCAAGCGCAGGGCTCCCGGCCCGCCCGTGAAGAAGAGCGCGGCATCCCGGTCCAAGCAGCCCCGCACCTGGAAGCAGCGCAGCCTGTGGGCGCTGAAGTGGGCCACGGTCGCCGGGCTCGTGCTGGCCCTCATCGCCGGTGCGGCCTTCTTCTACCTCTACCGCACCATCGACATCCCGCGCGCCAACGAGGACTTCAAGACCCAGACCTCGCGCATCTACTACGCCGACGGCCAGACCGAGCTGGGCACCTTCGCCACGCAGGACCGCACGATCATCTCCTACGACGAGATGCCGGACTCGATCAAGGACGCGGTGGTCGCGGCCGAGAACCAGACGTTCTGGACCGACTCAGGCATCGACGTCAAAGGCATCCTGCGCGCGGTCTTCAACAACGCCTCGGGCGGTGACCGCCAGGGCGCGTCCACGATCACCCAGCAGTACGTCAAGATCTTTTACCTCAGCCAGGAGCAGTCCTACGAGCGCAAGCTCAAGGAGGCGATCCTCGCGCTGAAGCTCCAGCGGCAGATCACCAAGACCGAGCTGCTGGCCAACTACCTCAACACCATCTACTTCGGTCGGGGAGCGTACGGCGTCGAGGCCGCCTCCCGGGCCTTCTTCGACAAGCCGGCCAAGCGCCTGAACCTGCGCCAGTCCGCGGTCCTGGCCAGCGTCATCAACAACCCCACCCGCTTCGACCCCGCCAACGGCAAGGACGCTCGCAAGGCGCTCAAGGGTCGCTACACCTACGTCCTGAACTCGATGGCCACCCTCGGCTCCATCTCCGCCGACGACCGGGACAAGGCTCTCAAGCACCTGCCGAAGTTCCCCGAGGTCGAGTCGGAGTCGGCCTACGGCGGTCAGCGCGGCCACATGCTCACGCTGGTGCGCAAGGAGCTCAACCGCCTGGGCTACACCGACGACCAGATCGACGGCGGTGGCCTGAAGGTGACCACCACCTTGACCGAGGACGGCATGCGCGCCGCCGAGGAGGGCGTGACCGAGGCCAAGCCCGAGGGCTTCGGCGACAAGCAGCTGCACGCGGCCTCGGCCAGCGTCGAGGTCGGCACCGGCCGGCTGCTGGGCTTCTACGCCGGCCAGGACTACCTCGACAGCCAGATCAACTGGGCCGTCTCCGGCGGCATGGTCGGCTCGACGATGAAGCCCTTCACGCTGGCCGCGGCGATCGACGCGGGCTTCTCGCTGCGGGACACCTTCGCGGGCAACTCGCCCTTCGTCTTCCCCGACGGCCTGGAGGTCCGCAACGCCGGCGGCGGTGACGGGCAGGACTTCGGGGAGCGCGTCAACGCCATCCTCGCCATGCAGAAGTCGATCAACACCGCCTTCGTCGACATGTCCTCGGCGATCCCGCAGGGCCCGTCGAAGATCCAGAAGCTGGCCATGGAGCTCGGCGTCCCGCCGATGGAGAGCGACCAGCGCTACCCGGGCATCCCTGCCACCAGCCGCGACTTCACCTCCGACGACACCCTGATCACCCTGGGCCGGGCCCGGGTCAGCCCGATCAACATGGCCAACGCCTACGCCACCATCGCCAACGGTGGCCGTCGTGCCGACGTCCACGTGATCGAGAAGGTCGAGCTGGCCGACGGCAGCACGGACTACGAGTTCGACGAGCCGACCGAGCGGGCGCTGGACGAGGACATCGCAGCCGACGTCAGCTTCGCCCTGCAGGAGACCGTCGCCGGAGGGTCCGGCGCGACCGTGCAGCCGCTGGGCCGCCCGGCCGCCGGCAAGACCGGCACCGCGACCAACAGCAAGGACGACGTCTCCTCCGCGTGGTTCGTCGGCTACACCCCGCAGATCAGCACCGCGGTGATGTACGTCCGCGGCGACGGCGACGACCGGCTCGACGGCTGGCTGCCGTCGTACTTCGGGTCCGGCTTCCCCGCCGCCACCTGGCTCTCGATCATGCAGCGGATGATGGACGGCCTTCCCGTCGAGGACTTCCCGGACCCGGTCTACGTCGACGGCGACGCCCCCAAGACCGGCTACGAGCCGACGACGGCGCCGCCGTCCCCGACCAAGAAGCCGTCGCCCACCAAGAGCGAGGAGCCGACCGAGGAGCCCAGCGAGGAGCCCTCCGAGGAGCCCACACCGACCGAGGAGCCCAGCGAGGAGCCCTGCGAGGGGCTGCTGTGCCCGTCGGAGAGCAGTGAGCCCAGCGGCTCGTCGTCGCCGTCGCCGTCGCAGAGCCCCAGCGGGAACGCCAGCGGCAACCCGAGCGGCTCGGCCTCCGCGAACCCGGCGCCCGGACGACGGTCCCGCCAGCCGTGACCCCGGTGGGTGCTACCCGCGACGACGAGGTCGTGCGCGCCCTCAGCGAGGTCGCGGGTGGTCCCGAGGGCGCGCACTCGCGGGGGCACCGCTGGTGGACCCCCGTGCGGGTGCTGCTGGCCCTGACCGCGATCGTCTTCGCGCTCGGGATGGTGCAGAAGACCAGCTGCTTCAACGACACCTGGGCCGACGGGGACACCCGTTTCACCCACATGTGCTACTCCGACCTGCCCTACCTCTACACCGGGCGGGGGCTGGCCGAGCTGGCCTGGCCCTACTCCGGCGACCCGGAGGTGCGGGAGCGGTACGCCGAGGTGATGGAGTACCCCGTCGGCATCTCCTACTGGGCGTGGGGCACCGCCTGGGCGGCCCATCTGCTGGCCGATGCGCCGGACCTCGACGAGCGTCGGCTCCAGTCTCCCGACACCTACTTCGGCGACCCGCAGGTCCAGCGCGAGATCCGCTCCTTCGTCGTCATCAACGCCTTCGGGTTCGCGCTGCTGGCGTTGCTGGCCACGTGGCTCCTGGCCACTGCCGTGCCGCGACGTCCCTGGGACGCGGCGGCCTTCGCGGTCGCGCCGGTGCTGGCCCTGACCGCGCTGGTCAACTGGGACCTGCCCGCCGTGGCCCTGGTGGCCGGCGCCCTGTGGGCCTGGTCGCGCGACCGCCCGCTGCTCACCGGCGTCCTCATCGGGCTCGGCACGGCCACCAAGCTCTACCCCCTCTTCCTGCTCGGGGGCGTGCTCGTCATCGCCTGGCGACGGCGTGACCTGCGCTCCTTCGGCCTGGCCACCGCTGCGGCCGCGGTGGCGTGGCTGGTGGTGAACCTGCCGGCCATGCTCGGCGGGCTGGACCAGTGGAAGGTCTTCTGGACCTTCAACTCCGACCGCGGGCCGGACCTCGGCTCGGTGTGGCTGGTCGCCGCCCAGGCCCTCGACGTCACCATCACCCCGCACACCGTCAACGTGGTCTCGCTGGCGTTCTTCGCGGCCTGGTGCCTGGCGGTCGCGGCGCTCGGCGTCCTGGCCCCCCGCACCCCGTCCCTGGCGCAGCTGGGCCTGCTCATCGTGACCGGCTTCCTGCTGGTCAACAAGGTCTACTCCCCGCAGTACGTCCTGTGGCTGCTGCCGCTGGCCGTCCTGGCCGTGCCCCGCTTCCGGCACCAGCTGGTCTGGCAGGGCACCGAGGTCCTCTACTTCGCGAGCGTGTGGTGGTACCTCGGCGGCCAGCTCGCCCCGGGAGGCGGCGACGACGCCGGCTTCTACTGGCTGGCGATCCTGGTCCGCGTCGCCGGCGAGCTGTACCTCGTGGGCATCGTGCTGCGCGACATGTTCCGGCGTACGCCGGAGCCGGAGCCGGAACTGGAGCAGGTGCCGGAGCCGGAGCCGGGGCCGGTGGTCGAGGTGCGAGGCGCGCCGGCGCCGAGCCACGAGACCCGGTGACACGACTGCCCAGCGACCGGCCCCGGTGAGCTTCATCGGGGGGCCGATGAACCTCACCGCGCTCGGTCCGGCGACCGCCCTCGGTCAGTCGACCAGGACCCGGTCGAAGGTCGTGATCGTGAACCGGACGCGGACGTCGATCTCCTCGCCGACCCGGGGGACCCGGGAGCCGCCGGGCAGGAAGAGCATCGAGGCCTGCATGTGCGGGGGCTCGGCGAAGAGCCGCTGCTTGCCGTCGATGGAGAACGGGGAGCGCACGAAGCCGAGGGCGTCCAGACCGCCACGCGCGAGGGTGCCGGCGCGCCCGCGCAGCCCGAGGTCGCCGGTCGGTGCCTCCAGGCCGATGCCGTGGGCGGTGCCGCCGGACACGACCAGCAGGTGCCCGGACTTCGGGGCCGTGCGGCCGCGGTAGCCGAAAGCGTCGCCGCGCTCGACAGCGTGGACGTCGAGCACCGTCGCGTGCACACGCAGGGCGTCGCGGTCACCGAGCCACAGCGAGGTGCCGATGCGTGGGCGGAAGGTGAAGTCGGGCCAGCGGTGCCGCAGCGTGTCGAGCTCGCCGGCGCTGAGGTGGGAGACCCAGACCGTCCGCGCTCCCCCCGCGTGGTCGTGCTCGGCCTCCGGGAGCCCCGCCCCGACGACGTCGTTGAGGAGCCGGTCGACCTCCGTGACGTGGGTGCCCTGGCCCAGCGGCAGGTGCAGGGCGACACCCTCGAGGTGGGCGCCGCGCCCGCGCAGCACCTCGGCGGTGCCCCACAGCTCGCGGGCGGTGAGGCCGTGGCGCTGCATGGACGTCGAGCGCTCGAGGACGAAGCGGGCGTCCGGGCGGCGCTGGAGCAGGTCGGTGAGGTCCTCGGGCCGCGAGACCGTGTGGACGAGACGACGCGTCAGCGAGGCGTCGGCGGTGGCCTCGAGGGCCGGGCCGAAGGGACGCCAGGGCGTGAGGACGAGCAGCGAGCCGGCGTACCGCTGCGCGACCTGGGGCAGCTCGGAGTAGGTGCCGACGGCCAGGGTGTCGGCCGTGGTCGGTGCGAGGTCCTGGTCGAGCAGCCACTGGGTACGCCGGGCGAGCCGGCCGATGGTGAAGCCGTAGCCGTTGCCCTTGGCGACGGGGACGAGGCCGGGGAACCGCTCGGCGGTGGTGCGCAGGTGGGCGCGCCAGCGCTCGCCGTCGACGCTCAGGGTGAGGCTCATCGGGTGCTCACCGCCGAGCCATGTAGAGCTCGAAGGCTTTGTAGAGCGGCCGGTTGAGGGGGAGGTCCCACTCACCGGCGTACTCGACGGCCTCGCCGCCGGTGCCGACCTTGAACTGGATCAGCCCGACGTGGGAGTCCTCGGAGTCGAGGGTGTCGGTGATGCCGCGCAGGTCGTAGACGGCGGCCCCGGCCGCGAGCGCGTCGCGCACCATCTGCCACTGGACCGCGTTGGAGCCGCGGACCTCGCGCTTGTCGGTGGAGGAGGCGCCGTAGGAGTACCACGCGTGCTCGCCGACCCGGATCGAGATGGTCGCCGCGACGAGGTCGCCTTCGTGCCGGGCCTCGTAGAGACGGATCCGGTCGGTCTCGCCGACCGCCTCACCGTCCGCGGCGAGCGCCTCGACCATGGTGCGGAAGTAAGGGAGCGGACGCGGGGTGAAGTGGTCGCGCTCGGCAGTGTGGACGTAGAGGGCGTGGAAGTCCTCGAGCCGGGCCAGGGCCTCCTCGCGGCCCTCGCTGGCGGTGACCTCGACACCGAGCTTGGCGGCCTTCTTGATGTTGCGCCGCCACAGCTGGTTCATGCCCTTGAGCACGGCGTCCTCGTCGAGGGCCGCGCCGTCGGCGTCGCGCAGCGGCACCTGGAAGACGAACTGCGGCTGCCCGGCGGCGAACCCGCCCTCGGCCACCTGGGGGCGCCAGCCCAGCTCGCGCAGCTGGGTGACGACGCGGGCACCGGCGGTGTCTCGCTCGGTGGGGGCGAGGTCGCCGAGGCGGCGTACGTCGTCGTCGGCGATGCCGTCCTTGACCTGCTGGGCGCTCCAGCGGGCGGTCACGACCGGGGGCCCGATCCGGATCCCGAACGCACCGCGGGCCTTCACGTGCGCGGCGAGCGCCGGCAGGGCGGAGGCGAGGTCGATCTCGGCCCAGTCGAGCACCGGCCCCTCGGGGACGTAGGCGAGGAACCGCTTGACCTTGGGCAGCTGGCGGTAGAGCACGAGGGCCACGCCGACCAGGCTCTCGCCGTCGAAGAAGCCGACCGACTCGCGGCGCCACTCGGACTTGACCCGACCCCAGCCGGGGGTCTGCAGGAAGCTGGCCGACGCACGGGCGGCGAGGTGCTCGCGGTGGGTGGCCTCGTCGATCTCGCGGACCTGGAGGGGGGCGGGTCGCGTCGGGGTCGGCACGGTCGGAGACGTTACAGCCGCGCGCGCAGCCACTCGAAGTCCGCCACGTGCGACTCGGCGGGTCCGGGGGTCTCGCACACCACCGGGGCCGCGGCGTCGCGGACGACGGCGGCGAGCAGGTCGGGGTCGATTCGGCCGGCGCCGAAGCTGGCGTGCCGGTCGGCGCCGGAGTCGAAGTCGTCGCGGCTGTCGTTGGCGTGGACCAGGTCGATGCGCCCGGTGATCGCGCGGACCTGCTCGACCACGGTGCTCAGGTCGTTGCCGCCGGCGTGGGCGTGGCAGGTGTCGAGGCAGAAGCCGACCTGCTCGAAGCCCTCGGCCGCCGAGATCGCGTCCCACACGCGGCCGATGCGGTCGAGGTAGCGGGTCATGGCGTTGTCGCCGCCGGCGGTGTTCTCGATCAGCAGCGGGAGCTTGAGGTCGGTGGCCTCGATGGCCTTGCGCCAGTTGTCGAAGCCTGATCCCGGGTCGTCGGCCTTGTTGACGTGCCCGCCGTGGACGATCAGGCCCTTCGCGCCGATCTCGGCCGCGGCGTCGACGTGCTGCTGGAGCAGCTTGCGGCTGGGGATGCGGATGCGGTTGTTGGTCGTGGCGACGTTGACGATGTAGGGCGCGTGGACGTAGAGGTCGACCCCGGCCGCCTCGGCGTCGGCGCGCAGCTTGTCCGCGCCGCCGGGGTAGCGGACCTCCGGGCCCTTGTAGCCCTGCGGGTCGCCGAGGAAGAACTGCACCAGCGGCGCCTGACGCGCGGCGGCCTCGGCCAGCGGGTCGTCCTGCTCGACGTGGGCTCCGATGCGGATCTCGCTCATGGCGCCCACCCTAGGAGGCGGGGCCGACGGTCGCGTCAGCCCCGCACGAGCAGCGCGAGGACCGACAGCACGGTCGCCATGGTCAGGATCGCCAGTGCCGGCACCAGCGGACGCAGCCCGGGCAGGTCCGGCGTCCGGGTGCGGGCGGCGCGGGGCGACACCGGGGGGTCCAGCCGGTCTCGGACGTCGGGGACCGGGTGCTCGCGGCTCCACGGCGGGCCGAGCGGCAGCTGCCTTGACCGCAGGGCGGCCCGGGCCGCCTCGGCGTCGGCGGGACGTCGGGTCGGGTCGGGGTGGCGCAGCGCACTGAGCAGCGGCGCCAGCGGCCCGGGAGGCACGGGGGCGGTCGGCCCGGAGCCGGTGAGGAGCTGGGTGCCGACCACGCCGGCGGCGTACAGGTCCTGGGCGGGGGTGGCCGGACCGCCGTGGAGGAGCTCGGGCGGGAGGAACCCGTCGGTGCCGACCGGGCCGGGGACGCGGGTGAGCCGTGAGTCGCCGGCGACCACGGCCACACCGAAGTCGGCGAGGAGGAGACGGGGACGACCGGTGCCGGTGGGCTCCAGGAGCAGGTTCGCCGGCTTCACGTCGCGGTGCACGACTCCGGCACGGTGCACCGCGGCGAGGGCGTCGAGCAGCTGGTCGAGCAGGGCGGCGGCGTACGTCGTGGGCAGCGGGCCGTGCTCGGCCAGCAGGTCCTCGACCGTGCCGCCACGGACCAGGCGGGTGGCCAGCGCGACCCGGTCGTCCTCGGCGACCCAGCCGACAGGGGCGAGCACGTGGGGGTGGCGCACCCGCACCGCCTGCTCGCGCACGAAGCGCAGCAGTGCCGCCGACCCGGGGTCGTGCTGGCCGAGGACCTTCAGGGCCACCTCGTCGCCGGTACGCCGGTCCACGGCCCGCCACACCGAGCCCATGCCACCGGTGCCGAGGTGCTCGCCCAGCAGGTAGCGCCCGCCGACCAGGCGGTCGGGGCGGTGACGGTGGCGGGTGAGTGGGAGCACGACGCGGGTCCTACCCCGGTCCGGGCCCTCGCACGCGTGCGGAGGGGCGGGGCACGCGTGCGCGCGGGTTGGGAGGGTGCCCCGCGCCGCTGGTAGCCTGCCCTGTCCCTCTCCGCCGGTCACCGACGGCCGTCGGGGTGGACACCGCCGGCGTCGTCCGGCGGGACGCAAGCCCTCCTGCCACGGAGAGACCGTGGCCGCTCTAGTCCAGAGGAGGTGGAGACCGCTTTGCGTGCATATGAAGTCATGGTCATCCTCGACCCGAGCCTCGAGGAGCGCACGATCGCTCCTTCGCTCGAGAAGTACCTGAACGTCGTGACCAAGGACGGCGGCTCTGTGGAGTCCGTCGACGTCTGGGGTCGTCGTCGTCTCTCGTACGAGATCAAGAAGAACGCCGAGGCCATCTACGCCGTCATCACGCTCAACGCGGAGCCGGCCACGGTCAAGGAGCTCGACCGCCAGCTGACCCTCAACGAGGCGATCCTGCGCACCAAGGTCATCCGCCCCGACGCTCGCTGAGGACCTCCGGGCCGGCCTCGGCCGCGCCCGGTCCCTCGGTCGTCTGTGGATGACCCCTGTCCGTTGTCGGTCCCTCGCGAGAGGATCGCCGGGACAACGACATCGGACACACCGCGTCGGTCCCACCCGGACCGCACACCAACACGTTGGGAGACACCCCATGGCAGGCGAGACCGTCATCACGGTGGTCGGCAACCTCGTCGACGATCCCGAGCTGCGCTTCACCCCCTCCGGGGCGGCCGTGGCCAACTTCCGGATCGCGTCGACGCCGCGGAACTTCAACCGGCAGACCAACGAGTGGGAGGACGGCGAAGCGTTGTTCCTGTCCTGCTCGATCTGGCGGCAGGCCGCGGAGAACGTCGCCGAGTCCCTTACCAAGGGCATGCGCGTGGTCGTGCAGGGGCGGCTCAAGAGCCGCTCCTACGAGACCCGCGAGGGCGAGAAGCGCACCGTCATGGAGCTCGACGTGGAGGAGGTCGGTCCGTCGCTGAAGTACGCGACCGCCAAGGTCACCCGCACCACCCGCCAGGGTGGCGGGGGTGGCTTCAACGGCGGTGGCGGCGGTGGCGGCGGCTACTCCGGTGGCGGCTCCGCTGGTGGTCAGGCACCGGCCCAGGGCAACGACCCGTGGGCCACGGCTGGTCCCCAGGGAGGCGGCCGTCCCCAGGGCGGCGGCGGTGGCCAGGGCGGTCAGGACCCGTGGGGGGCGCCCGGCGTCTCCGACGAGCCGCCGTTCTGATCCCGGGCTCGACCGACGCGACCAACACTCGCAATCCGCTCAACCATTCCGACCCGGTAGCCAGTCCGGGACGGGCTTCTAGAAGGGAAGCACCACAATGGCCAAGCCAGTCTTGCGCAAGCCGAAGAAGAAGGTTTGCCAGTTCTGCAAGGAGAAGGCGACCGGTGTCGACTACAAGGACACCACCCTGCTCCGCAAGTTCATCTCCGACCGCGGCAAGATCCGCGCGCGTCGGGTCACCGGCAACTGCGTCCAGCACCAGCGCGACGTGGCCATCGCCGTCAAGAACGCTCGTGAGGTGGCTCTGCTGCCCTACACCTCGACCGGTCGCTGAGAAGGGGGCTTGAGAAGATGAAGCTCATCCTGACCCAGGAGGTCACCGGTCTCGGTGGCCCCGGCGACGTCGTCGAGGTGAAGGACGGCTACGGCCGCAACTACCTCGTGCCCCAGGGCGTGGCGATCCGCTGGACCCGTGGCGGCGAGAAGACCGTCGAGTCCATCAAGTCGGCCCGCAGCTCGCGTGCCGTCCGCGACCTCGGCCACGCCGAGGAGGTCAAGGCCAAGATCGAGGGCCAGACCGTCAACGTGTCGGTCAAGGCCGGCGAGACCGGCCGCCTCTTCGGCGCCGTGACCGTCGCCGAGATCGCCGCGGCGATCAGCGAGGCGACCGGTGAGTCCGTCGACAAGCGGACCATCGCCGTCGACCACGCCGTGCGCACCCTCGGTTCGCACCAGGTGACCGTGCGCCTGCACGAGGACGTCCTCGCCACCGTGGCGATCAACGTCGTCAAGGCCTGACGCACCCGCAGCACCAACACAGAGCCCCCGTCCGGATGTCCGGGCGGGGGCTCTGTCGTTGCTGGTGTGAGCCTCGTGCGTCGGCGGAGCCGATGGCTGGCCTTGCTCTGTCCGACTGGTGTCTCGACACGGGCGTCGCGGCTTCGCAGGCTCAGCCGCGGCCCTGCTCGACCCGTTGACCCACGGTGCCCGCGGCTGCGCCGCGGGCACCTGGTCAACGCATCATGATGGCGTCGACCGCCACGGGCTTGTTGCGCGAGTAGGTCTTGAACTTCAGCTTGCCCGTGAAGGACTTGCTGCTCTCGTTGCGCAGGATCACCACGGCCTGGCGCTCGACCGTCTTGCTCTTGATCTTGGCCTTCTGCCACGAGCCGCCGGGCACCTTGTACTTCAGGATGCCGACGTCGGGCCGCGTGGTGCAGATGAGGCGCACCTCGCGTACGTCGGTGCCGCGAACCGAGAACCGCGCGTTGAACCGGGTGGTCTCGATGTAGGAGCCACCGAAGGCCTTGCGCGAGGAGGACTCGGTCCACTTCTTGTTGTTGGGCTTCTCGATGTCGGCCGGCACGGTGAACTCGGTGGTCGCCGGGTCGGGGTCGACGTTGCCGGCGGGGTCGGTGGTGCCGACGCTGAGCGTCTTGGTGCCGGCGGAGAGGTTCTTGAACGTGCTGTTCCCGTTGGAGCAGGGGAACACCTCCTCCTCGATCAGGCAGGTGTAGGACACGTTGCCCTCCGAGGCGGCCAGCCGGAAGGTCGGGCTGTCGGTGGTGAGCATCGGCAGCTCGGGGGTCTCGGCGTCGTACGGCGTGTTGAAGATGTAGGTCTGCGGCGCGCGGGTGTCGACCTTGACCACGGCGACCTCCGCCGACTCCTGCACGTCGGGCAGGTCGGTGTCGGCCGGCGAGCCGGGGATGAGCGGGTTGCTGCTCGGGTCGTCGGTGGCGTCGATCTGCCGGTCGGCGGCGTCGAAGGCACGCACTTTGAAGGTGTAGGGCACCGAGGTGGTGTCGGCGAGGTCGTCGTAGGTCACCGGGCTGGTGCAGCTCGTCCACGACGTGGGCTCGGCGGCGGTGGAGTAGAACTGGCACTCGAAGCCGATGACGTCCTGGTCCTCGTCGAGGTGGGCGCCGCTGAAGGTGAAGGTCAGCGAGTCGGTCGCGACGTAACCGCCGTTGTTCGGGGCCGGCGTGATGCTCTCCAGGGTCGCCTCGGGCGGGACCTGGTCGTCGCAGCGTCCACCGGGCTGGAGGAACGGGATGGGTCCGGCGCCGGTCTCGACCTCGGTCAGGCAGCCGTTGGCGGCGACGGCGGCCGGAGCGAGGGTGACGGGCAGCAGGGCACCCAGCAGCGCGGCAGCGGACACGGCGGCCGTGACGGTGGCCGGTCGGCGCAGGCGAGGGGTACGGGTCATGGTGGGGGGTCCTCGGGGGTCGGGTGCAGCGGTGCCGGGCGGTGCGTGGCCGCCTCTCTGCCTGGTCAACGGGGCAGGACCGTCTCAGGCTACGAAGCCTGACGGGATTTCGGGTGGGAATGGACCTGCGTCCGCTGGTCGGTCGCTTGATCGACGGGCGGTGGACTCCTCAGGTTCCCGGTCAGGTTCCCGGTCAGGTGCCCGGGATCGCGCGGGGGCGGCCGCCCGCCCAGGAGGCACGGGCGCTCATCAGCGTGAGCACCACGAGGAGGACCAGCGCCAGCATGGCGCACAGCACGGCGATGCCGGCCAGGGCGTCCGCACCGGCGCCGAAGACCAGCACGGGCAGCACCGCCGCGCCGACCACCAGCGCCCCTGCCGTGGCGAACCATGCCGAGCGCGGGCCCTCGTCCGCGGCCCGGGCGGCACGGCGCAGGCCGTCGGCGAGCAGGAAGAGGTAGGCCAGCTGCGGCAGGCTCAGCGCCCACGAGAGCGACTCGTCGGTGCCGGCGACCCGCTCGGCCACCCCGGGCGGCCAGACCGCGGCAGAGGCGACGAGCGCGAGGCCGGCCGCGGCGACCATGGCGTCACGGCGGTGGATCTCGCGCGGCAGGGCGAGCGTGCCCAGGAGCACCAGCGCCCAGCCGATCGGGTCGGGGAGCAGGTCCCAGCCGTTCCCGTCGACGACGAGGGCGACGATCACGAGCCCGAGCGCGACGGGCTGCAGCGGGAGCATGCGCGCACCCTACGGCCGCTCGTGGGCCCGTGCCTGCGGAGCGTCCCCGAGGACCAGCCATCCGTCGCCCCGCGCGCGCAGGACCAGGACGAGGCACCGGGTGCCGATGAAGACCGCGCCGAAGACGGCCCACACCGCGACCAGCCCGGTGCCGCTGCCCAGGAGGAGGAGCACCGGTGCGTAGGCGAGGAGCACCAGCAGGCCCGCCCACGCGAGGTAGACGCCGTCCCCCGCGCCGATGAGCACGCCGTCGAGGACGAAGACGACCCCCGCGACGGGTTGGAAGAGGGCCGCGGTGAGCAGGACGGGGACCAGCAGGTCGTGGACGGCCGGGTCGGAGGTGAAGACGGGTCCGAGCAACGGGGCGGCGGCGGCGAGGCCCGCGCCGGTGACGACCCCCGACCACAGGCCCCACCGTGTCATCCGGGCGGTCAGTCGCCGGGTGGTGTGGGCATCGCCCGCGCCGAGGGCCTTCCCGGTGAGTGCCTGGGCGGCGATGGCGACCGCGTCGAGCACGAACGCCAGGAACGTCCACAGGGTCATCGCGAGCTGGTGGGTCGCGATGCGGGCGGCGCCGGCCGGGTCGGCCCCCGCCCCGTTGGCCACGACGTAGGCGGTGAGGACGATGGCGGCGCGCAGGGTGAGGGTGCGGACGACGAGCGGGACCCCGGTCCGGGCCGCTCGGGCGACACCGGCCGGCGACGGACGCAGGCGGGCGGCCTGCGCACGGGCCCCGCGGACGAGCACCGCGACGAGGGCCGCTGCCATCGCCGACTGGGCCAGCACCGACCCGATCGCCGCTCCAGTGACACCCCAGCCGACGCCGTGGACCAGCACCACGTTGAGGGCCAGGTTGCCCAGGTTCCCCACCACGGCCACGACCAGGGGCGTGCGGGTGTCCTGGAGCCCGCGCAGGACACCGGTCACCGCGAGCACGACCAGCAGCGGGGCCGTCCCGGCGAAGGAGACGGCCAGGTAGTCCACGGCGTACTGCTCGACGGGGCCGGTGACGTCGAACAGGCCGACCAGCCACGGGGTCAGCGCGATCCCGGCGACGGTGACGATCGCGCCGATGAGGACGGCGAGCCAGGTGCCGTCGACGCCGAGGGCGAGCGCGCCCCGCTGGTCACCGGCGCCGAGGCGCCGGGCGACGCCGGCCGTGGTGCCGTAGGCCAGGAAGATGCACAGGCCGACGGCCGTCTGGAGGACCACCGCGGCGATGCCGACGCCCGCGAGCTCGGCGGTCCCCAGGTGCCCGACGACGGCCGCGTCCCCGAGCAGGAACAGCGGCTCGGCGACCAGGGCGAGGAACGCGGGGACCGCCAGGCGCAGGATCTCCCGGTCGGTCTCCGACCGCACTCTCACGAGCCCCTCCCGAGCAGCAATAGTCCGAACGGGCCAGGTCCCGATGGCCCCGGTGGAAAAGTCGCCGAATCTGTGGGAAACCTACCCGGGGGTCGTCCATGTCGACATACCGACCGGCGACGCCCGGGTGACGAGAATGTGAACCGGATCACCACGATGAAATCTTCTGTGCACAGCTGTGAGAAGACGTCTTCGCAGGTCAAAGGCCACATACGCCCGGTATGGGACTCGATTTCCACAGGACTGTCCCCATGCTGTGCACACGGATCCACTGGTCCTCCACGGAGTCTCCCAGGTTATCCCCAGGGCCTGTGGACAAGGTGCTTCCCGCGAGGGGCTACCGGCACGTACGTTCGCGCGGTCGCCGGGGCTTCCTCCCCGCGTGCCCACCCCCGGTGCGCGGCTCGGCCGGAGCCGTTGTCGGCGCTCGGTCCTAGCCTCGACGCCACGACCCAGCACCAGTCCACACACCCCCGCACAGACACCCCTCAGAGAACCCAGCCAGGGAGCGCGCGTGAGCATCACCGAGGACCAGCACGGTCACCTCGACGAGCCTCCCTTCGAGGACTGGGGCGACGGCCCGGTCTCCTACGCCCCGGGCGAGCGGCCGACCAAGCCGAACGACCGCACCCCGCCACAGGACATGGCCGCCGAGCAGTCGGTGCTCGGCTCGATGCTGATCAGCAAGGACGCCTGCGCCGAGGTCTCCGAGGTGCTGCGCGGCACCGACTACTACCGCCCGGCCCACGAGACGATCCACGACGCGATCATCGACCTCTACGGCCGCAGCGAGCCGGTCGACATGATCACCGTGGCCGCCGAGCTGCAGCGACGCGGTGAGCTCGAGCGCATCGGCGGCGCGCCGTACCTCCACACCCTCTCGGCCAACGTGCCGATCGCCGCCAACGCCGGCTACTACGCCGAGATCGTCCGCGAGAAGGCGATCCTGCGCCGCCTGGTCGACGCCGGCACGCGCATCGTCCAGATCGGCTACGCCGGCGAGGGCGAGGTCGACGACATCGTCGACCAGGCACAGGCCGAGGTCTTCAAGATCGCCGACAAGCGCGGTGGCGAGGACTACGCCCCGCTCTCGGACATCATGGACGGCGTCCTCGACGAGATCGAGGCCATCGGCAACCGCGAGGCGGGTCTCTACGGCGTGCCCACCGGGTTCGCCGACCTCGACGAGCTGACCAACGGTCTGCACTCGGGCCAGATGATCATCGTCGCGGCGCGCCCGGCGATGGGGAAGGCGCTCGCCCTGGACACCCCGCTTCCCACGCCGTCCGGCTGGACGACGATGGGCGAGGTCCAGATCGGAGACGAGCTCTACGACGCCACCGGCCGCCCGACCCGCGTGGTCGCGGCGACCGAGGTCCTCTTCGACCGTCCGTGCTTCGAGGTCACCTTCTCCGACGGCACGACCATCGTCGCCGACGAGCAGCACCAGTGGCTCACCGAGACGCGGGCGGCTCGCAAGTCGAAGTGGGCTGCCGACAACCAGTACAACCGTGCCAAGAGCCAGCGCATCACTGCCTCTGTGGTGACCACGGCCGAGATTGCGCGGACCCTCACGGTGGGCGCCGAGGCACGGGCCAACCACGCGGTGCTCAACGCTGCGCCCCTCGCTGGTGCGGACGCGGCGCTGCCGATCGCTCCCTACGCGCTGGGTGCGTGGCTCGGCGACGGGCACACGGCGAGCGCGCGGATCACGTGCGAGACCGACGAGATCCCGATGCTCATCGAGGGCCTCGGCCTCAGGGTCGAGTCCCACGGCAACATGCTCTACACCCTGCGACTGCCAGACAGACATCCTGCCGACAGCCGGACCTGCCCGGACTGCGGGAACGTCTTCCACGGGCAGTACCTCTGTGCCACCTGCCAGGCCGATCACGGTTCCGTCCAAGCGATCCTGCGCTCGTTGGGTGTCCTGGGTGACAAGCACATTCCCACCAGCTACCTGCGTGCCTCCGAGCAGCAGCGTAGGGACCTGCTGGCCGGGCTCATGGACACCGACGGAACCGTGGTCCGCGGGGTCGGCTCCTGCCAGTTCGCCGTCACCAACAAGCGCTTGGCCGACGACGTCTACGAGCTGGTGGTCAGCCTCGGCTACCGCTGCGGCAGGACGACCAAGACAGTGCCCGGCCGCACGGAGGCCTCCTCGACGTGCTACATCCTCAACTTCTCCACGACTGATGACGTGTTCCGGCTGCACCGCAAGCACGTCCTCCACAAGGAGGAGCGCCCGTCGACGATGGTGCGCATCGGCAAGCGATACATCACCGCGGTCCGTCCGGTGACCAGCGTCCCGGTCCGGTGCGTGCAGGTCGACAACGATGACCACCTCTACCTGGCCGGACGCTCGATGGTCCCGACCCACAACTCCACGCTGGCTCTCGACTTCTGTCGAGCGGCGTCCATCCACAACAACCTGAGCAGCGTCTTCTTCAGCCTGGAGATGACGCGCTCGGAGATCACCATGCGCCTGCTCTCGGCCGAGGCGAAGGTGCCGCTGAACCACATCCGCAACGGCAACATGGGCGACGAGGACTGGACCAAGCTGGCGCGCAAGATGGGCGAGGTCTCCAGCGCGCCGATGTTCATCGACGACAGCCCCAACATGACGATGATGGAGATCCGGGCCAAGGCGCGGCGCCTCAAGCAGCGCCACGACCTGAAGCTGATCGTCATCGACTACCTCCAGCTGATGACCTCGGGCAAGAAGGTCGAGTCGCGCCAGCTGGAGGTCTCGGAGTTCTCCCGGCAGATCAAGCTGCTCGCCAAGGAGCTCGAGGTCCCGATCATCGCGCTCTCCCAGCTCAACCGTGGCCCCGAGCAGCGCGGCGACAAGCGGCCGATGATGAGCGACCT
>JAYYWX010000001.1:0-29463 GCA_036341255.1 Actinomycetota bacterium | reverse complement strand
GACGTCTTCGAGCGCGCATGGGAGCGCGGACGACCGTTCGCCAACCGCGAGAGCTCGATGCTCAAGGACATCGCGGTCGAGCAGCGGGCCATGACGATCCGCATGCTCATCGAGGGGCACGCCGACCCGGTGTCAGCCAAGCGGCTCGGCGTCAGCCCCCGCACGTACGCCGGCTACGTGGCCGACCTCAAGGAGGAGTACGAGGCGGAGACCCGCTTCCAGCTGGGCTACACGATGGGGCGGATGGGCCTCACCGGGAACGAACGCCCCGGTGAGGAACCCACCTCCGGAGACTGAGCCGATCAGTGGGTGCCGGGCTCAGGGTGCCGGGCGGCAGAAACCGCCGCAGCCCCAGCTGGTGTCAGCCTGGGCGGGCGCAGCGGCTCCGAGGACGCCGACGGACATGATGGCGGTGGCCAGCACGACCGCGGCCTTGCGCATGATCTTCATCTGTGAGAGTTCCCCTCATCGTGTGCGGGCCCACGGAATGGCCCCGTGGCTCATTGTGTGTCGCCACCGGGCCCGGCAAACACCGTCGCGCTGCCTCACAAATCTGCAATGCACGAACCTGCAGATGAACGCCGTCACGTGCCGGACCTGCGCCGATGGCGCGGATCCGCGCACAGGGGACGGAGGGGGGATACGTCTCGGCCCCCGTCCCAGGGACGGGGGCCGAGGCCGGCGGTCCAACTGATACGCGGTTGGAACCCCCTGGCCTGGGAACGCATCGGCCGCACCACAACGATGGACAGTCGACCCTCGAGGACGAATGGTCCGTTCGCGCCACGCGTCCTCGCCAGTCACAAAGACGCTAGGTACGTCCCGTGGGGTGGTGGGGATTTGAGGTCCGGCGAGGCGTCGTGAGGTAGGCGGTCATCGGCGGGATCTTCGGTGTGAAACGACCAAGTCACGCACTGAAGGAGACCCACCGATGACCTTGTCCCAGTCTGCCCTGTCCGAGCTGCTCGAGGCGTTCCGTGCCGGTGATGGCGTGGATCTGATCCGCGAGTCGGTCCGCATGGTGATGCAGGAACTGATCGAGCTCGAGGCCACCCAGGCGATCGGCGCCGGCCCCTACGAGCGCACTGGCGCGCGGATCACCGAGCGCAACGGCAGCCGCCCGAAGGTGATCACCACCCAGGCCGGCGACATCGGCCTGCGGATCCCCAAGCTGCGCAAGGGGTCGTTCTTCCCCACCATCCTCGAGCCCCGCCGCCGCATCGACCAGGCCCTCTACGCGGTCGTCATGGAGGCCTACGTCCACGGCATCTCGACCCGCAGCGTCGATGACCTGGTGGCTGCGATGGGCAGCGAGACAGGGATCAGCAAATCCGAGGTCTCCCGGATCTGCGCCGGCCTCGATGAGACCGTCGGCGCGTTCCGCACCCGCGACCTGTCCGGCATCGAGTACCCCTACGTCTACCTCGACGCGACCTACCTCCACGTCCGCAACGAACGAGCGATGACGGTCTCGATGGCCGTCATCGTGGCCACCGCGGTCACCGCCACCGGCGAGCGGGAGATCCTCGGCCTAGACGTCGGCGACTCCGAGGACGAGGTCTTCTGGAAGGGCTTCATGACCAGCTTGAAGCAGCGCGGCCTGCACGGCGTGCGGCTGGTCATCAGTGACCAGCACTCCGGGCTGGTCGCGGCACTGTCGAAGGCCTTCCAAGGTGTCGCGCATCAGCGGTGCCGGGTCCACTTCGCCCGCAACCTCCTGGCCTTGGTGCCCAAGGCCGAGGCCGACAACGTCGCCGCAGCGTTCCGGGTGGTCTTCGCTCAGAACACCCGCGCCGAGGTCGAGGCCGCGTGGGACAAGGCACGTGAGGAGTTCGCTGCCCGCTACCCCAAGACCGGCCCGTTGATGGATGCCGCGAAAGCTGAGGTCCTCG
The DNA here is from genome assembly GCA_036341255.1 of Actinomycetota bacterium. GTDB lineage: Bacteria > Actinomycetota > Actinomycetes > Propionibacteriales > Nocardioidaceae > Nocardioides. The sequence goes on along the minus strand of JAYYWX010000001.1, from coordinate 27,571 downwards.
CCTTCGCTGCGATGCCCAAGGCCCACTGGCGCAAGATCTGGTCGACCAACCCCATCGAGCGGGTCAACAAGGAGATCAAGCGCCGCTCCCGCGTCGTGGGCATCTTTCCCAACAACGCCTCGGTGATCAGGCTGGTCGGCGCGATCCTGCTCGACATGCACGATGAGTGGATCGCCGCCGAACGGCGCTACCTGTCCGAGGGATCCATGGCCAAGCTCTACGCCACAGACGACGCCATCAGCGATACTGACTCCAGCGCGGCCATCGAGGCCAGCGCATAGGCACCGAGGAACACCTCAAAGCCCACCACCCAGCGGGGCACTGCCTGGTCAGCAGCCACGACACACCGTCCATGTGGTCTTGCTCGCCCTGGGGGTGCTCTGTGGCCGCTGGGGGTGCTTGTGGGTGGTGCTCTTGGTGTGGGTGGTGGTGGTGCTGTCGGGGCTGTTGGCGAGGTGTCTGGTGTGGGTGTCCTGTCCCAGGTGTCCCACCGTCCCACTCCTAAGAGTCGTGGGACTCGTGGGAATGGGGTGGGAATGGGACGTGGGACTGGTTGGGACTGTGGGAAAGTCCCTGGTCAGCCGGGGTGTGGTGCCGGGGGACTGGTGGGAATGGGGTGTCCCACGGGGTGTCCCATGGCCGGATTTCGGGGTGCTCTCGATGCGGGTCATTGCAGCTCCTGGTCGGCGGTGTCGGGGGTGTGGTCCGTGGCGCCGTCGAGGGTGTCGGCGGCGAGGGCGTAGTAGGTCCGTCCGCCGCGTTTGTAGGCGGCGATGTGGCCGGACTTTTCGAGGTCGGCGATGGCCCGGTAGGCGGAGCTCTTGGAGATGCCGGCAGTGGTGCGGATCTCGGCGGGGGTTGCGGTGTCGGTGGGGATGATCCGCAGGGCGTCGAGCACCTTGATCTGGGAGGCCGTGTCGACCTTCGCGGTGGGCCCCTCGGGGCCTGTGCCGGCGAGAGTGAGGGAGTGGAGGGTGCGGTTCGCGACGAGGTGGACGCTGCTGCCGTCGGGGCCGTCCTTCATCTTGGTGAGCTCGAGGGTGAGGTTCATGTCGTCGCGCTTGGCTGCCCACACGAAGTCGGCGTCGTCTTCGATGCCTGAGTACCCACGGGTGTCGTGGTCGCCCTTGTCGGTGTGGGCTACGGCGAGGACTGTGCCGTCGTGGGTGGCTTGCTTGATGCGGTCGAGGTTGTCGATGACGCGGCCCATCTCGCTGCTGTTGCCGTCGGCGGCGCCGGAGACGCGGCGGAGGGTGTCGACGACGATGAGGCCGTAGCCGCGGGAGGTGATGTGCTCGAGGAGGTGGTCGAAGGCGGGGCCGGGTGCGTGGAGGTCGAGGGCGGTCTTGCGGATGGTGAGGTGGGTGTCGGGGACCAGTCGGCCCCAGGCGTACTCCCAGGCTTCGATGCGGGCGGCGAGCCCGTGGGCGCCTTCGCCTGCGATGTAGAGCACGGGGACCTGGACTGTGGCGTGGCCTTGCCAGGGTTTGCCGGTGGCGAGGCAGCAGGCCCAGTCGACGGCGGTGAAGGACTTCAGGGAGTGGTCGCGGCCTCGGAGGATGCCGTAGGCGTGCCGCGGGAGAACCCTGTCGATGAGCGGGTCGGGGGCGGGGAGGTCGAGGAGCTGGCTGCGGCTGAGATAGTGATCGGTGTAGTCGTGGCGGGCTGTGTTCTCAGCGGCGATCTGTGCGCGGGCGGCCTCGCGGGCGCGCATCGTGCGAACTTCTCGGCGAACGTCGCGAGCGAAGTCCTCGCGCTCGCGCTGCTGCCTTAGCGCCTCGGCCTGGGGGTCGAGGTAGGGGTCGCGGTCACCGGGGTCGTCGTCCATGCGGGGGGAGCCCGGGGGCGGCGGGGCGTAGGTGGGTGTGTCGGTCACGCGGCCTCCAGGCGGGCGCGGGTGGCGGTGAGCGCGGAGAGTTGGGCTCGCTGGGTCTCGACCGCGACCGTCGGCTCGCTGTCGTCGGTGGGCGGCTGGGGCAGGAGGTGCTGGAGGGCGGCGGACCGCAGCGCGACCGCGGTGCGGCGACCGATGAGGATCCGCAGCTCCCGCGCCCAGTGGTCGGCCCGCTCGGAATGGGTGGCGGCGGCGAGGCGCTCGACGCGTTGTTCGATGTCGTCGTCGAGGGCGTCGAGAAGCGCGGCGGCCAGGGCCCGGACCTCTTCGACTTGCTCGAGGGTGGGGTGCACCAGGGTGGCGTGGGCGCGGCAGGCGCGGGCGATGATGCTGAGCTCGCGGTAGCGGGCGCGTCCGCGGGGTGTGGTGCGCGCTGGGCGTGCTGCGGCGAAGGCGTCAGCGCGGCGGAGCCAATGCTCGGGCGTTGCCTCGTGGAGCGCGTGCTCGGCGGCGCGGAGTGCGAGGTCCAGTGCTTCCGCGCGTGGGCTGCTGGTCACGGTGCCGCTCATGCCGGCGCCTCGTTGGCCCCGGTCGGCTGGGGGTTGAGTTCGGTCTCGCAGCGCCGGCAGGTGAAGGCGATGACGACCAGGCCGGTGGGGCGGCCGTCTCGGCGGGCGGCGGCGGCGAGCCACCTGCGCAGAGGCGGATCTGCTCGGCGGCAGCGGTCGCACGCGCTTGGTCGTGGGGTCGCAGCGACGCAGGAAGCGCACAGGACTGCGTGGGGTCTGGACGGCGTCCAGTACGTCGCCGACCCGGCATGGCCGACGTGCACGCACTGCCCGATCTGGTCGCGACCTTCACTGCGTCGCAGCCGAGCGGTGATCTGGCCGGCGAACTCGAGGTGCGCCCGGGTGATGTCCGCGACCTGGAGCTCGGCGCCCTGTTGGACGAGGGAGAGCCGGGCCATGGCGCCGGCGGCGAGGAAGGTGATCTCGCGTGGCGAGAGGCCGATGCGCTGGTCGAGGGCGTGCCCGGGTCCGAGCTGTCCGCGGCGGGCCTGGCGGCGCTGACGCTGGCGGCGGGGGTCGCTCACGAGTCGTGCACCGCCTCGAGGCGGCCGCCCTCTGCGTTGGTCATGGGGTGGGGAGGGACCGTGAGCGAGAACGTCACGCCCAGGTTGCGGCGGCAGGGGTGCGGCCGGGGTTCGTCGATGCGCTGGACGACGGCGTGGTGGTGGCCGCACCAGGGGCAGAGGACCATGGCGGTGAAGCGGCGGCGGTCGTCGCGGTCGTAACGCATCACCGCGAGCACGATCGCGGGCCGATCGGGCCGGTGAGGGTGTAGCCGATCAGCCGGCTCGGGGAGCTTCGTGGCCACGGTCATTCACCTCCTGCGAACGCGCAAGAGGCTGAACCTGGGCCAGGGGCCCGCTGGAGGTCACCGCGTCGTCGTCATTGCCCTGCGCCTCGGGGTCGAGCCCGACCCGCCGCCGGAACTCGGCGGTGGGGATCCGGATGTATCGACCGACCTTGATGTGGGGGATGTGACCGGCGTCGATGGCGGCGCGGATGGCCTTCTCCCCCTCGCCGGTGATCTCGACGAGTTCGGCGACCTTGAGCCAGGGACGCTCGCGGGGGTCCGGCAGCTTGTTGGGGGTGCTCATGAGGCCACCGGCCGCTCGGGCAGGCAGGCGTCGCAGATGGTTCGCATGCGTCGCGCACCGATGCCGAGGGCGACCGACAGGCGCACCACGGTCTCGTTGCTCGCACGTTGCTTGCCGGACTCGATGCGGCTGATCGTGGAGGGGTCGACGTTGGCCAGCATTGCGGCGGCGTCCATGGAGAGGTTCCTCGAGCGCCTGAGGTCACGTAGGTTCATTCACGATTTCCTTGTGTGAATCACGCTGGTGTTGTTTCCCCATCGAATCACGGCGCGTCGCGCCACGCAACATTTGATCTTGCGCGGCTCAAGATTCTGTTGTTTGATCGGGCCGTGAACTCAGCACCAGTCCCCTACTCCCGCCACGTCGCTCGGGCCGTGCGTCGAGCGCGGATGGCCCGTGACCTCGAGCAGAGCCACCTCGGAAGACGCATGAAGTCCCTCGGCTTTTCCTGGCACCCCCAGACGGTCTCCACCGTCGAGAACGCCAAGCGGCGCATCACTACCGACGAGCTCCTCGGCCTCTCCCTCAGCCTGAGCACCCCAGTGAGTTACTTCCTGCGCCCCTTCGCCGGGCTTGGCGTCGCCGACCCCGTTGAGCTCGGCGGGGGCGTCCTGCCTCCGACCGTCGTGGACTCGGTTGTCGGGGAAGGGCGCATGGAGCCTTGGCTCACGTGGCAAGACCACGACACTCCAATCTGGCCGACGCAGGAACAGCTCGACCGCCGCATCGAACTGGACAACAGCCGTCGGGAGGCTGAGCAGAGGCTTGAGAGCGAGCAGGCGCAGAGCCTGGCCCTGTTCGAGGAGGCCCACCGCCTGGCGGACGCCGCAGGGATCGACGCTGGAGAACGCGCTGCCCGGGTCGAGGCGGCGATCCGCGAGACACGCATGGGCGTGCAGGACGCAGAGGCGGCGCGACACATCGTGATGACGGAGCTGCGCAGCCTCAGCGAGGAGATCGCGCGCGCCAACCGAAAGGGACGCTCAAATGCCGAGTAGCGGACGTCGAGGAAGCGTCAAGCAGGCCGAGAACGGCACCTGGTACTTCGTACTGGACATACCGAGCGAGGAGCTCGACGCGCGTGGCAGACCCAAGCGGAAGCAGACCAGACGGCGCGGTTTCAAGACACGTCGCGAGGCCTTGGCCGAACTCACGCGCGTACAGACCTCGCTGGAGCAGTTCACCTACGTCGCGCCGGCGCAGCAGACACTGGCCGAGTTCATCGTCGACACGTGGCTTCCCGCCGCCAAACTCACCGTGAAGGTAACGACCTGGGAGGGCTACCGCCGAGCGCTGAAGCTGCACGTCCTGACCAAGCCGATCGCAGCCCGAACCCTGCAGCAGGTAGACGGCCCCTCGCTGAACAAGCTCTACGCGCAACTACTCGCGCCGAAGGAACAAGGCGGTGGTGGCCTCGGACCCACCACGGTCCACCAGGTCGCGACGATTCTCCATCGCATCTTCAAGGACGCCATGAGGTGGCAGGCGGTCAGCCGCAACCCCGTCGACGCCTCAGACCCACCCAAGCGTGTCGCGCATCCTGAGATGAAGACGTGGACCGCCGCGCAGCTCAACACGTTCCTCGACACGGCCCTTGGCCACCGACATGCCGCCCTCTGGTGGCTCCTCGGAACCACTGGCATGCGCCGGGGTGAAGCCCTTGGCGTGAAATGGGGCGACATCGACTTCACACGCCGAGAGCTGAAGATCCAGCGCGCTCTGGTCAACGTCGAGGGTGGCCGCAACTGGTCGACGCCTAAGACGAAAGCGGGGCGGCGCACGATCATCCTGGACGAGGAGACGATCGCTGTTCTGAAGTCACACAAGGCCAAGCAGAACGCCGAGAAGCTGCTCATGGGCGAGGGCTACACCGACCAGGACTTGGTGAGCGCCCAGATCGACGGAGAGACCGTCGGAGGCACCCGGACCACAGAGGCGTTCGGTCGACTGCTCAGAAAGGCGGGTCTGCCGCACATCCGTCTGCACGACCTGCGTCACACCTACGCGACGTTGGCGCTGGAGGCTGGCATCCACCCACGCGTAGTTCAAGAGCAACTCGGACACAGCCACGTGTCCGTGACGCTCGGGATTTACAGCCACGTCGACGTGAAGCTGCACGCCAGCGCCGCGGACCTCATGGCCGCCCAACGGCGGGCGGCCCGCGAGGCCGGTGAGTCGTCGTGAAGTGGCTCAACGCATTGCTGCCGGTGGTGACCCTCGTTCTGGGCTACGTCGGCACACTCGTGACCGAGTCCCGGCGTGACGCTCGGGCACGGCGGCTGGCGCAGGACGAGCGCGACGACCAGCTGACCGCAGCCCACGCCGGCGAGCGGCGCACCTTCGAACTCGAGACACTCAATGCCTTGATGGTCGCGACGCAGCGACTGGCTCGCGCGACGGGAGCCGCTCACCACTTCGACCTCATGCAGGCGAAGGAGCGAGGCGTGAACACCTACCCCTCGACACAACTGCCCGAAGCCATGAGCAAGGAAGCGCACGAGGCCGGGGTCGAGGTCCGGCGACTGCAGGCACTCGTCCTCGACAAGGGCACACGTGACCTCGTGGACGCTTTCCACTCGTCCACGGCATCCCTCGGCACGCCGCAGGTCACCGTCGCGGAGGGCAACGAGCAGATGATCCGGATCCTCGATGCCTACGAAGCGGCTCAGGAAGCTGTGGGTGCCCGGATTCGAGCGATCTACGAGGGTCCGGTGACCACTTCGTGACCAGTGGGGCCATTTCGGGGCAAATGACAAGAACGCCCAGGCCTGTGACCTGGGCGTTCTCTGTGTACTGCTGGCGACCCCGACGGGACTCGAACCCGCGGCCTCCGCCGTGACAGGGCGGCGCGCTAACCAACTGCGCTACGGGGCCTTGGCGCTCCCCCCGGCTCTCACCGAGGAAGCGTCGGAACTCTAACCCATGGTTTCCAGCACACCCAATTCGTCGTCACCCGCCCCCGTCACGGGGGGCCCTGTCGGCCTGCTCGCGGGTTCTGGGAACGGGCTGGGGACGTGTGAAGGACTCGTGAAAGGTCAGGGGAACCCGACATGCGGACCGGTGCCGTCCGGCAAGATTGCGGGGTGGACCCGGACCTGAGCGAGCGCTGTCGCACGGTCGACCCCGCCGTCCTCGGTCCGCGGGTCCGCTCGGCCCGGCTGCGCGCCGGCCTGACCCAGACCGAGGCCGCGGGCGGAGGGATGTCCACCGCCTACGTCTCCCGGATCGAGGCCGGTCAACGCCGTCCCGACCCCGCCCTGCTGCTGCAGCTCGCCGAACGACTCGGCACGAGCCTGGAGGAGCTGCTGACCGGCGTCGGGCCGCAGCAGGAGCCGGAGGTCCGCACCCGGTTGACCTGGGCCGAGCTGGCACTCTCCACCGGCGACCTGGCCACTGCCGGGGAGCACCTCGACGAGGCCGCCGAGATCCTGACGGGCCTGGCCCCCGGCGCCCTCCCGGACGCGCGACGGGAGGCCGCGATCCTGCGCTCACGGATGCGCGAGGCCCTCGGCGACCTCGAGGGCGCGATCCTCCTCCTGGAGGACCTCACCGCACAGAGCACGGGCGACCTGGCCTGGCTGGAGCTGCTGACCGCCCTGAGCCGCTGCTACCGCGAGGCCGGCGACCTGGCCCGTGCGGTCGAGGTCGGCGAGCGCGGCACCGATGTCCTCGATGAGCTGGGGCTCGGCGGGAGCGACGAGGCCGTCGCCCTGACCGTCACCGTGGCCGCCGCCCATTTCGAGCGCGGCGACGCCCCCCACGCCGCTCGTCTGTGCCGCCGCGCCATCGACCTCGCGGAGCAGCTGGACTCACCGCGGGCCCGCGCGTCGGCGTACTGGAACGCCAGCGTGATCGAGTCCCAGCGTGGGCGCCCCGCCGCAGCGCTCCCGCTGGCGCGGCGCGCCCTCGCGCTGCTGGAGACCACCGCTGGTGGGCGCAACCTCGCGCGGCTGCGCAGCCAGCTCGGCGTCATGCACCTCCAGTTGGACCCGCCCGAGCCGGACGAGGCGCTGCGGGAACTGCACGTCGCCGAGCAGGCGCTGCGTGCCAGTGACGCGAGCAGCGTGGACCTCGCCTCCAACCACATGTGGCAGGCGCGGGCCTGGTTCCTCCAGGGTCGTCACGAGGAGGCCGCCGCTCGTGCCACCGAGGTGCTGGAGTCCCTGGGCGGCACCGCGCCCCTGGTCGCTGCCGACGGCCACGCGCTCATCGGCGAGGTCGCGATCGAGCAGGGGCACACCGGCGCCGCGCGGACGGCCTTCCAGCGTGCGGTGATGGTCCTCAGCGCAGCAGGCGCCGACAAGCACGCCGCCCAACTGTGGTTCGACCTCGGCGGGCTGCTCGAGCGGGTCGGCGAGTCCGACCTGGCCCTCGACGCGTTCCGTCGGGCGGCGGCCTCGACCGGGCTCTCGACCTCGCACCAGCGGCTGCACGCCTGAGTCGGGCAGCCCCCGCCTCGGCCGGTCGTGGCACCCCCAACGGGATTCGAACCCGTGCTACCGCCGTGAAAGGGCGGGGTCCTGGGCCGCTAGACGATGGGGGCCAGTGGGACCGGACTCTACCGAGGACATGCACGAGGCGTGGGATCGTGGCCTGAGTTGACCGGTAAACCGATGTCGAGTAGTTTACCGGTACACACATCGTCTCGCGTCCCGAGGAGGACCGCATGCTGCACGACACCGCCCTTCCCGTCCTGGCCCTGCCGGTCCACCGCTCGACCGTGCTGAGCGCCCGTCCCGACGCCCCCGTGGTGCCCCACCGCGAGCCCAGGCTGACGGCCCTGCGCGAAGGCGCCGCCCGGTCGCTGCGCCGCATGGCAGGGTGGGTCGAGCCCCGACCCGCCACCCGCTCGGGCATGATCGGGTGCCAGGTCCACTGACCTGACAGCTGACACCACCGACCGGAGGAGGGCCCCGATGGGCAAGGTGACCCTCCAGTCGATCGCCGACGAGGTCGGCGTCAGCAGGATGACGGTCTCCAACGCCTTCTCCCGCCCCGAGAAGCTCTCCGCCGACCTGCGCGAGCGCATCCTCGCGGTCGCCGACGAGCTGGGGTACGTCGGCCCCGACCCCGCCGCCCGGGCGCTGGCCCGTGGACGGACCGGCACCGTCGGCCTGCTGATCACCGGGCGCCTCAGCGAGCAGGCGTCCGACCCCGTGGCCACCGAGTTCCTCGTGGCGGTCGCCGACGCCCTGTCCGACCACGGGCTGGCCCTGACCCTCATCACCGCGGGGGTCGGCGGCGAGACCGTCCCCGCCCGCGACGTCCCCATGGACGGCGCGCTGGTCTACGTGTGCGAGCCCGACTCCACCGACCTGGCCTGGCTGCGCCGGCGCGACCTGCCGCTGGTCACCGTCGACCAGGAGGCGCTCCCGGGTCGCCCCTCGATCAACGTCGACGACCGGGCCGGCGCCCGGGCCGCGGCCCAGCACGTGATCGACCTGGGCCATCGCCGGGTCGGCCTGCTCAACCTGCATCCGGTCCAGGACGACTCCCTCGAGGCCACCCCCGTGGACGCGCCCTGGAACCCGCCCGCCGCCGAGCGCGACGCCGGGTGGCGACTCGCGCTGTCCGCCGCGGGGATCGAGCCGGCGGTCGAGCTGGCCGCGTTCCGGCCGGTGACTGCGGCGTACGACGCGGCGCGGCGGCTGCTGGAGCGGCCCGACCGCCCGACGGCGCTGCTGTGCTTCTCCGACGTCTACGCCGCCCAGGCGCTGCGCGCCGCGGAGTCCCTCGGCCTGCGGGTGCCCGAGGACGTCTCCGTGGTCGGCTTCGACGACTCCAGCCTGGCCACCGCCGTCCACCCCTGCCTCACGACCGTGAGCCAGCCGGTCTCCGCCAAGGGGCGGCTCGCGGTCGCCGCCCTGCTGGGGTCCATGGGGACGCCCGGCGCCGACCCGGCCCGCACCGTGCTGCCGACCTCGCTGGTCGTGCGCGACAGCACCGCCCCACCCCCCTCTGATTCGTGAGCGTCGCAGGGCCTGCGCTAAGGTGGCCCCGCTCGGGCAGGTAGCTCAGTTGGTACGAGCGATCGCCTGAAAAGTGATAGGTCGGCGGTTCGACCCCGCCCCTGCCCACGAGCACCGCAGGGCTCTGACCTGCAGCGCGACCCCCGCCGGTTCCCGGCGGGGGTCGTTCGCTTCTCGCGTCAGCGGAGTGTCGCGCGGAAGCGGATCGGGAACGACAGGGCACCGGTGTTGCCGGAGACCGGCAGCCACTCCCCCGGGCCGTCGGGCACCGCGTCGGGCATCGCCCGGGCCAGCATCGGCAGCGCGACGGCCATGTCGGTGCGGGCGACGAAGTGGCCGAGGCAGTGGTGGACGCCCTTGCCGAACCCCAGGTGCGGGGCCCGGTCCCGGGCGGTGGTGAGGTCGACCGCCGGCTCGGGCACGACGCGGGGGTCGGTGCCGGCGCTGTGGGAGAGCACCTGCAGGATCGACCCGGCCGGGAAGTGCACGCCGCGGAACTCGACGTCGGCGGTCGCCTCGCGGGTCACCCAGGTGACCGTCGGGTTGACGCGCATGACCTCCTCGACCGCCGCCTCCCCGAGCTCGGGCTGCTCCGCGAGCAGTCGCCACTGGTCGGGGTGCCGCAGCAGCGTCTGGACCGCCAGGCCGATCTGGTTGCGCGTGGTCTCCATGCCGGCGAAGGCCAGGAACACCAGCCCCACGACGAGCTCGTCGCGGGTGAGCCGGCCGTCCGCTGCGTGGGCCTGCACCAGCGTGCTGACCAGGTCCTCGCGGGGGTGGGCGAGCCGGTCCTCGACCGCTGCCTCGACGTACCCCGTCAGGCCCTCCAGCGCGGCCTCGATCAGCGGCAGGTCCTGCGCGACCGCGATGCCGAACGAACGCCCCAGGTCGTCGGCCCAGTGCGCGACCTGCTGCCACTCCTCCTCGGGGAGGCCGAGCAGCAGGCAGAGGATGCGCGCGGAGTAGGGCTCGGCGAACTCGGCGATCAGCTCGACCTCGCCGTGACCGGCGAACCCGGCGATGAGGTCCTCGGCGATCTCGACGAACCGCGGCTGCAATGCCTGGATGCTCTGCCGCTTGAACGCCGGCATCAGCAGCCGCCGCAGCCGCGCGTGGTCGTCGCCGTCGAGGCTCAGCAGCACCCGCTGCCACCAGTCGAGGAACGGCCCGCCGGTCACGCCGTTCTGCTCCGGCCACCGCGCGTTGCCCTGCCGGAACCGGCGGTCGGTCAGCAGCGCGTTGGCCTCCTCGTAGCGCAGCACCGCGAAGCCGTACGACGTCCGCGCCAGCCAGTCCGCCTCGCGCGCCCGGTGCACCTGCTCGGACGTCGTGTCGAACGCCGGGTCCGCCAGGTCCAGGAACACCCCGCCCGGATCGTCGGTCTCCTCAGTCCCACCCACACCGCCCACGCCCGTCGTCACCCGCCCATCCTCACACCCCGCGGGCCCCGACGATCGGGCCGAACCGGCGTATTGATACGCCGGCTCGGCGAGGAAGGCGGATCGAACCGGCGTATAGATACGCCGGCTCGGCGGGAACGGCGGGGTCAGCTGGGGATGGGAAGGCGGACGAGCAGGCGCGACCAGCCGCGGACGGTGGAGGTGTGGGCGCGGACGCTGCGGTCGCGATCGACGGTCCAGGAGGGGAAGCGGGCCAGCAGCTCCTCCAGGGCGATCCTCGACTCCAGGCGGGCCAACGAGGCGCCGAGGCAGAAGTGCACGCCGTACCCGAAGGAGACGTGGTGGCGCTGCTCGCGGTGGAGGTCGAAGATGCCTGCGTCGCGGCCGTACTGCCGCTCGTCGCGACCGGCCGAGGAGGTCAGCAGCAGCACGATCGAGCGCGCCGGGATGGTGACGTCGTGGAGCGTGACGTCCTCGGTGGTGAAGCGCGCCTGCACCGGGGAGGGGCCCTCGAAGCGCAGCACCTCCTCGACGGCCTGCGGGATGAGCGAGGGGTCGGCGACGAGGTCGGCGCGCTGGTCGGGGTGCTCGTCGAGCAGCAGCGCAGCCCAGCCCAGCAGCCGCCCGACGGTCTCGGTGCCGGCCATGACCAGCAGCATCGCGAAGTCGATGGCCTCCCGGCGCGTCAGGCCGGCGCCCGTCAGCGCGGAGAGCAGGTCGTCGCCGGGCTGCTCGGCCAGGTGCTGGAGACGCCGGTCGAGGTAGCTGCCCAGCTCGCCCATCGCGGTCAGGGCGACGTCGTTGACGAAACCGTGCTCCTCGTCGAGGTGGAAGCACTCGTCGATGAGCAGTCGGATCCGCTCGCGGTCCTCGCCCGGCACCCCGAGGAGGCGGGAGATGACGCGGGAGGGGATCTGCGCGGCGTACTCCTGCATCAGGTCGACCTCGCCGCCGTCCGGCCCGGGATCGAGCGCGTCGAGCAACTCTCGGCAGATGGCGCGGACGTCCTCCTCCAGCGCGGCGGTACGACGCAGGGTGAACGCGCGCGAGACCAGCCGGCGCAGCCGGGTGTGGCTCGGCGGGTCGTTGAGGATCATCATCCCGCTGTCGACCGGCTCGGGGCTCATCAGCTCCAGGACGTTGCCGTGCGCGGAGCTGAACCGGGTCGTGTCCTTCAGCGCGGCGGCGACGTCCTCGTAGCGCGACAGCGCCCAGAAGCCGCGCCGCTGGTTGAAGTAGACCGGCTGCTCGTCGCGCATCGCCCGCCACACCTCGTAGGGGGCCTCGTCGAGGACAGGGTCCATCGGGTCGTACTCGACCTCGCAGCTCGAGCGGGGGGTCACGGCGTTCGGCACCCCGACAGGATCGCGGCCCGACGGCGCGCGGTCAACAGTGTTGACACCCCTCGCGGCGCTCCCGCCCCCTAGCCTGGCGCGGTGCCGACCCTGAGCGTCGCGCCCGCGCTGGTCGACCTGGGGGTCGGGCTGGTCGCGACGGCCCGCGACATCGACGACTTCAGCCTCGACGTCGGCGGGGGTTTCAACCTCGCGGTGAAGCTGATGATCGGCCTGCTGCTGCTCGGCATCGCCCTGGACGTGCGGGTCGAGGACCTGCGCTCGGCGCTGCGCCACCCGCGGGTCTTCGTGGCGGTGACGGCGGCCCAGTTCGTGCTGGTCCCACTGCTCACCCTCGGCCTGGTCGCGACCCTCGACCTGCCCCCCTCGGTGGCGCTGGGGATGCTGCTCGTGGTGTCCGGCCCGGCCGGCAGCATGTCGAACCTGCTGACCCACCGGGCCCGGGGCGACGTCGCCCTGTCGGTCTCGCTCACGACCGTGTCGAGCTCGATGGCGGCGCTGGTGACGCCCCTCGCGCTGGCCTTCTGGGCGGGGCTGTCACCCCAGGCCAGCCAGGTGCTCGACGCGGTCGACCTCAGCCCGGTCGAGGTGCTCGTGGAGGTGCTGCTCCTCATCGTCGCGCCCTTCGCCCTCGGCATCCTGCTCGCGCGGACCAGGCCCGCCCTCGCCGCCCGCGTCCGCCCCGCGGTCGAGCCGACGGTGCTGGTGATGCTGCTGCTGATCGTGGTCGGGGGGCTCGCATCCAACCTGCGCGTGGGAGCGCCGTACCTGATCGACGTGGGCCCCGCGGTCGTCGCGCAGAACGCGCTCTCGCTGCTCGTCGGCGCCGGCGTCGCCGTGCTGTGCCGGGTGCCGGCGCGGGCGCGCCGCGCGATCACGCTCGAGACCGGCGTCCGCAACACCGCCCTGGCGCTGGTGCTGGCACTGGCGTTCTTCCCGGAGTACGGCGGCGTGGCGCTGGTCTGCGGCCTCTGGGGCGTCTGGGACGTGGCCACCGGGTTCGCACTGGCCGCCTGGTGGCGACGACACCCGACCGAGGCGGCCCGGGCGACCTAGGGTGGACCGCATGGACCTCGGCGCGTTCTCGATCAGCCTGCCCGTCACCGACCTGGCCCGCTCGCGCGACTTCTACGCGACGCTGGGGTTCACGCCCACCGGAGGGTCCGAGGACGACGGCTACCTGATCCTGGCCAACGGCACGACGATCATCGGCATCTTCGCCTTCGACGGCATGGACTTCGACGCGCCGATGCTGACGTTCAACCCGGGACTGACCCAGGACATGGGCACGGCCACCGAGTTCACCGACGTGCGCGAGGTCGCCGCAGCCCTGGACGGCGCCGGCGTGGAGCCCGTCGCCCGACCCGAGCCCGGCACCGGTCCGGCGCACCTCGTCGTCCTCGACCCCGATGGGCACCGCATCCTCGTCGACCAGTTCGTCGACGCGCCCGGCAGCGGGTCCTGACCCCGTCGTACGACGACGACCGAGGACCCGCCGCCGGGGTCGGGCGAACCCGAGCCGGGGCTCAGCCCTTGGCGACCGCCTGCTTGAACGCGGTCGCCGGCTTGAAGGCCGGCGCGACCGAGGCCGCGATCTCGATCGGCTGACCGGTCTGCGGGTTGCGGCCGGTGCGGGCCGAGCGCTCACGCGGCTCGAAGGTCCCGAAGCCGGCGACGGCGACGCGGTCACCACTGGCGACCGCGTCGGTGACCCCGGCGACGAAGGCGGTCAGCGCCGCGTCGGCCTGCGCGGAGGACAACCCTGCCTGCTGCGCGATGGTCTCGACCAGGTCCTTGCGGTTCATGCACGTGCTCCTCACTCGAGTGGTCCCGGGGCCGGATGGACCCGGGGCCACCACTGTGTCATAGTGAGAACGATTCTCGTTATTGACATCAGGAGGACGACGTGAAGCAGGGGATCCACCCCGAGTACGGCCCGGTGGCCTTCAGGGACCGCAGCACCGGGCGGCTGTTCCTCACGCGCTCGACGCTGGTCGGCCGCGCCGACGCCCCGCAGACCGTGGTGGACGGCGTGACCTACCCGGTCGTCGACGTGGACATCTCCAGCGACAGCCACCCGTTCTGGACCGGCACCGCCCGCACCCTCGACAGCGAGGGCCGGGTCGAGAAGTTCCAGCGCCGCTACGGCGCCGCCGACGCGCGCAAGGGGGGCTCGGCATGAGGACCCCACTGCTCGTCGTGACCGGCGTCGACCCCGTGGCCATGGACGCGACGCTGATGACACTGTCCTGGGACCTGCCCGACGCCGTCGTCGTCCGGCACCGCATCGACCCGCACTCGCAGGTGCTGACCCGCACGGTCAGCGACACCTCCGGCGTGCTGGAGGCCGAGCACGTCCAGCTCGAGCACGCCTGCGTGGGCTGCGCGCTGCGCGAGGACATCCTGCCCACGCTGGAGCGCCTGGGCCGCGACGGCCGCTGGCGCACCATCGTCTCCGGGCTGCCCACGTCCACCGAGGCCGGCCAGCTGGCCCACTCCCTGGAGTCCGACACCCGCCTGGCCCGCCACCTCAAGCTCACCACCGTCGTCGCCGCTCTCGGCAGCACGGACCTCTCGCGCGTGCTGCTCGGCGACGACCTGCTGCGCGAGCGGGACCTGCACACCGGCCCGGACGACGACCGCGGCGTCGGCGAGGTGGCCTGCGCGCAGGTCGAGCTGGCCGACGTCGTGGTGGTCGACGGCGAGGTCCCCGACGAGGAGCTCGCGCTCGTGCGCGCCCTCGTCCGCCCCGACGCCCAGGTCGTCTGCGCGGCCACCGAGGTCGACGGGCCTTCGCTGACCACGCGCCACCGCTCGCCGTCGGTCGTGCGCGCGTGGGTCTCCCCGGAGCTCGACACCCGCATCCCCGACCTCGACGAGCAGACGGCCGGCCTCGCCTGGCGCCTGGACCTCTGCTCCCCGCGCCCCTTCCACCCCGAGCGCCTGCTCGACCAGGTCGAGCGGCTGGGCAGCGGCCCGTTCCGCTCCCGCGGCTCGTTCTGGCTCCCGACCCGTCCCGACAGCCTGCTGGAGTGGTCCGGCGCCGGCGGCCAGCTGAGCATCGGCGGCTTCGGCTCGTGGGGCCGACGTACGCCGGTGACGCGCCTGGTCGTCACCGGGCTCGGCTCCGCACCGACCGAGCTCACCGCGGCGTTCGAGGACATCCTCCTCACCCCGACCGAGGCGCTGCTCGACCAGCGCAGCTGGCGGGTCCTCGAGGACGGCCTCGAGCCGTGGCTCGGCGACATCCGCGACGTCGCCTGACCGAGCCCCACCACCCGTCCCCCGCAGCACCAGACCCAGAGAGAAGGAGGAGAGCCCGTGGCCGTCCCCAAGCGCCGCACCTCTCGCAGCAACACCCGACACCGTCGATCGCAGTGGAAGGCGAGCGCCCCCGGCCTGGTGCCCGTGGTCGCGGACGGCGAGACCTGCCTGGTCCCCCGCCGACTGGTCCGCGCCGTGCAGCGCGGCTACGTCACGCCCTGGACGGCAGCGGGGGCCGGTCGATGAGCAGCCCCCAGCGGCGTACCGCACCCGCCCGCCCGCGCGCCCGCAAGAAGCCGCTGCTCGGGCCGGAGGTGACCACCGTGGACTACACGGACGTCCCACTGCTGCGCACCTTCATCTCCGACCGCGGGAAGATCCGCTCCCGCCGGATCACCGGGGTCACCCCGCAGCAGCAGCGGATGGTCACCCGGGCGATCAAGAACGCCCGCGAGATGGCGCTGCTGCCCTACACCAGCCGCTGAGCGGCGCTGCCGCGAAGCCCCACCGAACGAAGGAGGACCCGTGAAGGTCCGCAACTCGATCCGCTCGGTCAAGAACCAGCCCGGCTCCCAGGTCGTCCGCCGCCGGGGACGGATCTACGTCATCAACAAGCGCAACCCGCGGCTCAAGACCCGCCAGGGCTGAGCGGCCCAGAGAGGAACCCAGGATCTCCATGGCACGCGTCTGCCAGGTCACCGGGACCACCCCCGGCTTCGGCCACCACGTCTCCCACTCCCACCGCCGCACCAAGCGCCGCTTCGACGTCAACATCCAGTCCAAGCGCTACTGGGTGCCCAGCCTGCGCCGCCACGTCACGCTCACGCTGAGCGCCCGCGGCATCAAGACCGTCGACGTGCGCGGCATCGACGCCGTCGTGGCCGACATCCTCGCGCGCGGGGGCAGGGTCTGATGGCGGGGAAGGGCAGCGACGTCCGGCCGATCGTCAAGCTCCGCTCCACCGCGGGGACCGGCTACACCTACGTCACGAGGAAGAACCGCCGCAACGACCCGGACCGGCTGGTCATGAGGAAGTACGACCCCGTCGTACGCCGCCACGTCGACTTCAAGGAGGAGCGCTGATGGCCAAGAAGTCCAAGATCGCCGCCGACGAGCGCCGCAGGCAGGTCGTCGCGAGGTACGCCGAGCGCCGCGCCGACCTGAAGGGGGCCATCCGCACCGCGGCGACGCCCGAGGAGCGCGACGCCGCCGTCCGGGCACTGTCGCGACTGCCGCGCGACGCCAGCCCCGTGCGGGTCCGCAACCGCGACCAGATCGACGGACGCCCCCGGGGCTACGTCGGCAAGGTCGGGCTCTCCCGCATCAACCTGCGCACCCTGGCCCACCGGGGCGAGCTGCCCGGCATCACGACGTCGTCGTGGTAGCCCGAGGCGGCCACCGAGCCGGTCCCTAGACTCGGGCCATGGCCCAGCCCACCGTCGCCCGTCGCACCACCCGCCAGCAGACGCTGGTGCGGGAGCTGGTCGCCGAGCTCGACACGCTGACCAGCGCGCAGGAGATCCACCAGCTGCTGCGATCACGCGGCGAGTCGGTCGGGCTGGCGACGGTCTACCGCACCCTGCAGACGCTCAGCGAGAGCGCCGAGGTCGACAGCGTGCGCAACGAGTCCGGCGAGGTGCTCTACCGCCAGTGCAGTACCAAGCACCACCACCACCTCGTGTGCCGCGCCTGCGGCCGAGCCGTCGAGCTGACTGGCCCGGCCGTGGAGCGCTGGGCCGACAAGGCGGCCGCCGAGCACGGCTTCACCGACGTCTCGCACACCGTGGAGATCTTCGGGCTCTGCCCCGACTGCGGCTGACCGGAGCCGGCCGGGGGGCGCGGCCGGGGTGGGCGGTGCGTGGTCAACCGACCCGACCCGCCGAACGGTTGAGGACTCACCGCCCCCGGACCCCCGCGCCGGCGGGCGGTGCGTGGTCAACCGACCCGACCCGCCGAACGGTTGAGGACTCACCGCCCCCGGGCGCGCAGTCGCCGCAGCAGGAGGACCGGGGCGACGGTGAGCGCCACGACCAGGACGGTCGCGAGCAGCACCAGCACCGAGACGGCGCTGACGTAGCCGAGGTCGCCGTAGACGAAGCCCTGGCGGTAGAGCAGCACCGGCAGCGTGGTCGTCGCCTCGCGGGGTCCGCCGTCGGTGAGCACCAGGATCGGCACGAACGTCGCGGTCGCGACCAGCACCGTGTCGCGGAGCACGAGGAAGCCGATCACCGGCGCAAGCAGCGGCAGGGTCACCCTCCGCAGGACGTACGACGACGAGGCACCCTCCACGGCGGCGGCCTCCATCACCGCGCGCGGCAGTGCCGCGCGGGCGGCGAGCAGCACGATGAACGACTCCCCCAGCTGCAGGGCGATCATCGCCGCGACCCCGAGCCTGGTGGGCCCCGGCTCGGTCAGCAGGCCGGTGCCCTGACCCAGCGCGAGCGCGACCGGACCGTTGACCGGGTTGAGCAGCCACAGCCACAGCAGCGCCCACGCCGACTCGGGTACGACGCTGGGCGCGACGGCCGCGACCCGTCCCCACCCGCGGGCGAGCCGGCCGGTCAGACGCGACCGTCGGCCGTGCCGTGGACCGGCCAGGAGCAGCGCGAGCGGCAGCACCAGCAGCAGGCGGGTCGGGACGACCAGCGCGACGAGGAGCCCGGTGGCGCGCAGGGCCCGGTGGAGCGCGTCGTCGTCGAGGGCCTCGCGCACGTGGTCGAGGCCGACGAAGCGGGGTCGGTCGACCCCGTGGAACTCGGTCAGCCCGAGGGCCACCCCGGCCAGCAGCGGCAGGCCGACCACGAGCACCAGCCCGACGGCGTACGGGATCCCGAGCCGGGCGTAGCCGGGCTCGTCGACCCGACCGCGCGGCGCGGCCGGGTCCTGTGGCGGGTCGGGCCGGGCGGTCCCGGGCTCGGCCTCCGGTGCGGTGGCACTCATCGCGCCAGCCGCCGCCCGTCGCGGTCGAAGGCGTGCAGGTGCGCCGGGGACCAGCCCAGCCGCACGTCGTCGCCGACAGCCGGTCGCTCGCCCCAGGGCAGTCGCAGCACGACGGTGCCGCGCTCGGTGGCGGTGTGGACGACCGCCTCGGTGCCGGCGTGCTCGACCCGCTCGACCCGGGCGTCGAGGTCGTCGCCGAGCCGGACGTGCTCGGGGCGGATGCCGACGTGCCCGTCGTCGCGGGCGAGCAGGTTCATCGGCAGCGGGCCGACGAACCGGGCCACGAAGGTGTCGGCCGGCGTCTCGTAGACCTGCTCGGGCGTGCCGACCTGGACGATCCGGCCCTCGCGCAGCACCGCGACCCGGTCGGCCATCGCCAGCGCCTCGTGCGGGTCGTGGGTCACCAGGACCACCGGCGCCCCGTCGCGGGAGCGCAGCACCTGCACCTGGGACCGCGCCTCCTCGCGCAGCACCGGGTCGAGGTGGGAGAGCGGCTCGTCGAGCAGGTGGGCCGCGGGCCGGCGCAGCGCCGCGCGGGCGAGCGCCACCCGCTGCTGCTCGCCCCCGGAGAGCCGGGTGACCCGACGCTTGAGCAGGTCGGCGATCCCGAAGTCAGCGGCGACCTCCTTGACCCTCCCCCGGACCTCGCGCCGGCGGGCGCCGCGGGCCAGCTCGCCGAAGGCGATGTTGGCCGCGACGTCGAGGTGCGGCAGCAGCGCGAGGTCGGCGAAGACCATGGCCAGGTCGCGCCGCCCCGGTGGCAGGTCGGTGATGTCGTCGCCGTCGAGCAGCACCCGTCCGGCGTCGACGGGCTCCAGCCCGGCCGCGGCGCGCAGCATGGTGGTCTTGCCGCTGCCGCTGGGTCCGACCACGACCAGGAGCTCGCCGGGTCGGACGTCGAGGGAGAGCGCGTGCAGCACCCGACGTCGGCCGTGGGAGACCTCGACGCCGCGGAGCTCGAGCGTGGGATGAGCAGCAGTCACGACGTAGCTCAGTCCTCCTCGAACAGCGGGCGGGTGCGCTCGTCGAGCTCGGCGAGCAGCTCGTCGACCTCGGCGGGGTCGGTGGCGTCGTACCAGATCCGGGTGAGGTACTCCTCGGCCAGGTCCTCGATCTGCGGCCACCCGGCCAGCACCGGCGTGGCCCGCATCCCGTCGATCGCCTCGAGGAACACCTCGGAGTGCGCGGGCTCGACGGTGTCGTTGAGGAAGGCGCCGGACTCGGCGACCGAGATCAACGACGGCACGGTCCGGCCGCCGAGCGCGGCGATGGACTGGCCCTGGGGACCGACCGCGAAGGCGATGAAGTCCGCGGCGGCGCTGGCGTCCTCGGCCTGGCTGGAGAGGCAGTAGGCGTCGGAGTGCAGGATCGTCGCGGCCTCGCCCAGCACCGGCAGTGGGAGGACGTCGAAGTCCAGCGTGGGCGCCTCGCGGAACAACGGCACGCTCTTGCGCGAGGACAGGGTCATCGCCAGCTCCCCGTCCATGAAGCGGGTGTCGGCGTCCTTGGCCGCGAGCTCCTCCTCGGTGGGCATCAGGCCGTCGGCCTGCAGCGAGGCCAGCAGGTCCACGACGTCGCGGGTGTCCTCGTCGTCGAGGGTCAGCCGGGTGGGCTCCTCGGGGTCGTCGGTGATCTCGGCACCGTCGGACCAGGCGAACGGCGCGACCCGGATCACCGACGGCTCGACGTAGACCCCGTCGACGTCACCGTCGAGGTCGGCCAGCGCCTCGGCCGCCGCCACGAAGTCCTCGACGTCCCAGCCCTCGGTCGGGAGGTCGATGCCGGCCTCCTCGAAGAGGGCGGTGTTGGCGTAGACGACCAGCGAGGAGACGTTCTGGGGCATGCACTGCAGCTCCCCGTCGAGGGTGAAGGCGTCGACCGGCGGCTCGTAGTAGTCCACGAGGTCGACGTCGCGCCGCTCGAGCAGGCCCTGCACCGGCGTGAGCGCCCCGCGGCGGACGAAGGGGGCGTACTCGCGGTAGTTGAGCAGGAAGACCTCGGGGGCGTCGCCCGCGGCGAAGGAGGTCTGCAACAGCGCGAGGTGGTCGCCCTTGCTCGGCACCGCGACGATGTCGACGGTCGTGGCCGGCTCGGTGTCGTTGTACGCCGTCGCGATCGCCTCGTAGACCGCCGTCTCCTCGGGGTCGCCCGCCACCTGGAAGGTCAGGGAGGCGGTGCCCGCGGCGTCGCCGGACGTCTCGTCCGGGGCGGTGTCCCCCGCGCCGCAGGCGGCGAGGGCCAGCGGCGCGAGCAGGCCCAGGACGGCCAGGCCGACAGGGCGCACCGAGCGGTGCGAGCGGGCCGGACGGGGGCGGGGGGTCATCGTTCCTCCGAGGTGGTGAGCGCGAAGATGCGTCGTTGGGCGAGCAGGAAGACCAGCAGCGGGGGGATCGTGACGACCAGTGCCGCGCTGAGGAAGACGGGGTAGAGCGTCGGCTCGAGCCCGGCGAGGGTGCGCACCCCCAGGGCGGCGGTCTTCCGCTCCGGGTCGGTGAGCAGCAGCGTGGGCTCCATGACGTTGCCCCAGTGCGCGGCGAACGCGAGCGCGGCGACGGCGAAGGTCGCGCCGGGCACCTGCGGCATCGCCACCCGCCACCAGGTCGCCACCGGCCCGAGTGACTCGCTCCGCGCGGCGTCGAGGGTGCTCGCCGGCACCCGGCGGTAGGCCAGGGCGTAGAGCAGCACCAGCAGCGGGCTGGTCGCGGCGAGCGCGGTGAAGGTGACCGTCAGGGTCTCCCCGCCCAGGCCGAGCCAGCGCAGCAGCACGACCCGGGGCACCCACAGGCACAGCGGCGGGACCAGCGCGAGCAGCACCGTCACCCACAGCAGCCAGCGCGCCGACCGACCGCGGCCGGCACCGATCGCGAAGCCCGCGGAGGAGGCGAGCAGCACCGTCACCGGCACCGCGACGGCCGTCACCAGCGCGGTGTTGGCCAGCTGACGCCACAGCGGCGTCATCGCCAGCGCCGCGTCCAGCCCCGCGCGACCCGGCTGGTCGGGCAGCAGGTCGCGCGCGGTCTGCGGCGGCGACTGCCCCGGGGTGTCCAGCGCACCCAGCACCAGCAGGACCAGCGGCAGCACGAGCGGCGCCAGCAGCGCCAGCACGGCGAGCACCCGCACCGTCGTGCGCCATCGGTCGCGCCGCACCAGGGGCCAGGTCATGGGCGGACCCTAGGCTCTGGGGCATGCTCGCGCCGACCGGCCCCCGGACCCCGCTGCTGCGTGCCCTTGCCGCGGGCCTCGCCCTGGGCGGCGCGCTCACGGCCTGCGGCGGGAGCAGCGACGACGACGGGACCGGCCGGTCCCCCGGGGGTACGCCGTCGGCCGACTGCGCGGTCGAGAGCGGCGTACCCGCCCCGGAGGAGCTGGCGCAGCGGCTCGACCTCGGTGACTCGGTCACGTGGTCGGTCGCGTCGGGACGCGCCGGCTCGGTCAACGCCTCCGGCGTCGCGACCGACTCCTCGACCGCCGACCTGCTGCCGACCGTGCAGGCCGCCGCGGACGCGGCGGGCTGGGAGGTCTTCAGCCTCGACGACGAGGGGTTCGAGGCCGAGCTGCTCGCCCGCGACGACGGGGGCGAGCTGCTCGGGGTGAACCTGCGCGACGGGGCGTGCCCGGGTCAGGTGCTGGTGGCGGTGTCGGTCACCGACTACGCCGGCCTCTCCTGATCCCACGTCCGGAGCGGACCTGACCCGGCCCGCTACTTCGCGGTGCCCAGGACCAGGTCGTCGACGTGGACGCCGTCCCAGCCCGAGGTGCTGCTGCAGATCGGGCCACCGAGGTTGGAGCAGATCTCGTCGGCGGTGAAGTGGAACCGGACGATGACCTCGCCCCCGCCCGCGGCGATGGGCGCGGTGTACTTCGACCAGCCCGGGGCGTCGGGGTTGCCGCCGGAGTAGGAGCCGAGCAGCTGCCACGAGTCACCCCCGTCCTGGCTGACCTCGAGGGTGGCGATGTCGTAGCCGCCCTCGGTGTCCAGGCGCATCCACCACTGCAGCAGGCCCTTGCCCTTGGGCATGTCGACCGCCGGGGAGGTCAGCGTGACGTCGGCGAGGTCGGTGTAGCCGATCGGACCCGAGACGGCCCAGGCGGAGCCGTCGGGGTCCTCCGCGGTGCCCTTGCCGTGCCCCGGCGCGCCCTGGGCCCAGCGACCCGGGAACCCCGAGGCGGTCCAGCCCTGGGCGCCGTCCTCGAAGTCGAAGGACTCCACGACCTCGTCGAGCTTCGGCGCGTTGGAGCCGCCGCCTCCGGTGTTGACGACCGGGACCTTGACCTTCTGCTTGAACGTGTAGGTCCAGACGCCGCGGCCGAAGAGCGCGAGCACGGCCAGGTTGGGGTTGTCGGGCTTGAGCTGGATGCTCGAGACCGGCGCCGGGGGCATGCCCTTGAGCCGTGCGAAGCGGGGCTTGGACTGCTTCTTCCCGTTCGGGCCCGAGGCGAAGGCGCCGACGTCGGTGCCCACCAGCAGCTGGTTCTTGCGGACGGTCACGGCGGTCGCCGGGCTGTCGGGCAGGTTCCCGGTGATGTCCTTGAAGGACTTGCCGCCGTTGGTGGAGCGGAAGAGGTGACCCTTGCCGATCGCCTTGTTGGTGTCGCCCGCAGCACCCGGCGGCATCCAGCGCCGGGTGTAGCCGCCGACGGTGACGTAGATCGTCTTGGACCGGTCGGGGTCGATGGCGATCGAGGTGATGTAGCGGTTGGGCAGGCCCTTGGCCTTCACGACGTGCCACCCGTTGGGCGTGCCCGCCTTGGGCCGCTTGTCGCCGCCGACGTTGGTCGCCAGGCCGTTCTTGAAGACCGGGCCGCTGTCGACGAGCTTGTTGAGGGTGTCGCACTGGCCGCAGAAGCCGACGTACGTCGCGTCCCCGCGGGTGGTGATCGCCGTCATCGAGTTGTCCGGGTCGGTCGCCGAGGACGACGCGGCCGGGTCACCGGGAGCCGTGCGGGTGCCGAGGTCGAAGACCTTGACCCAGGTGCTCGTGGAGTCGTCGGCGTCCGCGGCCTCGGTGAAGCCGGAGGTGGTGCTGGGGCCGAGCAGGGTCTCGACGACCTCGCGGCCGGCGGTGACCAGGTGCTGGGCGTTGGTCGGGTCCATCGCGAAGGGGTTGGAGAACCGCGCGGCGGTCAGTCCGGGGTCGATGCTCGACCAGCTCGAACCACCGTCGGTGGTCACCGAGATGGCGCCGTTGGTGTACTCCTCGTAGGAGATGTTGGAGTCGAACGGGTCCACCGCGGTGAAGAAGCCGTCGCCGCCGTAGGTCTCGTACTGCTTGCGGGTCTTCCCGTCGATCTTCATGTTGCCGTTGTCCTGCAGACCGGCCCAGACCGTGCCGTCGTTGGCCATGGCCGCCCAGTAGGGCAGCAGCGTCTGGAAGCCGTCCTGGTCACCGCGGCCCCAGTTGGCGTTGTCCAGCTCCTCGTCGCTGTCCTCCTCGAAGCGGTAGCGGTAGGCACCGCCGTCGTTGCCGACGACGAGCTGCACGCCGTTGTCCGCCTTCGGGTCGAGGATCCAGATCCCGTCCTGCTGGTCGGGGTGGGTGGTGGAGTTGTCGTCGGTCGGGTCGCGGTCGGTGGGGCAGGCCGGGAGACCCACGTTGAGCAGCAGGCACGAGTCGCCGCCGAAGTACTTGCCGATGACCCCGAAGTGCACCGGAGTCGTGCCGTCGAGCGGCTGACCGAGCTGCGGCAGGTCGTTGGCCCACAGCTCCTCGAGGCCGAAGACCATGCGGGTCGGGACGCCGGCGGCGGTGGCCCGCGAGGGGTCCGGCTGGACCCAGAGGTTGTACCAGCCCTGGACGCCGGGCTGGTAGCCCGTCGCCGTACCGGTCCCGATCAGCGCCGAGCCGGTGGTCGGGTCGGCCGCCAGGGTCGTGCCGGTGGCCATGACCGTCCAGGACTGGCCGAAGTCGTCGGAGACGTAGATGCCGTTGAGCACCGTGCTGCCGAGTGGGGAGGAGAAGCCCTCCGGGGCGTCGATGCCGAGCAGGCCGCCGTTGTTGAGCAGGTTGGCGTCCTGGACGATCGCGTAGAGGTAGTCGTGGTCCTGCTCGGGGCCGACCGCGTGGCCGAGCTCGGTGCGGCCGATGGCGTCCTGCGCGGCGAACCCGGTGGTCTCGAGCTTCTCGAAGGAGCCCGGCTTGCCGTTGCCGCTGCGGTAGACGCCGTTGTTGGGCGACTGCACCGTGCCGTCGGGGTTGGTGCGCTGACCACCGCGCCAGCCGACCGTCGCCACGACCGTGCCGGCCTTGGTCTCGGTGTTGACGCCGCCCGGCTCGACCACGACGACGTCGGTGACGACGCTGGCCAGGGCGCACTGCGGCTTCTTGCTCATGTTGGTGACGCCGGCGCAGGGGCCCGTGGGGAGCTTGGCGTTCTTGTAGGAGCGCCCGGCGTCGGTGGAGACGAACAGGCCGTACTGCGTGGCGGCGTAGACCTTCTTCGGCGACTTCGGGTCGACGGCGATCGCGAAGCCGAGCGCGCCGGCCGGCACGCCCTTGCTGCGCTTCCACGACTTCCCGAGGTTGCCGGACCAGTAGGCGCCCAGGCCGGTGTAGGCCGAGGAGCCGAAGGTCGGCTCACCGGTCAGGGCCAGCAGGGTGCCGCCCTTGGCCCTGGTCCAGCCGACCGCGCCGGTGACCGTCGTCGGCAGGTTGCCGGTGGCGTCCTTCCAGGAGCCCGCCATGTCGTCGGAGCGCCAGATGCCGCCGCTGCCGACGGCCGCGAAGAGCCGGCGGCCCTTCGGGTCCCAGGCGTAGTCGTCGATGCGGCCCATGTTGTCCTCGAGGCCGAGGCCGTTGACCTGGGGGTAGTTCTCGTCGTCGACGATGAGCGGCCCCTTGCCGTACTCCTTGGCCCGGCCCTTGGTGCCCGGGACGGACGCACGGCTCAGCGCCGCCGACTGGCGGGCGGCGGCGGTGGCGGCACCGTCGTCGTAGGCGCCGAACGGTGCCAGGCGCGAGATCGCGCGGGTGTCGAAGAGCGCGTTGAGCTCCTTCAGCGACTCCGGGCGCTTGCTGACGACGCACAGGCTGTCCCAGTCGTCGGGGTCGGTGCCCTGCAGCATGGGCAGCTCGCGCACGGCCTCGCGGACCAGGTCGGCCTCGCGAGCCTGCTCGCCGGCCTCGCCGTCCTCGC
This sequence comes from Actinomycetota bacterium, assembly GCA_036341255.1. Classification (GTDB taxonomy): domain Bacteria; phylum Actinomycetota; class Actinomycetes; order Propionibacteriales; family Nocardioidaceae; genus Nocardioides. Next base: position 2,012 of record JAYYWX010000001.1, on the reverse strand, counting down.
GCAGCTCCTCGAAGTCCTCCTCGGTACGCATCTCCGCGCGGATCTCGCGCAGCGCGTCGTGGACGGGCTGGAAGCCGGGGGCGCACTCGCCCGCCGGGGTCGCGGCGCCGGTGCGGGACTCCGAGCCACGCAGCTGCATCACCGCCAGCACACCTGCGAGGACCAGCGCGAACGCTGTGAGGACTGCCAACCACCGGTGCCGTAGGGCCACGGACTCACTCCTGAACTTGTGCCGGATGAACTGCCGGGATACCTGTGCCCGACCGCGCGGGTCGCGCACGGCAGGGACGTGGACGGGGGTGGGCCGGTGAGCGACCCCCGGGCGTGACGAGGACGTCCGGACCATGAAACGACCGAACCCCGCTCCGCGTCACGGTATTGACCGAACACCCCACGGGGGATGGAGTGCCGTGAAGGAGTCGTGAAGACCCCTGCAGGTCCCCGGCAGGCCGCCGATCAGAGGATCGTGGAGCACATGAGCAGCCTGCGCGCGGGCAGCACCGAGACCTCCCAGGTCGCCGCCCTGCTGGACCGGATGCTGGACGGCTGTGCCCTCTACGAGCCGGTCCGCGAGGGCGGCCGCATCGTCGACTTCGAGCGCATCCACCTCAACCCGGCCGGCATCCGCCGGATGGCCTCCCAGGGCATCGACGTGCGCATCACCAGCCTGCGCGAGGCGCTGCCCGGCATCGAGCGCCAGGGTGTCTTCCGCCGCTACGTCGACGTGGTGGAGACCCAGCGGCCCTGGTCCGGCGACGACGTGACGTACCGCGACGGCCGGGTCTCCGGCATCTACGACATCCAGGCCTGGCCGGTGGGCGAGGGCTTCGCGGTCACCTGGCGCGAGGTGACCGACCGGGAGCGGGTCCTCGAGGCGCTGCGCCTGAGCGAGCAGCGCTTCCGCGCCACCGTCGACCACCTGCCCGACGCCGTCTCGGTCTTCGAGTCCGTCCGCGACCGCAACGGCCGGATCGCCGACTTCCGCTGGGTCTACTGCAACGGCTACAACGCCGAGATGACCGGCTACCCGGTCGAGCGGCTGCTCGGCAGCCGACTGCTGGAGGTCTTCCCCGAGCAGGGGCCCGCCGGGATGATCGAGATCTACTCCCAGGTGGTCAGCACCGGGCTCAGCTGGGAGCAGCCGACGGTCTGGTACGAGGACACGTGGGGCGACGGATCCCGCCGGCGGCGCGCCTTCGACGTCCGGGCCAGCAAGGTGGGCGACGGCTTCGTCGTGGTCAGCAGGGACGTGACCGACGTGCGCCAGGCCACCGAGACGCTCGCCGCCCGCGAGCGACAGCTGGCCGAGGCCCAGCACCTCGCGAGGATGGGCAGCTGGGAGCACGACCCGGTGACCGGCGAGACCGACTGGTCGCGCGAGTGCGGCGACATCCTGGGGTACGCCGCCGACCAGCCGCCCTCGCTGGACGCCCTCCGTGCGCGGTCACACCCCGAGGACGCCGCACGGGTGGATGCGGCCCTCGACGCGGCCCTCGCCGAGGGCGGGGCCTGGGACCTCGGCCACCGCCTCCTGCACCCCGACGGCACCGTCCGCCACGTCCACGCCCGCGGCCGGGTCGAGCTCGACGACACCGGCGCTGCGGCGTACGTGCGGGGGACGCTGCTGGACGAGACCGACGTCATCCGGGTCTCCGACGCCCTGGTCGAGAGCAACCTGCGCCTGGAGGAGAGCAACCAGAGCCTCAGCGACCTGCTCGGGCTGGTCGGGCACGACCTGAAGAACCCGCTGACGGTCGCCGCCGGGTTCCTCAGCATGGCCGGGCTCGAGCTCGACGACCTCGAGCAGACAGGCGTCGACGTCAGCGGGGCCCGGGCGATGCTGGGTCGCGCGACGGAGGCGGCGCACCGTGTCGAGTCGCTGCTGGCGAGCGTGCTGGAGATGAGCCGCATCGACTACAGCACCCTGCGCAGCCGCGGCGAGCCGGTCGACGTGGCGGAGGTGGTCCAGCAGGCCGTCGCCGACCTCACGATCAGCTCCGAGGTGGAGATCG